>DNGI01000134.1:448-913 GCA_003486645.1 Cyanobacteria bacterium UBA11370 | reverse complement strand
GGACAAGGGAGACAAGGAGGACATGGGAGAAGTCTCTTCAGCTATGTTATGTTAAGTTTTATCAAGATATTTAAGCTACTCCGAACACACGATGACTCCTGAAATTTCAGAAACTGTTAAAGTCTATTCCCAATTCCTTCACCCTGTAGTGATGTGGGGACTACTGGCGATAGGGATTTATGCCCTGTATCTCGGCATCAAAATTCAACAAACCCGAAATGCAGAAGGTGAAGCGAAGAAAGAACTAATCAAAGGGAAGTATAATCTCAAGCACCATCAAATTGGTTCAGTGCTGTTAGCTGCTACGGTTATCGCCACGATCGCAGGCATGGGGGTTACTTACGCTAATAATGGTAAGTTATTTTTTGGCCCTCATTTATTGGTCGGTTTAGGAATGACGGCGCTGATCGCTACGGCGGCTTCCCTCACTCCGTTTATGCAAAAAGGGAATATGTGGGCACGTTA
>DNGI01000134.1:0-239 GCA_003486645.1 Cyanobacteria bacterium UBA11370 | reverse complement strand
AAAGGGAATATGTGGGCACGTTACACTCATATTGCCCTGAATATCGGTTTTTTGGGTTTATTTGGCTGGCAGGCAATTACTGGAGTGCAAATCATACAGAATATTGTGAGTAAGATGTAGTAATTTGATGCTGAGATACATCAATTGGGAGCATCCCGTATTTGCAAATCGTCCACAGACTAGAAGTCTGGGGCTATAAAAACTTTCGTCCGCCTGCGCGGACTCAATTGAGCCTGCGG
>DNGI01000294.1:3983-5745 GCA_003486645.1 Cyanobacteria bacterium UBA11370 | reverse complement strand
TCCCCCTCTCTCCCCCTCCCCCCACTCCCTACTCCCTTGGGTTATCCCTTGTTGATTAGTTGCCAGTGGTTAGCGGAAAAACACTGGATAACTGACAAAAAACAAACCACCAACAACAAAAAACAAACAACCAACAACAATCATCACATTACCCGCTATGATAAAAGACTGCCTGAGAGATTGTAGGGTTCACTCGTCTATCTCTCAAATTGTTTACAAAATTACAAGAAGGTATGACACAGCAACGCTACCGCATTACCCTTTTGCCAGGTGATGGCATTGGACCAGAAATTATGGCAGTCGCGGTAGATGTCTTAAACGTTATCGGGGAGCAACTCGACATCGGGTTTGAATTTAGCGAAGCTTTAATGGGGGGTGCGGCGATTGATGCAACGGGTGAACCCTTACCTGCGGATACTCTGGAATTATGCCGTAATAGCGATGCCGTTTTGTTAGCCGCAATTGGAGGGTATAAGTGGGATAATCTCCCGCGCCATCAACGCCCCGAAACGGGATTGTTAGGATTAAGAGCAGGATTGGGTTTATTTGCAAATTTGCGTCCTGCGGCTATATTACCCCAATTGATTGATGCCTCGACCTTAAAACGAGAAGTCGTTGAGGGTGTTGATATTATGGTAGTCCGAGAATTGACGGGTGGGATCTATTTTGGTCAACCCAAGGGAATTTTTACTACGGAAACGGGGGAAAGGCGCGGTGTTAATACGATGGCTTATACCGAAGCTGAAGTGGATAGAATTGGCAAGGTAGCCTTTGAAACTGCCCGGAAACGCAATAAAAAACTCTGTTCGGTGGATAAGGCGAATGTGTTGGAAGTATCCCAATTGTGGCGCGATCGCATCACTAAACTCGCCTCCGACTATCCGGATGTGGAACTTTCTCACTTGTATGTTGATAATGCTGCCATGCAACTGGTGAGAGCGCCTAAACAATTCGATACAATTGTCACCAGTAATCTCTTTGGAGATATTCTTTCTGACGCGGCTGCGATGCTTACAGGTAGTATTGGGATGTTACCGTCTGCCAGTTTAGGGGAAAATGGGTCTGGGGTATTTGAACCTGTCCATGGTTCAGCACCCGATATTGCAGGTCAAGATAAAGCAAATCCGTTAGCACAAGTATTAAGTGCCGCAATGATGTTACGCTATGGCTTAAACCAGCCAACAGCAGCAGAGCGAATTGAACAGGCAGTGCTAAAGGTGTTAGATAACGGTTATCGTACTGGAGATATTATGTCACCAGGGATGACGTTAGTAGGGTGCCGCGCCATGGGAGATGCTTTGATTAAGGAACTCTAAGCTGTTTAAATCTTAGGGTAGCCTTTGGAGCCTCTTGCTGTAATAGCGCTGGTAGATTAAAGTCAAGCTGAAATAATAGGGTAAGACGGGTGGTGTACACATCACAGCAATGGCAAGCAGAATATACGGATCGGACGGAACTACCGATGCTGTTAGATCCCAGTCTACTCAGAGCAGCGCGGCTGATCTACCGTACTTACTATGAAGTTCATCCGGAGATGACACAACGTCCGTTTGGGGTAGCGATAGATCGTTATACTCATCGAGGAAAGTTAATTTTTCGGACTAAACCGATCCTTTTACCACAGGAGTGTTTTGTGCCGTTTAGTCAACTTGAGGCGGAAATTTATTAGTTGTTGGTTGTTGGTTGTTGGTTGTTGGTTGTTGGTTGTTAGGCGTTAGTTTCTAGTTGTTGGTTAGTATCAAATAAGCTGTTCGTCATTTAA
>DNGI01000294.1:0-3737 GCA_003486645.1 Cyanobacteria bacterium UBA11370 | reverse complement strand
TGCGACCATCTTGGTCGCTACTGATACCCAATTTAAATGCGTGACAGCTTAACAAACAACAAATGACAAACAACAAATAACAAATAACAAATAACAAACCACAAACCACAAACCACAAACCACAAACCAAATGGAAGCCTTAACTATTGGTTTGACTTCGTTAATTGTATTGGCTTTAGGTGCGTCAATTGGTAGCTTTCTAAATGTGGTAGTTTATCGCCTACCTGCTAATTTATCAATTCTTTTCCCTCCTTCTCGTTGTCCCCGTTGCTTACATCAGTTAGGAAAACGGGAGAATATTCCTATTATTGGCTGGTTGTGGTTAAAGGGTCGCTGTCGCCACTGTAGAAGTCGTATTTCGATTCGTTATCCTGTGGTTGAGGCAATTACAGGTCTATTATTTTTGCTGGTATTTTTGAAGTATGGTTTAAGATTAGAAACGTTGGGATATTGGGCATTTTTAAGCTGGTTATTAGCACTATCTTTAATTGATTTGGATACGATGACTCTACCTAATCCTCTTACTCAGTCAGGGTTAATAGTGGGTTTAGTGTTTCAAGGAAGTTTAGGTTTTTTACAAGTATCACAACTATCAGGACTATCGAGTCATTTGATGATAGGGATTGTGGGTGCTGTAGTCGGTATTTGGTTATTTGATACAATCGCGTTTGGTGGTTCCATTGTATTTGGACAAACGGCAATGGGAGGAGGAGATGCTAAACTCGCCGCGATGATGGGAGCATGGTTAGGATGGAAGTATCTTTTACTGGCTGGATTTTTGGCTTGTGCTGTGGGAGCATTTGCTGGTGGGGGTGCGATCGCGCTGGGTTGGCTAAATCGACGACAACCTATGCCATTTGGTCCGTTTCTAGCTTTAGGTGCGGGATTAACTATTTTTTGGGGTGAGGCAATTTTATCGACTTATCTGCGGTTGTTTTTCCCTATATCCTTGGGATTTTGAGAATGGGGAGTGGAACAAGAGAGGTTGAGATCCCCGACTTGTTGAAGAAGTCGGGGATCTGCGAGAAGTCGGCGATCTGGGTGTGACTGAAGGGAGTAAGATAATTCATAATTTATAATTTATAACCAATAATTGATTATTTCTCTATGACAACTACTGTAAAAACTGCTCCTAACTTAACCTCTCAGTTAGTAAATGGCTTACTTTCGATTAAACCTCTCGCCAATTTAGCCAAGCATCAAGCTCGGAGTATGATGATTAAACGAGCAGAACAGATTGGAGTACCTTGGACTAAACGGGTGGAGGAGTTGCGATCGCTGGATTGGAATCCTTACCTTAATCAAGTCCAAAATCCCCAGTTAACTTACCCAGATTATTATTTTCGCCCATTTCATGCTTACGAAAAGGGTAATCTGAATTGGGATGCAGCTTGGGAAGTTGAATCGGCTGCTTATGCGGTTCATGCTAAAATTTGGCCTGATGCAGGTGCTGAAGGAGATCCTCGACTGCGCCAAAGTTATCACAATATTGTGAAAGCGCAAGTTACGATCCAGCCGCAAGATATTTTAGATTTGGGTTGCAGTGTGGGGATGAGTACGATGGCGCTACAAGCAATTTATCCCCAGGCAACTATTACGGGTGTGGACTTGTCACCGTACTTTTTAGCCGTCGCCAAATACAATTCTCAACAGCGGAATAGCAATATTAACTGGAAACACGCGGCGGCGGAATCAACGGGTTTATCGGATGCTTCGTTTGATTTAGTTTCTGCTTTTTTAATGTTCCATGAATTGCCGCAAAAGGCAGCAAAGGAAATTTTCCAGGAAGCGCGGCGTTTACTACGTCCTGGTGGTTATCTTACCCTGATGGATATGAATCCTCGGTCTGAGATTTATGCCAAAATGCCACCTTATATTTTAACGTTACTTAAGAGTACGGAACCTTATTTGGATGAGTATTTTGGGTTGGATATTGAGGAAGCAATTGTGGAAGCAGGGTTTCATCCACCGATGATTACACCGAATAGTCCACGTCATCGCACAATTGTTGCTCGTGTTTGATCCGGCCGTGGCAACGGATGGGATAACGGATGTAACGGATGAGTGATTTGAATTATTTTACTATTAAATTATCCGCTACATCAGTTACCCAATTTAATGAATGCGGTTAGAAAATACCGATCAGTATGGTGGCACTCATTAAGCAAAATGCCAAGATGAAGATTAGACCCGCTAGGTTTAATTCATGTTTAATATGACCTGCTGGTTGCGTCAAAGATTCTTCCTCTAATCTCATCATCCGAATTACATCGGAGATTTGTTTAGCATCCCTGACGTGGTGTAGTGCTTTGGTTTCACCATTGGGATAGTTGACGATAAAATAAGTTGGAACTTTGATGTGATCTCCGGTAATATCAGGCACATCTACAGCGATTTGCTTGGCTTTTTCCTCAATCGTTTGAGGCTCTTTAGCGATGATATCACCGGGATTTACCGTTAAGTGAAAGTCTCGTACTGCATAGCCAACCATATATACCTCCAGTTTACGAGATTATGGTATTTGCGTTTATTCTAAAAGCAGAAGTCGGTTATTCTCTCATCTAGAACATTATATTTAATGAATATTTTCAATACTTTATGCTTTATGCTGATTGAGCCTCAATGAGGTTGTTTATTTTTGATGAAAGTTAACAATTCCGTGCTCAAATGAGCATACTTAAGACTTGAGTAACCCAGTCTGTCACTGTTGGTGTGTTGTTAGCCAATACGTTTCTCAGTCCCTTCTTAACCAGATTGATAAGCTGCCCTTGCATCTTGCATTACATAGTCTTCGAGACAAGTTGAGTCTAAATTCTTCATTTCCTATTCCCAAAAAAATTACGCTTCAACCTTTTGGTTTCCCAGTTTCCAAAGGCAACTCGAAACCCAATTAGTAACTACATGAGCCACAATAGGTACGAGCAAATTGCCCGTTATCAACGCACTAAATCCTAACAACAGCCCCACAATTGTTGCCCAAACAACATAGGGCCATTGTTGGGGGCCACTCAGGTGTAAGATACCAAAAACTAGACTAGAAGCAAGCACACCGACGGGATTCAATCCCACCGCTGGTAACATTACCCCCCGAAACAATAATTCTTCACTCATTCCAGGTAGCAACCCCAGCCAAATAATGTCGGGTAATACTAATGGTTTGAGGACTAACTGCAAGTAAAGGTCTGCACTTTGACGGTAAGCAGGCCAAAGGCGATAAACTAAACTACTAGTCGCTGTAATGGCTGCCCCTATACCCAATCCTACAAGTAAGGCTTCAGGGCTACCACTCACGGGTAAGAGATTGACAGAGCCAATTTGCAGCCATAGTTTAGCAACCGCTAGCAATACGACAGCAGTTACGCCCATCGCCACTAAAATTTGGATGCGCGTCAGAGGTTCAAATTCCGGGTTATCAGGAAGCTGTTTGGTCACTAAAAATAGATAAGCAACGTATAGACGACAAGGATGGACTGAGGGAGTCTGCACTGATCCCAGCGCGATGAGCAACCAACCAGCCCAATGCCTCTAAATACGAGTGTACTCTGATCACTTTGATCCCTAACGGTTCTGGAGGAACTTGCATTGAAGTTTGATTTTCTTCAACGGCAATAATTTGGGTTTGGGATTGGCTAAAACTAAGTATGGCACTCCCTCCACAGGCAGTAGCAGGGATAATTACCGCATCTACGTCTTGTGCCCAAATGCTTCCGGCGGGATGGGGAGAGTGGGGGATGGGG
>DNGI01000292.1 GCA_003486645.1 Cyanobacteria bacterium UBA11370 | reverse complement strand
CGGGATGGGAAGGGGGGTAAGGATAGGACGGTGTATTTGAATGAGACGGCGCTCTCGGTGGTTGAGAGTTGGATTGCGATCCGGGGTCGCAAACCTGGTGCATTACTATGTCCCATCCGTAAAGGGGGAGAGATTGAGTTAAGGCACATGACCCCCCAAGCGGTGCTGTTGATTGTTCAGAAACGAGCGAAAGAGGCTGGGGTAGACTCATTCAGTCCCCATGATTTCAGACGGACGTTCTGCTCGGATTTATTGGACGCAGGGGTTGATATTGTCACGGTGCAGAAGTTAGCGGGTCATGCTAGTCCTGTGACAACGGCGAAGTATGACCGTAGAGGTGAGGAGACGAAGCGTAAGGCAGTGCAGTGTTTGGGGTTTTAATCTGTAATGAAATAGTTGAGGAAGCAACCTTAAAGAAACAGGAAGGACAAAGCGAAGACATAGCAATTTTTGGATAGGTTTGTATGGCTACAATTGGATAGCTGCGTTTCATGAATGTCAGGATTCGGTAGAGAAATTAATCACTTCTTTTCGCAATAAGCGAGCATTTTATCAACGGGGGTTGAGAGCAATAACGCTGATACAGGAAGCCTTCTAGGGCGCTTGTCGCCCCCTGAACCCATCGGGTTTAGTTGGGTGGTTGTTTAGGATTGGAGTGCGATCGCTCTAGTTGGGTCTGTAGAGAAGATTTAATCGTTGATTAGTTTCAATTACTGAGAATAATATCGAACTTTTCTTGTTGGTTTTCTACCCATTCTGAAACAAATTCTGAAAGCTCTTCCTGAGCGAAGGTTTTCTTTTCAAGGAAGAAACTCGATGTTACTTTGGGCAATCATAAGAGCTGTCTCGGAAAGGTCAATACCCTTGTAGGAAGCAATAGTTGAGGGATGCTGCGGCGATGCGCTAGTTAACTAATGGAGTTGTCGCTTAACTACGAATAGGGGGTTATTAATAGTCGTGTAGAATTAATTAAGAAGTAAGGGGAATCATGACTAAAATTTTATTTCTCGACTGTTATAAGACTTAAGGTTTGACCATCCCAATAAGCGGGTGACTATCGCTAGGAATCGCAATCATCTGATCTACCATCTCCAGTTGTTTCAAAAGTGCTTCTTTTGCTGCATCCACATCGCCCATATCCATAATTTCTCGCAAAGGAGCAAACACGATTTGATTCGCTTTCGTAGCTAAGGCGTGAGCTTGTTGAAAATCCTTACCCTGTTCTGACTGATCCTTCGCTAGTTTGCCATGACCACTTGAGGGTGCTTCTTTGTCACCTTCTTCAATAAGAATTTTTCCTTTGTTGCCAAGGGCTGTCAACCACTCTTTGTTTAGCAGAAAATCAGCGACTTCGTAGTTGCCACTATAGATCATTTCCTCCATGTTGTCCGCCGCAACACCTACATCGAGCATTTCTCCTGCCGGAGTCCAGCTATCCGTCTCAAGTGATCCAAAAGCAAAATCATTCATATTCGGACCTGTCAACCAATTACCACGCTCCTTTTGATTTAACTTCGTGCTAGCCTTGGTTTTGTTATAAACTTTGAGGAGTAAATCGAAATCTTGTAGCAACTGTTCAGATATCGCGGACAACTTATGACCTAAAGCATGGGCTTTATCCGGCATTTCAAACGTTCCCGTTTTAATATCTGGCAGAAATATAGCTGTATCGATTTCTGACCCCAGAGCCGTCCTCAAACGCTTGTGGCTCTGTGCTGCTTCTAGCCAATTGCTATGGGCAAAGAAATCTTCCAGCGCGTGCATTGCTCGTCCCAGATGATGACCGATGGCTTGCCAAAGTGCTTTTTCCCAATCTGCTTGTTCTTTTGATTTTGCCCCTGAAGACTTGGCTTGTTGTTGAGTTTCTTCAGCAATGGCATCCCGTTCTAAGGCAGGTGAGTTCTTATCCCCAATCCAAGCCGCATTTTCAATAGCTACAGGATTGTAACCTTCTGGTTTTTTCACGCCGTTCCAGTTATCAATGCCTGTACCAACTTTGCCCTTATCCATAAAAGAGCGATACTCATCGACTGAGGCGACAATTTCATCTTTGATATAGGCTTTACTATCGTTAATGTAGCCCGGAAGTTCATTGTCTTTGCCTTGCCAGCGTTTGTCTGCGTCCTTTCTCGGATTGTTCCAACTGTAGGCCGGCCCTTCACCGGGATTATCCATGTGTTCCCAATAGTGATAGCCACTGAGAGATTCGTCCGTTGCGCTCGCTAAGTTCATGTCGATGACTGTCCAAACTTGGGAACGGAACGTTTCTGCGACTTGAGGATCTGGATTGCCCCCATTTTTAGCAGCCGAGAGTTTGACTTGCTTCCAAGCAATAACCATATCAGCAATCTTGGCTGGTCCCTGAGAAAAGTCACGCTCCCAGTTCGATTGGTAAATTGCACCTATTTCTTCTGCTGAAAAGCTTTGAGCAAGTCCTTGCACAGTTGCGCCTCGGTGAGCATTGGGAGCAAAAGCTTGGATATGTCGAGTATCTACCGAAGAAACTTTTGCTAATTTTGACTGACGCTGCACTGGCTGTTGAGGTTGAGGCGCATTAATCTTTTCCACCACCTGATGAGCTACAGTATCAGCCTCTTGCTCATACTTATCCCCCGGCTGTCCTACTTCAAGTTTTGCCTGAACAGGTTGCTTATCCTCTTTATCTGCTAATTCCGCCTCACACTCATCACACAGCCGCTGCACCTTAAACTGATTCAACCCATTTAATAGCGGATTAGCTCTCTCTATCACCTCCGGCTGATACTCATTGTCTAACCCATCTAAGGTAAGTTTCCTTTGAATTGGTGGCGACGGTGTGCTGGGAGTATTAACCGGAACATCCAGACCGTTGTAACCAAACCGGGATACCTTCTCTAGTTGTGCTTGCAACGAAGGCATTTGAGGTTGCTGATTTCCACTTCCTACCTCTGACTGTACAGTTTGGGGAACATCTTCTCCCTCTCCATCCGTGTTAGGCGACTCCTGACTCTGTGATGCTTCTTCTCCAGAAAGTTCCTCTGACTCAACAGTTTCCTCAACAGTCTCTGAAGTTGTCTCAACTCCTGGCTCTACCTGCGGCTGTTGCTGATTCTCTATAGCAGACTGCCTCTGCACTGGTGGCGGTGTGGCTGGTGCATTAACCGGAACATCCAGACCGTTATAACCAAACTGGGATGCCCTCTCCAGTTGTTCTTCAATGGAAACGGTTTCTTGCTCAATAGGTTCAGGCTGATACGATCGCTGCGGCGGCAAGGAGCTGGTCGTCTGATTGGGGACAGAAGAACTCTTTTTCTCTACGTACTCGCTTCCTGACATACCTCACTTCTCCTTCAAGAGTCAAGAAATTACCTCAATAATAGAAGAGATTAAATGATCGCACCCCTACCCCTCAAAAAACTTGACATTCTTGCCAAGAGCCTCCCTTCTCCTGTACTTGCACGACTCGCGCTCTACGATCAAGTGTTCCAACAACTTAACTGCCATCCAGGTTGGAGTTGTTCAAAACCCAACATTCAGACATTCAGACATTCAGACATTTAAACATCTAAATGCTCAAACATAAAGTACAATAGACGTACCGACACGCAACAAAAGCCAATGATCGTCACAGTCGCTTCCTTCAAAGGTGGGGTCGGCAAAACCACAACCGCGTTGCACCTAGCCGCCTACTTCCAGCACCAAGCCGACACGCTGCTGGTGGATGGAGACTTAAACCGCAGTGCCTTGGAGTGGGCAAGCCGGGGTGAATTGCCCTTCAAAGTCGTGGATGAGAAGCAGGCGGTAAAGTTTGCTAGGGCTTACGAACACATCGTCATTGATACCCCGGCTAGACCTGTACCCGATGAACTCAAAACCATTGCCTCTGGCTGCGACCTACTCGTGCTACCCACCAGTCCCGATGCCTTAGCGTTGGGTGCAACACTACAAATGGTGGATGCGCTCAAGAGGCTTTCGACCCATTATAAAATTCTCTTGACTCTCATCCCTCCACCTCCTAATAAGACAGGGGACGAAGCCAGGAAAGCGATCGCCTCCAACTCCTTGCCAATTTTCAAGACAGGTATTCGACGGCTAGCCGTGTTTCAGAAAGCCGCATTAGAAGGAGTACCCGTCAATCAAGTGAAGAATGACTCCTACGCCAAAATCGCTTGGCGTTGCTACTTCGAGGTGGGGAAAGAGATATTACCATGACTAAAAAAAAAGATGGCAGCCGTTTTGATGAGTTGTTTGGGGCTGTGAGAGGTCACACTGAAGATACCCCACACTCATCACTCCAGAAGAAACAAGCCAAAGGTCGCAATCCCGACTATGTAAGGACGACATTTTATCTATCCAAACCCCTACACCGACGGCTAAAAGCCGCAGCGCTAATAGAAGAGAGGGAGATGTCAGACATTGTGGAAGAGTTGGTCAGTCAGTGGCTCTTGTCTAA
>DNGI01000133.1 GCA_003486645.1 Cyanobacteria bacterium UBA11370 | reverse complement strand
GGAGTGGGGGAGTGGGGGAGAGAGGGAGAGTTTTGAGTTAAAAAAAGTTTTAATTGCTGAACTCGGAATCACTAACCACGGACAACGGACAACGGACTAATAATCAATAATATAAATAATCAATAATAGATACTAGGAGAACCTGCCTTGGCTCGTCGGCAGATTTTAAAAAAACTCGGATGGATCATTTGGGGTTTAGGTGCTTCTGGGCTATCAATCCCAGCCTTCGCTACACCAACCGCTTCTGTAGGAGAAACCGGAATTGATGCTCTGCGGCTCCATGCTCCCCCTTATAACTTAATTGGTCGTAAAATAGCGATCGGTCAAGTTGAAATTGGTAGACCTGCTTCCTTTGGGGTGGATAAGGCAGTCGCTTGGAATCCGGCGATCGCACTGGAACGAGTGTTTCATCGGGATGAACCCGCCAAAGCCGATACTGATGTTGATAGTCATGCGGCAATGGTAGCCGGGATCATGGTTAGCCGGGACAAAACCTTACCCGGAGTCGCGCCAGGAGCAAGACTTTATGCGTCTGCTGTGGGTTCACCCGTCATGAGTGGACAACCCGAAGAATGTTTATCTAGCCAACACGTTGCTCAACAAAATGGCGGAGATGTTCGGGCGATTAACTTTAGTTTTGGCGAATCCCTCCAGCGCGATAGCCGATCTGAAGCTACTCTAGATGGTAATGCTTTGCTCACTCAATGTATTGATTGGTCAGCTAGAGTTCACGATGTCCTCTATGTGATCGCAGGCAATCAGGGAGGCGGGGGTATTCCCATTCCTACCGATCATTTTAATGGGATCACGACCGCTTACACCACGAGACGGGATGGAGTATTTACTAAAGTAGATTTTGCTAATTTAAGCGATCAACCGGAAGGAATTGGCAGGCGTTTGATTGAACGAGAAATTAATGTTGGTCCTCGCCGTGCGATTAGTTTAGTGGCTCCGGGTAGCAATATTTCGGTGTATGAATTGGATGGTAAAATTGTTCAAGTTAGTGGTACGAGTTTTGCTGCGCCTCATACTACAGCATCGGTAGCGCTGATTCAGGAATTTGGCGATCGCCAAATCCACTCCTCTCAACTGAACTGGAGTATTGATTCCCGCCGCCACGAAGTTACAAAAGCCGTATTACTTAATTCAGCAGACAAAATTAAAGATAGTGGTGATGGTTTGCACTTGGGCATGAGTCGCACTATTTTAGGAAAAAATAATCGTAGTTGGTTAGATTCAGATGCTTACAAAGACCCAAAAATTCCTTTAGATATTCAGATGGGAACCGGACATCTCAATGTCTTTCGCGCTTATGAGCAATTTAGTCCAGGTCAGTGGAGTCCAGAGAGTTTAGTACCACCCATTGGATGGGATTATCGTTCAATTGAAAAATCATCGTCTCAAGATTATGTGTTAGAAAAACCGTTGAAAGCAGGAAGTTTTGTATCTCTAACGTTAACTTGGGATCGCCGAGTTGAACTGAACGATAAGAATGGAAATGAGATGTACGATGTTGGCGAGAGTTTCCGCGATCGCGGCTTAAATAATCTCGACCTTTACCTCATGCCTGTTGATGAAGATAGCACTAAAAAAAGTACTTGTGCTTCAATTAGCGAAGTTGATAGTGTCGAGCATATTTTCTGTTCAGTTCCTACGGCAGGTCGTTATAAAATTCGGGTTGAGTATCGGGATAAAGTGAATAAGGATTCTCAATCTTATGGTTTAGCGTGGTGGACGGTAGGAGGAGAATAGAGAGGGTGTGGTCACGCACCAGTATGTGTTCAAGAGGACAAGGGGGACAAGGAAGACAAGGGGGACAAGGGGGACAAGGAAAGTTTTTCCTCTTTACCAACTACTTCTGACTACACCCCAATAGAAAGAGCGTTAATAGTTAAATGAAAAGTACGAGTAGCTATGGAACGGGTGAGTAAAGAACATATTGAAATCCATCCCGAAATACGTGGTGGTAAACCCCACATCGCTGGAACAAGAATTGCGGTAGAAGATATAGCGATAATGCACTTAAAAATGGGCTACTCTACCGCAGAAATTGCTAGCAAGTATGATTTGTCATGGGCATCCGTTTATGCAGCAATGGCATATTATTTCGATTATCGGGAAGAAATTGACCGACGTATTGAGGAAGATGATGCCTTTGTTGAAGCGTTTAAGCGTAACAATCCATCCCGATTGCAAGAAAAACTCAGGATACTGAGAGGTGAGTGAATACATTCGCTTCCCCCTTCTTCTCCCTCCTTCCTCCTACTCATTTTCGCCATAGCAATCCATCACTCTCCAGCGACAAGCATTATGGGATGCTTCGCTAGCGCTTTGATAGTCCAAACTCATCAGGCAATTCCTCAAGACTCTTCCCTAATGCCTTACACAATGCCTTCATTTGAGGCACAGTCAACATGGCAACCGACACTCCTCTCTCCCAACGGCTAATTGTTGTTACTGATACATTAATCATTCTGGCTAGTGCCTCTTGAGAAAACCCAGCCTCTTCTCGAAGTCTTTTCAACGGAGACTCAGCTTCGTCTGAACCAGATTTGTTTTCTTCTACCATTAGAAATCAATCTCAGCGACCTGCCTTGACAAGTTGCTTAGACAATGGGAACATAAGATGGACACAAAAACAGGCAAGAGATCTGGAAAGTTACCTTCAGGCTAATTAGGTACTTTCTAGGATGCCTGCTGCTATTTCAGTGTCTTACATAACTATCCAATAAACCACAACCAAGTAGGAGATTGGACTTTGATCCCCAGCTTATCGCCTATCCGGTTGCCATAGTTAACTGTTGCGAAACCTGCGTAAACTCGTGTGTTCTCGCCGCTTACTCATGCCCATTTACCCAATTATCACACATTACCCTAACTAGGAGTTCCTCATGACCTACAGAACAAAACTGTTTCCATGGTGCATCATTCGCCACCTACCCAATATGCGATCGCGCCTTGTTGCCCGTTTTCGCCGTCGTCGAGATGCAGAATCTCATCTGAGAATTCTCCAACAACTACTTCCAACCACAGCCCATACCATCATTTTTGATATCACACCCGACACTAATAGTAGATAGGAGAGACAAGGAGGACAAGGGGGACAAGGGGGACAAGGGGGACAAGGGAGAAAGAAAGTACTACGTAT
>DNGI01000222.1:34968-58897 GCA_003486645.1 Cyanobacteria bacterium UBA11370 | reverse complement strand
AGCTTCTAGGATATTTTGGTAGGCTACTACTCTCCGCCTTTCCCTGTGAATGAGGAGGTGTAACTTCTCGACCGATACAGGAGGGTTATCCCCACAGTCACTTACTGGGGGAATTTGTCAGGATGAAAGGTAGCTGTAGGGGTAAGACACATGAACAATTTTTCTATTCAATCACTTTACAATTGGTATCGCAACACGATCCGGAATCCCAAGTACCGTTGGTGGCTCATTTTGGGAACACTATTTTATATCTTGACTCCGATTGATATTGCCCCAGATTTTATCCCTATCATCGGGCAAATTGATGATGTGATGATTTTGACGTTATTGGTTTCTGAGGTGTCTCAGTGGCTGATTGATAGTGCCAAAGCTCGAAAAGGTGAAACCGTGGCATCTGAGAGTGTTAATCCCACTGAACAAACAGTAGATGTTGAGTCTGCTTCCGTTCAGTAATTGAACTGGATAGACATTAAGAATTAGATATACCTGATCATAGACTGTTTGTAAAGAAAAGCTGGAGGGAGTAAGCACCTTCAGTTTTTCTTTATGGGGAGTTTCTAATGGATTTTTTGGGTTTGGGCAAAAATCCAATAATTATTAGTACAATTTTGTCAATTAAATTTAATAAATCTTTGACTCTAATCAAAAATAAAACTTAACATAGATTAAATTCAATAGTAACCATTAGTATTAACACTAGTAAGGGCAAGATAAGAATCCGTTAAGAGCCGTATTGCCAAATCCTTTAGCGGGTTCATTTGATTTTGGTCAGGCAGCTATTACAATTTAAATTCAAGATTAAAAAATAGTAAATTTTAGTTAAGGCTAGTCAAAGCCCTTCAAACAAAAAAGGGCTAGTTCAGTATTGCCTGCCTAGATTCTGACTAGTTCTGTCCTGACAAGAGGTCATGCGATGGCTCAATTCTTCCTACAGACTGCCTGGTTAATCCCCTGTTACGCCCTAATCGGGGCACTTTTAGCTGTCCCTTGGTCGCCAGCAATTATTCGTCGTACAGGGCCGCGACCGTCTGGTTATATCAATGCGATCATGACGGCGATCGCATTTTTACATGGGTTACTTGCCCTACCCGCTACGTGGAATCAACCCGCCCAAGAATTACTGATTCCCTGGTTGCACGTTGTCGATCTAGACTTGACCATTCCGGTACAACTCTCTTCAGTGACTATTGGTGCAACGATGGTCGTCACCGGGTTGAACCTACTAGCCCAAATTTATGCTATTGGCTACATGGAAATGGATTGGGGTTGGGCGCGTTTTTATTCCTTGCTAGCCATGTTTGAAGCGGGAATGTGTGGACTTGCGCTTTCCAATTCGTTATTTTTCAGTTACATCATTCTGGAAATTCTTACCCTTGGAACTTACCTTTTAGTCGGATTTTGGTTTAATCAGTCATTGGTAGTCACAGGTGCTAGAGATGCGTTTTTAACCAAACGGGTCGGAGATTTATTTCTCTTAATGGGCGTTATTGCGATCTATCCCTTGTCAGGAACCTGGAATTTTTCAGAACTTGCAGAGTGGGCAAGTACAGCGAACCTAGACCCAAAGGTTGCCACTTTATTAGGTTTAGCATTAATTGCCGGTCCAATGGGTAAATGCGCTCAATTTCCCCTGCATTTGTGGTTAGATGAAGCGATGGAAGGGCCAGTTCCCAGCACGATTTTACGGAACTCGGTCGTTGTCGCTACAGGCGCTTGGGTACTGATTCAACTTCAACCCGTTATCGCCCTTTCTCCCTTCGCCGTATCTACCACATTATTGATTGGTGCGGTTACAGCGGTGGGCGGTACGATGGTGGCAATAGGTCAAATTGATATCAAACGTACCCTTTCTTATTTAGTCAGCGCCTACATGGGTTTAGTATTTATCGCTGTAGGAACTGGACAAATTCAGACCGCCTTTTTATTAATGTTGACCTACGCCGTTGCGATGGGTTTGTTAGTGATGAGTGTTGGGGCGATTGTATGGAATAGCATCACTCAAGATGTGACTCAATTAGGCGGTTTGTGGTCGAGAAGACCTGCATCGGGATTATCTTATATTGTGGGTGCAGCCGGATTAGTTGCAGTACCTCCTCTGGGTGGATTTTGGGCATTAGTGCAATTAGGGGATCATCTTTCTAATCACTACTCTTGGCTTTGGGGAGTATTGCTATTTGTTAATACTTTAGCCACCTTTAGTTTAACCCGCGTATTCGGTTTAATATTTGGTGGCAAACCTAAACAAATGAGTGAGCGATCGCCAGAAATTCACTGGCCTATGGCATTACCCATGTTAGGGTTAATGGGTTTCACATTGCATGTTCCCATCCTTCTCCTAAAATGGCAATTACTGCCGAATTGGGAAACTCTCAATACGACTGTCGCTGGACTACTTATTTTATCCAGTAGTATTGGTTGTGGATTGGGAGCATTCATTTATCTCAATGACGGCTGGGCGAAACCTGTAAAATTTGGGTCTAAGTCCTTCCAAGACTTCTTTGCTTACGACTTTTACACCCAAAAACTTTATCGCCTAACCGTGGTATTAGCTGTTGATTTAATCTCGAAAACAATTTCGTGGATTGACCGCTATATCGTTGATGGTGTAGTTAATCTGGTCGGCATAGTAACTGTATTTGGGGGACAAAGTTTAAAGTATAACGTTTCCGGACAAACCCAATTTTATGCCTTAACAATTCTCTTAGGCGTTGCCCTCCTGGGAATTTTACTAAGCTGGCCATTATTAGCTCGAATTTCCTTAATTATTGGGGGATAGTTATTAGTTGTTAGTTGCTGGTTGTTAGTTTGTGGTCATTACGGTGTTCCCTATTGTCTTTATTTTAATTGACGATAGAAGCTAACCAACAACCAACAACCAACAACCAACAACAACCAACAACCAACCAACAACCAACAACAAACAACACAATGCTAAGTACCTTAATTTGGTTGCCTGTAGTAGGCGCTGCGTTAGTTGGATTTTTTCCTGGAAATATAGCAGAGAAACAGTTACGTTCTATTGCCCTAGCAATAACCAGCGCTATTTTACTCGTTACGATTTGGCTAGGGATACAATTTGACTTAACCAATGCAGGATTTCAGTTTCAAGAGTATTTACCCTGGATTCCCCAAATCGGCTTAACCTATAAATTAGGTGTTGATGGATTATCGTTTCCACTAGTCGCGTTAGGGAGTTTACTAACATTAATCGCTATCTTTAGTGGTCGAATTAATGTTGAGCGCCCCCGGCTCAAATATGCGATGATTTTACTGGTTAATGCTGGGGTTACGGGAGCATTACTGGCTGAAAATTTGCTGCTGTTCGTCCTGTTTTATGAGCTGATATTAATCCCGTTATACCTCTTAATTGCAATTTGGGGAGGTGAGAAACGGGAATATGCGGCGATGAAATTTCTGATCTATACGGCGGTATCAGGAATTCTCATTTTAGCAGCATTCCTGGGGATGACGTGGTTGAGTCATTCCACCAGTTTTGATTATAGTGCGATCGCAACTGAAGGATTATCCTTAACCACTCAGTTAATTCTACTTACCTTATTGTTAGTAGGCTTTGGCATCAAAATTCCTTTGGTTCCTTTGCATACGTGGTTGCCTGATGCTTATGTTGAAGCGTCGCCTGTTGTGGCAATTCTTTTAGGAGGAATGGTTGCTAAGTTAGGAACGTATGGGTTAGTACGATTTGGTTTACAGCTATTTCCTGAAACTTGGGCATTGGTAGCGCCAGGGTTATCGATTATTGGGGTAGTGAGTGTACTGTATGGGGCATTAACGGCGATCGCCCAAAAAGATATTAAACGCATGGTCGCCTATAGTTCAATTGGTCATATGGGCTATATCGTAGTTGCGGCGGCGGCGCTGACTCCTTTGAGTCTTTTAGGCGCTGTTTCTCAAATGGTTAGCCATGGTTTAATTCTAGCCATTCTGTTTTATTTAGTGGGTGTGATTGAAACAAAAGTGGGGACTCGTGATCTAGATGTTCTTAATGGTTTAATGAACCCTCTGCGAGGTTTACCTCTGACTAGTGCCCTCTTAATTTTAGGCGGAATGGCAAGTGCAGGAATTCCGGGTTTAGTCGGTTTTATTGCTGAATTTTTAGTCTTCCAAGGCAGCTATTCAGTCTTTCCTTGGCAAACCCTTTTGTGCATCTTCGCTTCTGGTTTAACCGCCGTTTACTTTGTCATTCTCCTGAACCGCACTTGTTTTGGTAAACTTGACAACAACACCGCTTATTATCCCACAGTGAATTGGGGAGAAAAAGCTCCAGCTTTAGTATTAGCTGTTCTAATCATTTTCTTAGGAATACAACCGATTTGGTTAGTACGCTGGACAGAGACAACTACAACACAAATTGTTGCTTCTATCCCAACCAACAGCAATCAGCAACTAGCCTTCAAACCTGAGTTAAGTACGCAGAAATGAGCAAGATGTGGGCATTGCCCACCCTACTATTCAATAATCTCGTCCCAACATAAAACTATGACAGCAACTCTAGAGAAACCAACCGCAACGCCAACCCCCAAACTCCCCCCCTCCAAGCATGAATTTGCCGAAGTCATTCACCGCTTAGAAGCAGGGGGTGCAATGATACCGGATAGTCCAGAAAATCTCATGCAAATTATCGGCATTTGGAAAGCTTATGCTGTGCCGATGGATTTCTACTGGCGTGACTTACTTTATATTGGTGAACGAGTCTTTTTAAATCCCTTACCTTTCTTTAAATACTTCTTACCCAAAGAGTATTTAGAACTGCATAATCACTACGCTGGAGATGATGCAGATTTACGGATTTGGCGAGGTGAAGCAACCGCCCATCCTGAATTATTAGAATTCATAGAAAAAGGTGAAACAGGGAAAATGCCCAAGTTATTCCACCACTTGTGGCACGACCGAATTAACATGGAATTCGCTGAAGCTTGTATGCAGGCGATGCTTTGGCATCGTAATATGTATGCACCCGTTAATAAATTCGACCCTTATCTCGATTCTGAAGAATACAAAGCTAACGCTGATAGAGCAATTAAGGCTTACTTCAAAGGCAATCCTGTGATGCTGGGAATTCATAAAATGTTCCCAGACTTATTTTTAGAACAGTGCCGTCAAGCCTCATATTACAGTAATTTGGGACTGTTTTGGGAAGTTATGGCTCCTGTTTTCTTTGAAGTATCGGATTTGTATGATGAGGGGAAAATTAAAACTGTACCCGATGCGATGAATTTTTTAGTGAATGGGATTTTTGCGATCGCAGGTCGTCCCATTTACCATCACGTTTATACTAAGGGAGAATGCTACGACGTTATTCCCAAATCAAAGGGATTTACCTGGTTATATGAAGCAGCACTTCCTTATGTAGAAGCTGTTTTCTATCGGACTGCACCCTTTAGAGGAACAAAGTCTTACAATGCCCAAGCAAAACAAGTTCCTAGCGATCAGAAAGATTTCCATTATGGAGTTCTTTATGCAGATAAATTCCCCGTTGGTTCAGCAGGTATCCCTCCGACTTTGTTAATGCAGGATATGCTACATTTCCTCCCTCCCTATCTCCAAGAATTTTACGCAAAGCGCTGTCGGAATGAAGATGATATTTTGAACCAAATTGCTGTAACGTTTCAACGTTCGATGTACTGTGTGACATCTGCGGTGTTTCAAGCATTACGGACAGCACTCTTGTATCCGTTAGATGACCCAAATCCGAAGCATTTGAAAGCAAATCGGGCATTTTTTGAGGCGCAATTAGACCGTTTTTGCCGTCCTGAATATGGCATTCGTGATGCAGCGCGGTTGCGGAATATTCAGACACCAAATTACAGATAGGAAGCAATATTTTTACCACCCTCCTTTTTAAGGGGGGCTTTTTTGTAGGGGCGATCGCTTGCTGATATCAAACTTTGCTAAAGTGCAGATAGTAGTAAAGTGAGGAAAAAAACTGAAGTTGAGTTACGACAATGCTTGTAAATATCTAGCCGAACAATATCCAACTGAGTTTGTTAACTGGTTACTTAGCGTTGAATCGGCTAATGTTGAAATCCTTAAAACTGAATTGACATTAGAACCGATTCGTGCCGATTCTGTCAGTTTTTTGCAAACAGCTAATCAAATTTTACACATCGAATTTCAAACTCTACCCTACTCTGACCAGCCGATTCCCTTCCGGATGCTCGATTATTCAGTAAGATTAAAGCGGCAATATCAATGTGCAGTGGTGCAGGTGGTTATCTTTTTACAAGAAACGACCCATGAAGTTGCCTTTACCGACGACTATCGAGACGACACAACTGTTCACCATTATCGAGTTGTTCGCTTGTGGGAACAAGATCCAGCCGTATTTCTCTCCCATCCCGCACTTCTACCGCTAGCCACTTTAACGCAAACTGATTCTCCACAAACACTACTAACACAAGTTGCGGAAAGAGTAGCTACAATTTCTAATAGACAGGAGCGACAAAATATTTCTGGTTGTGTACAAATTCTGGCTGGATTGCGGTTTGAAAAACGAGATATTCGTCACTTATTTCGAGAGGAAATTATGCGTGGATCTGTGATTTATCAAGATATCTTGCAGCAGGGATTACAACAGGGATTACAACAGGGATTACAGCAGGGACGGCAGGAAGGACAGCAGGAAGGACGGCGCGAAGGACGGCAGGAAGGACGGCGCGAAGGACGACGCGAAGGACAAGTCGCTGTAATTGTGCGCCAACTAACCCGACAACTAGGTGATATTAACCCGATATTGCAAGAACAAATTCGTAGGTTATCAACTCTGGCGTTAGAGGAATTAGGAGAGGCGCTATTAGATTTTTCGGTAACAACGGATCTAATAGCTTGGTTAGATCAACAGCAGCGACGAGAAGGAGAAATAGCCTTAATTATACGCCAGCTTACACGACGATTTGGTGAGGTTGATTTATCATTAATTGAGCGGGTTCGAGAGTTATCCGTTGAGCAGTTGGAGGCGTTAGGAGAGGCTTTGTTAGATTTTACAGAGGTTAATGATTTAGTGGTTTGGTTTGAACAGCGGGATGAGTAAATTTTGCTATAAAGTATTGATAACTAGAGAACATACCGAAAATCATGATAATTCGTCTTCCCACTCAAGCCAATCCTCCACTTTCCCCCCGGCAAACCTTGCCCACCATGTATGATTTACCAACTGATAATCCGGAGGAACCGGGATTGCCTGATGAGTTTCATTTTTTCCAACCTTTACTACTCTTTTTAACCTTTCAACCGCCAAATTGGAGTGCAGAGGAAGTATTTTCAGCTTGTGATCTAAACCTTTATTACGACGTTAATCATACCAACTGGTATAAGCGTCCAGATTGGTTTGGAGTGGTAGGGATTCCTCGACTCTATGAACGGCGAGAATTGCGTTTGAGTTATGTGGTTTGGCAAGAAGAAATTAGTCCGTTTGTGGTAGTAGAATTATTATCTCCAGGGACAGAGGATGAGGATTTGGGTCGGACGGTGCAACAACAGGGAAATCCGCCAACTAAATGGCAAGTTTATGAGCAGATTTTGCGTGTACCTTATTATGTGATTTTTAGTCGATACAGCCAGGAACTTCAGGTTTTTCATTTAGTTGAGGGGAGTTATGAGCCTGCAAATTTAACAAATGGTCGTTTAGTAATACCGGAGTTAGAGTTAAGTTTGGGGGTGTGGTACGGAAGTTTTCGGGGGATTGAGCGAGTGTGGTTGCGGTGGATGACGCTTTCAGGGGAGTTGATTGCTACTGATAGTGAGGAGGTGATTGTGGCGCGAGAAGAAGCAAGACAACAAGCTGAACGCGCTCAAAAATTAGCCCAACGATTGCGCGAATTAGGGATTGATCCAGATACTGTGGCTTAAAGTTATTAGCGATTTTTAGGGTAAGTAAAAGTTTTGTTCACTTGAGATATTGCACCATTCTCAATTAACCATTTGTAGCCACATTGGTAGGGTATGTTATACCAATTCACTTTAAGGGTGATACAAATGGGTGATGGGAACCAATTACCCTTACCTGATGATATGTATCATGCTTTTTGTGAAATGGTATTAGATGTGGAATCTGTGGATGCGATAACTCAGATCTTGCACCAGTTGCAACAACCCGCCAGTGGTTAAAACCACTGTCTCATAGCAAAAGTCGTCTAAAGACGACTGGATCAGAATTTTAGTCCATTTTAATGGACTTAAGCTATGAGACAGGGAATTTATTCCCTGGCGGGTTATGAGGCAAGCTTGAGAATGGTGCAAGATCTGAGTATAAGCTGATTTATCCTGTCTGACGCAACCTACACACTCACTACAACTACATCTTAATTTTGGCTGGGTGAGTAATGTCTAATTCCTACTAACCCTTAAAGCGGATATTTTTTGAACAAATCTGTGCCATCAATCACAATGGATGAAAATGAATAACGTTTATTTTTAATATAGCGGGGGTCTTGTTTGATAATTTTCATAAACTCTTCATGCCCTGCTTTGGTGCGTCCCACCAGACAACCCGCACTCCACAGCTCAATGTCATTATAATTAGGTGCATTGCCTCCCCAGTGCTGGTCTATGTAAAAATCTTTTCCCTCGTAAATGAAATCGCCCGTTCTTTTGTAATCTTGATTTTTGTCCCGGAAAACTTTGATCTTTCCCACTTGAACAAGGGCTTCGTGGTCTTTGTGTATGCCTAACCCCGCACACTAAATTCTGTAGTGTAGACCCGTTCCTCAAAGCAATGACAGGTTTCTGTGACGTAATACTGACCACTGTATTTACCCATATTTTCTAGTTTCACCACCCGCCCTGGTCGAATCTGAGGATTCCCCTCTGCTTTCGCATCAGCATGGACAAATTCTCCACCCAATTCATCAAACAAAGCTTGAGCAATCTTCTCTGCCTCGGTACTACTAAAAACGGGCTGATCCACTACAATCATCTTGGGCGTAGGCGGCTTACCCTGAAACGCTGTACTCGTCTTAGAACCTCTACCATATTCTGTTTCCGTTAATACTTGTTCCGCTTTCTTTGTTGCCACAATTGACCGCTTCTGACTGTAATCCCAACCCCGCACCTCCACTTCACTCACCTGTTCAGCACTGCTGATTCGGACTTGGAAACTGTGCAGATTTGTCAACCACTTCAGTTCTAAAACATCATCAATTTTTGGTTTGCGGAAGTTTAGCTTGCCATCTTGCACAAATAACTCAAAACCATTTCGAGCAGCCCGTTCTTTCAGGAATTGCATATTAGTCTGATTTTCCTGAAAAACATAATCATGAGGCGCACCACTGACATCAATAGTACCCGTTAATATGCCCACTTCCCCAGCAATTTTCTTAACGATATCGCTATCAGTCATATTCTGAAAAGAACGGTTATAGCGTCCCCGATGCAAGCGATGGGAAACATCATAACCCCGAATCATAATTGGTGCTTGAGACGTACTAGTAAAGTGGGCTTCTATTGCTGTAATTTCCCCTTCTAGCACATAGTCTTGTTTACCGTTCGCAAACTCTTGGGCTTGGGTGGTACTGGAGATGAAACCAATTTTAACAGGTTTGCCAAAACTGAATAAATCCTCGTACCGCCAAGTCTGATCTTGGGTTCGTCCGGGAAAGTAATCATTTTTAATCACCAGGGTAAACATTCCTGGTAAATGAAGGCTCTCTTCTACAGAGATTTGCAAGATGTCCTCCATTAAAGCTTCAGAGGCTGGCTGACCACCAATCTCTAAAATTGGCTGCGCTGCGTAACTTACTGAAGAAGGCATATCTGATTAAAAAATATTTATTGAAAATAATAAAATAATATAGAATGGATTTTTAATAATTACTTTTGCAACCTCTAAAACTTCATGAACTTTATGGATTTATTTATTTATTTATTTATTTATTTATTTATTTTAACACTAATTGTTAATAATTAACAGTTTAATTTTTAAATAAAAATAACTTCTTGTGGAAGTTGGTCAACAAGTATTACTGAAATAGTGCAAATTCCTTGGACTCATCCGAAGTTCCTCACGCCTATCAAGGATATTTCTTGCCAGAGCGCTTTGGGCAGTGTTTACTTGATCTGGTTCAATTGTTCTAGAGCGTGAGGCTAACGTGAAAATTTTAGTAGTGGGTAATGGAGGACGGGAACACGCCCTCGCCTGGAAGCTGCTGCAATCCCAACGCATTCAGCAGATCATTTGTATTCCGGGTAATGGGGGTACAGCAACGACACCCCGTTGTCAGAATATTTCCTTACGAGTGGATGATTTTGAAGGAATTGCCAAATTTGCTTTGGTTAATGGTGTCTCTTTAGTTGTGGTTGGCCCGGAATTACCCTTATCGTTAGGAATTACCGACTATCTACAACGTCAAAACCTAACCGTTTTTGGCCCAAACAAAGCAGGTGCCCAAATTGAGGCAAGTAAAAACTGGGCGAAAACCTTAATGCAATCGGCGGGTATTCCTACGCCTGAGTTTAGGGTTTTTACCGATATTGAAGCAGCGAGAAGTTATATCGTAGATCGCGGCGCACCGATTGTCGTCAAAGCTGATGGTTTGGCAGCAGGAAAAGGCGTTACCGTTGCCAGTACGCTTGAGGAAGCGATCGCGGCGGTAGAGTCCCTCTTCAAAAATGGCTTTAATACGGTAGTGGTTGAAGAGTGTGTAACGGGTCAAGAAGTTTCCGTTTTGGCGCTAACCGATGGCATCAGCGTTCGTCCGTTATTACCCGCGCAAGATCATAAACGAATTGGAGAAGGGGATACAGGCCCAAATACAGGCGGAATGGGAGCGTTTGCACCCTCCCCTCTGGTAGACTCGGCTTTAATGGCACGGATTGAACGAGAAATTCTTCAGCCTACCGTTGATGCCTTGCGGAATCAAGGGATTGATTATCGCGGTGTGCTGTATGCCGGATTGATGATTACTCCCCAAGGTGAGCCAACGGTTTTAGAATTTAATTGTCGTTTTGGTGATCCAGAAACCCAAGCGATTTTACCCTTGCTGGAAACGCCTTTGGAAGACCTGTTACTCGCTTGTACTGAGCAACGATTATCACAATTCCCTCCAATTACTTGGAAACCTGGGGCAGCCGCTTGTGTGGTCGCTGCGGCTAAAGGATATCCGGGTTCCTACCAAAAAGGGGATGCGATCGCCGGAATTGAACAAGCGCAAGAAATGGGCGCAACGGTATTGAGTGCAGGAACGCAACTCAAAGACGAACAGCTTGTCACTAATGGGGGGCGTGTGCTAGCGGTGACAGCAACCGGAGACACATTGGACGAGGCGATCGCTCTAGCTTATCGGGCGCTAGATTGTATTCAGTTCGAGGGGATATACTATCGTAAAGATATAGGTCATGGCATCCGGAGAAATACCTCCCTTGCCTGATTGAGAGAAACCGTTCTCGTTTTTTCTGTTGATGCTCATACACTCCCCTTGCTGGCTTTGTTAAAAACCCTTCGAGAAGTTATCGGGCGTTGGTGGTCGGAGTTTACCCTCCAGACGCGATTAATGGCGGCGGCAACCCTTGCCGTCTCTTTGATTATGAGTGGCTTGACGTTCTGGGCAGTCAATACGATTCAACAGGACGCGAGGATGAATGATACTCGTTTCGGTCGTGATTTGGGTCTGTTGCTAGCTGCGAATGTTGCCCCGCAAATTGCCGAAAATAAGCTAACAGAAGTTGCTCGTTTTTCTCACCGTTTCTATAGCAGTACCTCCAGCGTGCGCTACATGATTTACGCGGATCAGGATGGTGAGATTTTCTTTGGGATTCCATTTTCGGAATCAGAGGTACAAAATTCTCTAACGATTCAACGTCGGATTGAGTTACCCGATAATTATGCCAGTAACTCTGAATTGCCGATGGTGCGTCAGCATCTAACTCCGGATGGGGAAGTGACGGATGTTTTTGTGCCTTTAGTGCATGACAGCAAATATTTGGGCGTTTTAGCGATTGGGATTAACCCGAATCCGACGGTGGTTGCCTCTTCAAATTTAACCAGGGATGTAACTATCGCGGTTTTTATTTCAATTTGGGTCATGGTAATTTTGGGCGCGGTATTTAATGCTCTCACGATTACGAAACCGATTAAGGAATTGTTAGTTGGGGTTAAAAATATTGCCGCCGGGAATTTCAAGCAGCGGGTAGACTTACCCCTAGGGGGAGAACTGGGGGAATTAATTTTCAGTTTCAATGAAATGGCGGAGCGTTTGGAGCGGTATGAAGAACAAAATATTGAAGAATTAACGGCAGAAAAAGCCAAGTTAGAAACGCTGGTTTCTACGATAGCCGATGGTGCGGTATTGTTGGATACAAATTTAAAAGTAATTTTGGTGAATCCAACCGCACGCAGAATTTTCGGTTGGGAAGGGAGCGATTTGGGAGGGGAAAATATTTTACATCACTTGCCTTCAGCAGTAACCAGTGAACTCACGCGATCGCTCTATCAAATTGCCACTGGGACTGTCTCATCGGAACGCGATCGGGAAGGTGAGGAGTTCCGCATTCCCCTAACTCAACCCACACCTCGCACCATTCGGATTCTGTTAACGAGCGTTTTTGATCAGTATCGTGAGAGCATTAAAGGGATTGCGATGACGGTGCAGGATATTACCCGCGAGGTAGAATTAAATGAGGCAAAAAGTCAGTTTATTAGTAATGTTTCCCACGAACTCAGAACACCTTTATTTAATATTAAATCCTTTATTGAAACCCTACACGAATACGGCGAAGATCTGAGTGAAACGGAGCGTCGGGAATTCTTAGAAACGGCAAATCGGGAAACGGATCGTTTAACTCGTTTAGTGAATGATGTTTTGGATTTATCACGACTGGAAACCTCTTGTCGAATTTATCACTTTGAACCTGTAGATATTGCTCAACCCGTAGAGCAAACCCTACGCACCTATCAGTTAAATGCTCGTGATAAAGGGATTGAATTAGTTCACGAAATTACTCCTCATTTACCGCCAGTTTTGGGTCATTATGATTTATTACTGCAAGTTTTTGATAACCTAGTTGGCAATGCCATGAAATTCACCGAACCCGGTGGACGAGTTGCTATCCGCGCCTATCTCCTAGACTCGGATCTGAATCATCAGGAAGAAACTCGTAGGATACGAATTGAAATTTCTGATACGGGAATTGGGATTGATGCGGAAGATCAAGAGGCAATTTTTGACCGATTTTTCCGAGTGGAAAACCGAGTTCATACCCTGGAAGGAACGGGATTAGGGCTTTCAATTGTGAGGAATATTATTGAAAAACATCATACTAGGGTGTATTTAGTGAGTGAAGTGGGAATTGGCACAACATTCTGGTTTGATTTAGATGTGTTTGAGGAGAAACAACTATCCGTTAATCAGCGACCAGATGTTGAGACTTTGCCAGCAGCAGAAACGACTTCAGCGACTGTCACTAGTCTATCATAGACATCTGCACGAAATACGGTTAAAGGCAGGGAGAATGTCTACCTCACAAGAGTTTTTATAGATCGAGATAAGGGACTTCCTTAAGCCACTCTCACGGGCTTTTAGCGCGTGGATTCAGGCATCATACCAAATCCGGTTAATATACACCCTTTAATCAAGGTTGCAAACACCCTGTAGAGACGTTGCATTGCAACGTCTCTACCGTTTGTTGTAAAAAGGGATTTTAAAACCGGACATGATATCAGACAGAGATTGCAGGTTCAGCCTGTCTGACATCTCCTACGCCTAGGGTTGAACTCCCAACCCTTTTGATATTCAATGCGGCGTTCACATCTCGGTCATTGACCTGATGCTTGCATCTGGCATTACATATTCTTCAATATTTGTTTTACTTTGTTAGATGGGATGATGTACATTAAACGCCTATTGGTGTTAATTATCTCTCCATGCAAAACAAAACTACCTTGATTCGGAACATCATCGCCAGTGGACTCTTACTTTTCGCTTTGGCAGCTCAAGACAATCCAGTTGCTCAGGCACAGGAACGTTCTACGTTTCTGCTACGGCTCAATTGCGTCGATACAGGAGCAGGGAATTGGGCTAGTCAGACTGAAGATGTAGCTGTAGGTAAAGCGGTTTACACCTCCCGATTATATATGGGTTCAGGCGACTCGAAAGCGTCGTTCACCTGTAGACTTCAGCCGAATGAGGAGGAGGTGATTTTTCAAGAGTTACGGCTAGCCTTTGGGATGCGTGACAATGATCGGGGTAGTCCGGATGTTACCGTTAATATTTATTTAGATGGGGTACAAGCTAGATCCGTAACTGTTTCTCCGGGAAAAGCGGAAGTGATCTCAGGGCTAGATGTTACCAGCACGGAGAACGTTTCCATTGAAGCCGTCTGTTCGAGCCAATTTCAATATTGCGATCGCGTTTATTTCTGGGATGCTTCACTAACTATTGCACCTTAAAGGTTTGCCTACTTCATCCCCTGATTATTGTTGGTATCGCCCTTCACCAGTACTGTTTCGATACAGGTGTCATTTCTTTGCAATCAGCCTAATTCAAACTATGAAAGTCAAGCGCCTGAAAATTAACTCATTCCGTGGCATCGGCAATTTAATTCTAGAGTTTGATGAGACTGATCCAACTGTACTTATTGGGATCAACGGAGCCGGAAAATCTAGTATTTTAGATTGTTTAGCTGTTCTGCTGTCTCATTTTGTGGCAGAGATTCAAGATTCCACTGGCACCGGACGTTTCAGTAATGATCCGTATATCACAGAGAAACAAAAAATAACTCGACGTTTTTTCAGACAAGAAGATATTGCCAATGGAGCGCCAAAAACTCATAACGAAATTACAATTTCTCTCCAACAACAGGACGTGAGTTGGTTCTTGTCTCTCTCAAAGATAAAAGAGCGTCCAAAAGGGGCTGATGTCAGAGAATTAGAAGGGATTTGCTTCAGAATCAAAAGTCAGTTGCAAGACAATCCTGAATTTAATTTACCCCTACCTGTTTACTATCCTGTTAATCGTGAATTCTGTGATGATATTCCTCAGAAAGCTCCGAAGCAATATTGGTCAAAACGTGTCGAGGTTTTTGATCAGGCGCTGATGGGAGCAAGAATTAGTTTTAATAGTTTCTTCGAGTGGTTTAAGGAACTTGAAGATATAGAAAACGAATTACGATTAGATAATTCTGAACACCGCGATCGCCAATTGGAAGCTGTCAGACAAGCGATTGCGTCACTATTACCAGGATTCTCGAATTTACGAGTGAGGCGCTCTCCTTTACGCATGACGGTGATGAAACAAAATCAGGAACTGATTATTGATCAGTTATCCGATGGCGAGAAAGGATTGTTAGCAATGATTGCCGATTTAGCACGGCGTTTAGCAATTGCAAATCCGAGTTTAACTGATCCACTTCAAGGTCGTGGTGTGGTTTTGATTGATGAAATTGATTTACATCTTCATCCCAAATGGCAATGTCGAATTATTGGAGATCTGAAACGAACATTTCCTAACTGTCAGTTTATTGTAACCACTCATTCACCTCAAGTCATCGCTGAAGTTAAGTGTGAGAATATCTACCATTTAGAGGTGACATCGGAAGGAGTAATTGCCAGACATCCTAATCAGTCTTTTGGGGGAGATACTAATCGGATTATGGAGGATCTGATGGGGGTTAATACAAGTTCGGAGGATGTTTGTAAGTCTTGAAAGTGGGTCTGAAGGAAAATTGTTAGGCTGGATGTGGGATTAATCTCTTTGCCATTTAGCTAATTTAATGTATGAGAGTTAAGCGACTGAATATTAACTCGTTCCGTGGTATCGGTGAGATGACGTTGGATTTTTCTGAGAGTGAGCCAACTGTTTTTATTGGTGTTAATGGAGTTGGGAAGTCGAGTATTCTTGATAGCCTTGCCATTCTTTTATCCTGGATGCTAGCACCTATTCAATTCGATCCGAATGCTAGAGGCTCGTTTATGACAAAGGAAAACGGAACTTGGACTTCTAAATCGCAATACGAGCTTGCACAAGGACGTGAATTTACCCAACAGGATATTAAAAATGGAGCTAAAAAAATAGGTGAAGAGATTACACTTTCAATTCACTCTGAAGAAATCAAGTGGTCTCTACCTCAGACGCAGATAAAACAAAATACAGATGAAAACACAAATTTTGTAAACTTAGAGCAATTTACTCAAGATATCCGCACTCAGTTAAACACCAATCATAGAACTAACAGACCTTTAGCTGTGTATTATCCAATTAATCGCTTCGTTCTTGGTATTCCTTTACAAATTCCAGCAAACAATCATGACCTTTACAATGCACTGTTACGAGAGCAAGGGCTAGCAACTGTAACTTGATTGCTATACACCTCTATACATTTTTGGTCAGTTTGTCCAGATTTAGGCATAACTGTAGCCATCCTTCCGATGAACAGGTGTTAAGTATTCCAATTTAACTGACCTCCGTTTTTTGTCGATCACAAATTCACCGTAGCCGTGCGACATAGGACAGACCCGCGCTGTAAAACTCCCTGCATATTTTCCTTTAGGGACATCGGCACGAACAATGTCGCCAGTACAAAAACCAAGGATTGGGCGCAATGGACGGTGCTGAACTGGATAACCAAACTTGTCCGTCTGACACCGTTGCCTTCCGCCAAAACCAGTTGTCCTGACCTTAAGAATGCGTTCAGTTAATACTTGCAGTGCCACTGTGACACCTATGCAAGTTGAAAGGGCTTGTTATGAACTAGGCACGGACTTATAAACCTTTCGTCGCTATTTTTTAACCGAGTTCGACAGAGCCGAAAACTGGCGTTCATTTTCCGGTGTCATGACCCTGCCAACGTAGACTTGTTAAAAAGTCTTAACCTGCACGTTTGTTACTCTGGGTAGCTATTTCTAGTTGTGTCCAGATTTGGGTAGGTTTTTACAAACGGTTTATTTGCTGCTACTGGTGACAAGTAAGCCTCGCCGAACTCTTGTCGAAGTTCAGTCTGACGCTGGGGAAGCGAGGAAAGCTTTTGGAGAGTGTGTTGCTTTCTCTCCAAAAGCTCCCTGGCGACAGTCCCCAGTCCGGTTTGTTAAGGGTTATGCGTAACCGTGACGGGGAACTGTTGGAGTTGGGCGACGACCTGGTCTGGCGCACCGACAGGCGCGAGGTCAACGGGTGCTTGCAGCTGGTAAACGTTACCTTGTGGCGGGAACTGCAGGAGGTTGTTGTTGATCAGCGCGGCTGTCTTAGTGTTCGACAGAACTAAGGGCGGACCGCCTCCGGGCGGCTTTTCGATCGTCACAGTGAAATCCAGATACATCGTCTGCCGGAAGGTCGGCGGGAGAGTCTTAATGATTTCGAGCAGGCTCAGTGGCGTTACCTCGGTATCGGCCTGACTGATGGTAACCCTGCCCAGCACAGGACTATCAGCCGAGACCTCATGGCCGATCACCCTGAGCTTGACACCGCCGAGACCTTCTCTGAGGTTTCCCTCTACTCGCACCGTAATTCCTCCCTTGAAGTCCAGCGTAATTAGCCCTAGTACATTCACCTGAAGGGGCACATTGACTGCGTAGCAACTGCACGGGATCTCCAAACCGATCGCCGGAAGAAGTCCACCTAGCATCATAATCAACAACCTCCATCTTAATAATCTTAATCGGGGAGTAATAACCGCAGAGAGCGGTTTAGTATTTTTCCCAAGTGAATCTTACCAGATTCAGTAGACCGAAAAGTTTTGCAATCACTAAAGTTTTGTGATCGCTAATTTATACATTTTATTGATAAAAGTAAAGTAGAAAATGGTATTTGCTATTTTTATGCTTATGCCTCTTGTATGGGCTTAAAGCAAGGTAAACGGGTTACATTCGCTATTAGTAAGGAGGACAAGGGGGACAAAGGAGAGGTATTTTACAAATCATTTAGACTGGCTATATAAGGTGGGCACTTCCTAACGGCTTAACGGTTCAAAAATATATTCAGTCAAACCACTATTGAAGATCAAGATAGGCTTACCTACCTCATCCTGACTAAATCGTATCTCTGTACCCGCTAGTCCAAAGTCGCGGGGATAAGTCCAGATTGTTTCCTCTTCATTACTCACAAGATCGAGTTCGGTTTCAAACTCTCCAGCATCTAGAATTAACGTATCCTCTTTCCACTCAACCGTCACTTCACCCAAAGCCTCATTCCGATATCGACCTAAATAAGGTGCGATCGCCGTTTCCCAATCCTGATCAGACTCAGAAGAAGGGCGGAAACTTGCCAGTAAATCCTCTTCAGGTTCCTGTTGAAAAAGCAATTCAAATAAGTATAGACGAATTGCTTCATTAAATGAATTCGTTTGCCGAGCATTTGTCAACACTACCACTCCTAAATCAGCATCCGGTAAAAATGCTAACTCTGCGGTGAAACCACTCGTATTGCCATTATGATCGATTAAACGCAACCCCTTATAGTCATCCACAAACCAAGCTAAACCATAACTCGACTGCGCCGTAATCCGAACCTCTGGTTTCCACGTTTCTGCTAAGTTTTCCGCAGAAACAACCCGCTTGCCATCCGGGGCAATCCCTGCATTGAGTTCCGTAATCAGATAGCGCCCCATATCTAAAACATTAGACCAGAGTCCTCCTGCTGGTACAACGGGGAGAAAAAATTTCTCTGCATTTAACGATGATGGCCCACTGTCCTCCCAAAACGAGTTAGTGTGAGGTAGAGCGTAGTTGTCACTCGTCTCCACATCCTCTAAGGAAAACGTTGAGTGAGTCATACCGATAGGAGTAAGGATACGCTCTTGCATCAGAGCCACGTAACTATCATAAAGGTTGCCATACTCTCCGCCTGCCGCTAGCGCCGTCACATAGCCCCCCACAGCCACCATCTGGTTACTATACTGGAATGCTTCCCCTAAACTAGTAAAGAACTCAAAGTTTGCCACCGATTCAATCACATCCTCGGCGGTGAGTTCATTGAAATTGAAGAGAATCTCAAAATCTTGCCGTGGGATGCCACTACAAGCACAAACCAAGTGGCGCATGGTAATTTGAGGGGTAAGTTCGGGGTCAGCTACCGTAAAGGTGGGTAAGATATCGACAACGGGTGTATCCCAGTCCATCAACCCATCATCGACTACGGTTGCCATCAGCATGGTTGTCATACTCTTCGTCACCGAACCCACCATCATCAGCGTTTCGGGTGTCACTGGGGCATCTTTGCCGTATTCTCGCACGCCAAACCCTTGAGCGTAGACAATTTGATCATCTTGCACTACCGCTATAGCTGCGCCGGGTATGTTCAACAACTCCATCCCTTCGCGGATGTACGCTTCAAACTTAGATTTGAGTTCGTCGGTTAGGGGTAAGGGTGCTATTCCCGTTAAGTCTACTTGATCCGCTGGTTCTAAGGCAGTAATAGTAAACCCCGTATCAATAATTTGTAACTGAGAAATCCGTCGTTCCCAGCTATCCGAATCGCCTCGTCCCAGGGTAATATAAATCACGCCTTGGGAAAGGACACCGTAAGCGATCGCAGTTTCGTTTTCATCGGTGTTATAAAAAATGCTGACGGTTTGGTCTATCCCCTCGCTGGGAAAGTCAGTGATCCACGGAGAATCGTAGGAGGTACTATCAAACTCCGGATCGACTTGTTTCCAAGCGTCACGGATCGCATCCTCAACATTTTCCCCGGCGATCGCTAGCACGTAAACTACAATCTCCCCATCCGGACTGGTTAAGATCCCCACGTTATCCCTATTTTCAACCGTCCATTTGGTGGGAAGCGGAACGCTAAACCGTCCCGCCGGATCTTCATAGACAGCCTGATCGTCTAATTGGCTAATCTCAATCCCTTCACTCACAGGATTGACTTTATCTTCTGGCGCAACCTGACTCCAGGTCAATACTTGCTCCGTTTGAGGATTCGCTGCCTTGACTGCTTCTGGAACCCCGATCAACCCTAGTGTAACGAGCAGTGAGGTTAAAAGATTGTAGCTGATGAAACGTTTCATTCTTTGAGCGTATAGTGTCTGCGAGAGCAGTTTGTGAAATTATTTAACCCAGCTTATCCTGCCCGATCATTCCGTTCAAAAAAACAAACAACCCCCTTAAATTATAAAGAAATGTAACAATAATGCTGTCATGATGGGTTAATGTCTTGACAGCCAGTGAGAATGTCGATAATCTTACATACATACCCGGGTAAAGCGATTGAAAATCATATGCAAGACAAGCAAAAGGTTACGTTGTATCTCCCACCAGGACTTCACCGCCAGCTAAAAATTAGAGCGGCTGTTGACTCAGACTCAATGTCGGCAATGGTAGAGAGAGCCATCGTATTCTATCTGCACCATCCGGAGGTCATTGAGGAGGTAGAAGCATCCTACGGGAAAACCTATCAGGTTTATAGCTGTCCGGAATGTTCGAGTTCCGTAGTGATCAAAGAGGGTGAGATGATTTCTCTCAAGGATCAGCCTAGTCTTGTAGACGAAGAGCTGCCAGTAGAGAAGTTGAGAGAGGAAGTCAGTTCCGGAACTGACGGACAGGGAGAAGAAGAATTAGTTCCCTGTTAATGGAAAGCCAATCAAGAGCTGACTGCAACAGTTCGATTTGCAACAGTTCTATTGATGATGTTTGAGCCGTTGTTGTACCGTCTCTAAATTAGGTCGATAGTCATGCAAGAAGAGATCAGCGTTCTGATTCAAGCTCAATATCCTCTAATCTATCTCGTGACTTCCGAGGAAGAACGGACAGAAAAGGCAATAGCCACGATCGCTCAAACCAAGTCTAACCAACGGCGTGTTTTCGTATGGACGGTAACTCATGGCATCGTTGAGTACAGTCAAGCTCGTCAGATGACCCAACACAACACGGTTTCGCCAGAAGCAGCGATTCAATGGGTTATCCAACAGAAAGAACCTGGTATTTATATTTTTAAAGACTTACATCCGTTTATTGATGCACCAGCGACAACCCGATGGCTGCGGGATGCGATCGCGTCCTTCAAAGATAGCCAGAAAACCATTATTCTGATGTCCCCAGTGCAGCAGGTTCCGATTGAACTCGAAAAGGAAGTTGTCGTTCTCGATTATCCTCTACCTGATTTTACGGAACTCAACCAAGTCCTATCTCGGCAGCTTGAGCAAACCAAGACTCGACGCACCAGTACGGAAACTAGGGAGAAGCTGCTTAAAGCCGCCTTGGGTTTAACGCGGGATGAAGCCGAAAAGGTTTATCGGAAAGCTCAGGTAAAAACTGGACGTTTGACTGAGACTGAAGTTGATATTGTTCTTTCTGAGAAAAAGCAACTCATTCGCCGTAACGGTATTTTAGAGTATATTGAAGAAGACGAGACCTTAGATTCGGTTGGTGGGTTAGAAGAACTCAAGCGGTGGCTCCAACAGCGCTCTAATGCGTTCACCGAACGGGCGAGAGAATACGGGTTACCCCAACCTAAAGGGATGCTAATTTTAGGAGTGCCTGGGTGTGGGAAATCATTGATTGCTAAAACCACATCTCGTCTGTGGGGTCTACCCCTACTCCGCCTGGATATGGGTCGGGTGTATGATGGGTCTATGGTGGGGCGCTCAGAAGCTAACTTGCGGAATGCGCTCAAAACCGCAGAATCGATTTCTCCAGCTATCCTATTTATTGACGAACTCGATAAGTCATTTGCGGGTAGCAGTGGTTCTTCAGATTCCGATGGGGGGACTTCGAGTCGGATATTTGGTTCCTTCCTGACGTGGATGCAAGAAAAGACCTCGCCTGTATTTGTGATGGCGACGGCAAACCGAGTTGAACGTTTACCGGGTGAGTTTCTTCGCAAAGGTCGTTTTGATGAGATCTTCTTTGTGGACTTACCCAACGCAGAAGAGCGTCAGCAAATTTTCACCATTCATCTGAAGAAGCGGCGTAGAGATATTGCCAGGTTTGATATTGAACAGTTGGCGAAGATTTCCGAGGGATTTTCGGGAGCAGAAATTGAGCAAGGTTTAATTGCCGCGATGTATGAGGCATTTGCTCAAGACCGAGAATTCACCCAACTGGATATTATTGCTGCAATCAAGTCAACTCTACCGCTTTCTCGGACGATGACAGAGCAGGTCACAGCCCTTCGGGATTGGGCTAGGCAGCGTGCGCGACCTGCGGCAGCCTCCGTTGCTGAATATCAGCGACTGGAGTTTTAACAGGCTTTCTCCTGCTCCCAACAGGAGTAAAGGCTAGCAGATTATTGCTAGCAGTTTGACAAAGAGCTATAGTTTCTTAACTCGGCTCAACCGCTCAAGTAAAACACTACGTTGTCGTTTCTTTTCTATCTCTACTGGAGGAAATCAAATGTCTCACTTTAGCACTCTGCGTACCAAAATCACCGATGCCGAAATTCTGAAGGCTTCTCTCAGCGACCTGGGTATTTCCGTTAAGACAGAAGCTGATGTTCGTGGCTACAACGGTCAGCGGGTTCGTGCCGACCTCGTTGCGGTTTTGGAAGGCGAGTATGACCTCGGCTGGTCTCGCAATAGCGATGGTTCTTTTGACCTGATTGCTGACCTTTGGGGTGTTGCTAAGAAGCACAACCAAACCGAACTGATCAACTCGATCAACCAAAAGTATGCCGTTAATAAGACCTTGGCTGAAGTCAAGCAGCGCGGCTTGCAAAATGCCAACGTTAAACTGGTGCTGCAAAAATAGTACATCTCGGCGTTCCCAAGCTCACGGGTTGACCAATGACGGGTTAGCCCGTTTTTTGTTGTTGGTTGTTGGTTGTTGGTTGTTAGTTGTTAGTTGTTGGTTGTTGGTTGTTAGTTGTTGGTTGTCATTAGATATCTTCAAACACGAAGCTAAACCCTTGTGTTGCTTAAGCTGAAATCTAATTTTTTGAAATATCTATTACTAACAAACAACAAACAACAAATAACAAATAACAAATAACAAATAACAAACAACAAACAACAAATAACAAACAACAAACAACAAATAACAAATAACAAATTTATAAAATGCTTTTAGAACTTAAGCGAATTACAGTGCCGCCAGGGCAGCGAGTATTACTTTCTGATATAAGCTGGCAAGAATTTGAGACTATTTTAGAGGATTTGGGCGAACATCGTGCCTCTAGAGTAGTGTATGACAATGGCATCTTGGAAATTATGACACCCTTGCCAGAACATGAGACGGGAAAAGTGCTTATTGGTGACTTGGTAAAGGCACTCCTTGAAGAAATGGATATAGAGTTTTGGAGTTTAGGTTCTACGACATTTAAAAATCAGGAAATGCTTAAGGGAATAGAACCTGATGACTGTTTCTATATCCAAAATGAGGCAGCGGTTCGGGGGAAAAATACCTTGGACTTAACGGTAGATCCTCCACCGGATTTAGCGCTAGAAATTGATGTTACTTCACGTACAAATTCTAGTGTTTATGAAGCATTAGGAGTGCCTGAACTTTGGCGGTTTGAAAAAGGAAAGTTACAAATTAATGTGTTGCGTGATGGTAAGTATGTTGAGGTTGAATGTAGCCCTAACTTTCGGGATTTATTATTAACTGAAGTAATTCCACAGTATCTTCGACAGAGTAAATTGATCGGAAGAAATAAGGCTATGAGAGAGTTTCGTGATTGGGTGAGGAAGCACATTTAATTAAGGTGATTAGACCTCTTGTGGGAGTAGTTTGGTTTACGAGTTAATCTGATTGGTGGTATTTACAACTATGAACTGGAATTAGCTAATAAATTCTAATTGTGCAAGAGGTTTAATATCTATCCCACTTGCCTTGCCATATCCACAACTTGAGGATATATTGCTCTCCAAGGTAAGAAAATAAAAATTTTTTGAAATACATAAACTTCAATCATTATAACTATAATTTAATTAAGGTAATTGAGTACATTTGAGTTACAAGGGTGCATCCCAAAGTTGCAAATTGCCTACAGCGTCGAAGTCTGAGGCTATACAAACTCGCACCCGCAAGGCAAGGGTTTTAAGACAGTCCGCG
>DNGI01000222.1:32341-34728 GCA_003486645.1 Cyanobacteria bacterium UBA11370 | reverse complement strand
TGTAGCCGCGATTTCCTTTTCAACAGGTACTTTTGCAAAAACGGGATGCTCCCAGTTACAAAATTGTCAAATAGGTTTCTGTTGGACTGATGGGTAACGGTTTCAACATTTGATTTTGCAGGTCTATTTCTAATCCCAATGCTTCTAAAGGTATCACTCCTAAAAGTGGATCTCCACCTCCGGGTAACTCCAAGCACTCGAAGGTTCCCTCTCGTCCGAACAGGGATATTTTGGCATCTTGGAAAATACGGGCTTTGCCAATACCCATTGCTGTAGCTACGTCTACTTCCTTGAGGATTTTTAGTCCTAGTTTGGCGATCGCGTCTTGTGGTAAACACAAGGTAGTAGCTCCTGTATCTACCAATACATTTTTGAGCGTTATCGACCGAATTTGATCTTCTGGTATCACTCCTGCTTCTGTCAAAATTTGGTCAGCTCGATTAATGATTGTCAGAGTAGCGAAAACTTTTCCCATGTCATTGTTGCTTTTAATTTGCATATTTTGCTCCTACTTAAGAGTTGGAGTTATACTCTGTATTAATTGTAATTTATATTCAAAGGTTACTTTTAATTTCCCCTAGACCTTGCAATCCGCCAACTCAATAAAATAACGGGTACAATTCCCACTATAACAATAGCTAAAGCAGGTCCTGCCGCCTCAGCTAATCGCTCATCAGAGGCTAAATTATAAACTCGTACTGCTAGCGTATCAAAATTAAACGGTCGAATAATTAACGTTGCGGGTAATTCCTTCATTACATCCACAAAAACTAGCATGGCTGCGGTTAATAATCCCCCCCACATGATGGGTGCATGAACCTTAACTAAGGTATTAGTAGGACTGTAACCCAGAGAACGAGCAGCGTCATCCAAACTTGGTTTAATTTTACCCAAACTGGCTTCAACAGTACTAAACGAAACGGCAAGAAACCGAACCAAATACGCAAAGATTAAAGCCGTAATCGTACCACTCAATAATAAGCCAGTTGATAGATTAAATGTGGCACGCATCCAAGCATCGATCGCATTATCAAGCCTGCCAATTGGAATTAAAATCCCCACCGCAATAACGGAACCCGGTACAGCATAACCCATCGCCGCAATCCGTGTCGCAAAACGCATTCCCAGATTAGAACGTAACCGCAATCCGTAGGCGAGGATGAGAGCGATCGCTACTCCTAAAATAGCGGTAATGACGGCTAGGATAAAACTATGACGAGCATAAATCCAAAACTCTTCATTTAATGTTATTGTGGCATTTTTAAGCGTCATCTCTAACAAAAGAGCAGCAGGTAATAAAAAACCGAGACTCAGCGGGAAGAAACAAGCCAGCCAAGCTCCTACAGCCCTAATTCCATTCAGAGGATAACTCGATAATCGATTGTAATGAGTAGCGCTTTGATAATATTGCGCCCGATGCCGTGACCAACGTTCGAGTAAAATTAACCCAAGAATAAATAATAATAGAAACGCCGAAAGTTTAGCGGCTGCAACTCGATTGCCCAAGCCAAACCAGGTACGATAAATACCCGTCGTAAACGTTTCAACGCCAAAATATTTAACAGTACCAAAATCATTCAATGTTTCCATTAATGCCAGCGCTAAACCTGCTACAATTGCAGGTCGAGCTAACGGTAAAGCCACGGTCAAAAAACTACGCCAAGGACCACAACCCAAACTGCGACTTGCCTCTAATGTACAAACAGATTGTTCTAAAAACGCCACCCGTGCCAGCATATAAACGTAGGGATATAACACTAGAGTTAGCATGGCGATCGCACCCCAGAGTGAGCGAATATTGGGAAACCAGTAGTCTCCATAACTCCAGCCAAAAAGATCTCGAAGTGCAGTTTGTACAGGACCGGAGAAGTCTAAAAAATCCGTATAGGTGTAAGCTAGCACATAAGCAGGTGCAGCCAAGGGTAACAGCAACGCCCATTCAAAGAGGCGAGAACCTGGAAAACGACACATCGTCACCAACCAAGCGGTTCCGACACCAATGACAGAAACCCCACATCCAACCCCCATCATCAACCAAAAGGAGTTGGTAATGTAACGCGATAAAACAGTTTCGGCTAAATGCTGCCAAATTTCCCCAGAATCAGTAAAGATATTACTCAGGATAAATAGCACGGGTGTCGATACCAAAAGTGCGATCGCCATAACTAAAATTGTCCAAGGACTAGGACGTATAGAGTTTAACCACGGCTGAGTTGCGCTTTTGCGGGAATTATTAGCTGGATATTGAGTTAGTTTTTCCATGATGTATTGATAATCAGTAATGGGGAATTTCGAGATTGAGGGGGAGAGGGGGAGAGGGGGATAAATTTTATTAGGGATGATTAGTCGGACATCATATTACCTAATAACAAACAACAAACAACAAA
>DNGI01000222.1:17539-32094 GCA_003486645.1 Cyanobacteria bacterium UBA11370 | reverse complement strand
AAACAACAAACAACAAACAACCATGACCAAAACTGTTATCCGCACAGAAAATGCTCCCGCACCTGTAGGACCTTATAATCAAGCGATCGCTGCGAGTGGTCAAATGATTTTTGTAGCGGGTCAAATTCCACTTCATCCTAGTACGGGTGAGATTGTTGGGACTAACGATATCATCAAGCAAACTGAGCAGGTGATGGCGAATATTGAAGCTATACTAGCAGCTAGTGGGGCTAAAACTGAGCATATTGTGAAAACTACAGTATTTCTAAGTGATCTGAATAATTTTGTGGCGATGAACCAGGTTTATGCCCGATACTTTGATGAAGCATCTGCTCCAGCGCGTGCTTGTGTGGAGGTTTCTCGACTACCCAAGGATGTTTTGGTAGAAATTGAATGTATCGCTGTTTTACCCGTTTAATTGATAGGATTAGACCCCATAGGTTTTTCTTCCACACCTAAAAAATCAAAAAATCTCCCCATCAACACAACCCGCAATATAAGGATATAGATTGGACTAAAAGCCAGTCCTAGCAAGAGTGTTCCTCATTTGTGGGGTGCATCCTTTTAACTCTGTGTTTGTGAATGTTAGCTTGGATATAGGTATCAGTCCGTTGTCCATTTCTGATAGATCTGCAACCTCTAGCAAAAAGCACGCAGACGATCCGATCTATGAATTTAAAGAATCAGGTAAGCTAATCGTCGTTTAAATTGCAGATCCTCCCATCTCACACCCCTTACGATGATTTATATGGATGTAAATTGAATGCACATCAGCTTACTAAAATCATTCCTGGCAAAATTGTGTAGAAAAATTAATCCTCTATTAATCGTGCTGATTACAGCCGGATATCTAGGAAATTATTTCCGTTTTTCGCTTTTTTTTGGGGTTGATTTTTTGTTTGGTAATATTGCTGTCTTGACAGTAATGTACCTTTATGGGTTGTTCTGGGGAACTCTGACGGCGATTATTGCTAGCAGTTACACGTATATTCTTTGGAACCATCCTTATGCCGTTATTATTTTTACGTGTGAAGCCCTGTTTGTAGGTTTGCTATCGCGCAACAAGCATCGAAATATGGTGCTGTTGGATGGGATTTATTGGTTAATTTTGGGTATGCCTTTGGTGGGGTTATTTTATGCAGGAGTCTTGCACGTAGACATTACTCCAACTTGGTTAGTTGCTCTAAAACAGGCGGTTAATGGTATTTTTAATGCGTTGGTTGCCATGCTGATTGTTAGCCATTTACCGATTTATCAATGGGGGATATCCCGACAGGTAAACCAACGACTCTCACTTCAACAAACCGTATTTAACTTGTTAATTGCGTTTGTTTTTTTTCCAGCCCTGATCCTGACTGTTTTCAATAGTCAGCAGATACTTCAGGACATTGAAGAAGATATTCGGAGTGAGCTAAAAACAACATCATCATCTCTGATTACTAACCTAAGTTTTTGGTATCAACAACATCTTTATGCCCTTGAAGAAATGGCAAGAATTGCTGCTCAGTCACCCAATATTCCATTAGGAACATTGCAACAAAGTACAGAATTAACGAAGCGGACATTTCCATCATTTCTCCAAGTTTATATTACTGATGCACTAGGAACAATCTTAGTTTCTAAGCCTGCCATTAATGAGGCTGGAAAGTCAACGATTGGCTTGAATATTGCTGAAGAACCTTTTCTAGAAAAAACAGCATTAACATTGCAACCTGTGCTGACAGATGTTCATGTCGATGCAGCGTCCACAGTACCTCACGTCGGTCTAATTGTTCCCATACTTGAGAATAATCGTTTTCAGGGTATTGCTTATGGTTCTCTAGAATTGGGGCAAATGAGCGAACTTCTCAAGTCAACTATTCACCAACATAAAATAAATATTGACCAAGAAGGATTAAAGGTTACGCTCCTTGATCGCAACCATAACGTTATTGTTAGTACCGACCCAAATCGGAAAGTTATGGAAGCTTTTGATCCGCGTCAGGGTGGAGAAATTCGCTCACTTGATGCTGAGGTGTTTCAGTGGCTACCCATTATGCCAGGAAAACCGATCATGGTACGTTGGCGGCGTTCTTTTTATGGGCAAGAAATGTCTATTGGTGAGGGTATTCCTTGGAGTGTCATTATTCAAATTCCAACAGCACCCTACATCGATTATTTGGAAGCTCTCTATATCAAAAACTTGGCAATGATGCTCCTCATTGCGATGCTAGCATTGCTGGTTGCTGTTCTTGTCAGCCGTCGATTAGTCAATCCTTTATTACGGTTAGCTAGGGTAACTACAAACTTACCTGAGAAGCTTCTTGATCCAACTACACCCGTAGATTTACCAGAAACTGAAGTGAGTGAAATTTACTCCCTGGCTAGCAATTTTGAATCAATGATGCAAGCGCTAAACCAACAGTTTAGGGAAATTAAACAGGCCAAAGACACTCTAGAAAAACGAGTTAAAGAACGGACTCAAGAACTATCAGAAATTAATGAAGAACTAGCTGTAGCGAATGAAGAATTGGCAGTTACGAATGAAGAATTAGCCTACACCAATCAAGAACTGGCAGTCACTAACGAAGATCTGGCTGTTGAGATGCAAGAACGTCAACGGATAGAAACAATTTTACGGGAACGGGAGGAACGTTACGAACTGGCAATTTCGGGTACCAATGATGGGATTTGGGATTGGAATCTTCAAACGAATGAAGTCTATTATTCACCGACTTGGATGAGAATTCTAGGATATGAAACTAACCCCCTCCCTCACGTTTTATCTACCTGGTCAGATAACGTCCATCCAGAGGATTTTGAACGGGCAATTAGAGATATTCAAAACCACTTAGAAGGGAGGACAGAAATTTATGAAAACATCCATCGTATCAAACACAAAGATGGACATTATATTTGGATAGCGACGAAGGGAAAATGTTCTCGTGACAACCAGGGTAAAGCGTATCGACTGGTGGGTACTATTACTGACATTACTAATCAAAAGCAGGCTGAAGAACAGCTTCGAGCAGCTAAGGAGGAAGCAGAAACCGCAAACCGAACCAAAAGTGAATTCCTAGCTACCATGAGTCATGAAATCCGCACACCCATGAATGCGGTAATTGGCATGACTGGATTGCTTCTGGACACAGAACTTATACCCCAACAGCGTGAGTTTGTAGAAATTATTCGTAATAGTGGGGATGCTTTACTCACTATTATTAATGACATCCTCGACTTCTCCAAAATCGAATCGGGCAACCTTAATTTAGAGAAAGTGCCGTTCGATCTGCGAATTTGTATTGAAGAATCTTTGGATTTAGTTGCTCCTAAAGCCGCCGAGAATGGTATCGAATTAGCCTATCTTATGGAACCACAGATGCCTAGTATTATTGTGGGAGATGTGACTCGGTTACGCCAAATTTTAGTCAATTTGTTGAGTAATGCCGTCAAGTTTACACAAAGGGGAGAAGTCGTTGTTTCCGTTTCACCAGTGGTTAGTAATCAGGAATCAGTTACCACTGACAATGAAGAAAAATACCAAATTCAATTTGCTGTTAAAGATACGGGAATTGGCATTCCGGCAGACCGTATGGATAGCCTCTTTAAACCATTCAGTCAAGTTGATGCGTCCATTACTCGTCAATATGGAGGTACTGGGTTAGGACTAGCGATTAGCCGACGGCTGACTGAATTGATGGGAGGGAGAATGTGGGTTGAGAGTCAAGTTGGAGTGGGTTCTACATTCTATTTTACTTTGGTAACAGGCGCTGCTTTCAATTCTTATCTAATTCCCAGTTATGTTTCTCGGCAATTATTAACAGATAAACGTTTATTAATTGTGGATGACAATGCTATTAATCGGCAAGTTTTGATCCAACAAGCACAGTCATTTGGGATGCTTCCTCAAGCTGCTGAATCTGGATCTAAAGCACTCAGTTTGCTGAAGGAGGGGCAAAAATTTGACTTAGCAATTTTAGATATGCAAATGCCCCAGATGGATGGTATAACCTTGGCAGCTCAAATTCAAAGTCAACCGAACTACCAAAAATTACCGTTAGTGATGTTGACTTCGATTGGACGAATTGAAGAGAATGAGCATACTCCAGAAGTTCGCCTTGCTGCTTATTTGAGTAAACCGATTAAGCAGTCCCAACTTTACAATATTTTAGTTAGTATTTTTGGTGGCAAAGTAACCTCTCACTTGCAATCTTCACAGTTTAATGAACAGTTAGCTCAACAACTTCCTCTTAAAATTCTGTTAGCTGAAGATAATGTTGTGAATCAAAAAGTTGCTCTGAATATTCTCAAGCGTTTGGGATATCGAGCCGATATAGTAGCGAATGGATTGGAGGTTTTACAAGCCTTGCGCCGTCAATCCTATGATGTAGTTTTGATGGATGTGCAAATGCCAGAAATGGATGGATTAACCGCGACACGTCAAATTTGTCAGGAATGGTTGATATCAACTCGCCCCCGAATTATTGCAATGACGGCTAATGCGATGCAAGGCGATCGTGAAGCTTGTTTAGAAGCAGGGATGGATGACTATATCAGCAAGCCAATCCATGTTGAGGCATTAAAATTGGCGTTGAGTAAGAGTAAATCTAATTCAATTTCTCAAACTGATACTGAAGTAATCACCCAGCAAGTTAGTGAGTCATCAACAACTTCTGTTCTTGATCCAATGGCTTGGGAAGAATTAAAAAATATAGGTGGAGATGAGGCGGATGAGTTTATTAGTGGGGTAATTGATAGCTACCTGGAAGAAACACCTGAACTTTTGCGATCGCTTCAGAATGCCATTGAGCAAGGGAATGCTGAAGAACTGGAACGAACGGCTCACAGTTTGAAGTCTAGCAGTGCTTTGTTGGGAGCTATTACTCTTTCACAACTTGCTAAGAAAATAGAAGTTATTGGTCGCGCTGGTAATGGGAATTTAGCGGAAGCATCAGTTTTGCTATCCCAAGCAAGGGAAGAATATCAAGGGGTAGAAGTAGCGTTGGAGTTTGAGCGTCAATCTAGGAATTGTTGTTAGTTGGTTGTTTGTTGTTTGTTGTTTGTTTTATTGTTCACAATTCTAGATTGTCTCTAGAGTTCGTGTTATATCAATTGTAATTTTACCGCCAAAGTCGGGAATGGGGGCGGCAGGTTTGCTTAAGCGGACTTGAACTTGCTCTACTCGGTCTAATTTTAGGATAGCGTTTGCGATCGCACTAGCTAGTTTTTCAACTAACGCAAATTTTGAGGTTGTGATGAGTTGCTTGACTATTTCAATCGCTTCTCGATAATCCAAGGTATCAGTAATTTCGTCACTTTGTCCGGCGGGGGCTAAATCTAACCACAAGGTTAAGTCAACTTCAAACCATTGTCCGAGTACTTGTTCTTCTGGTAAGTAGCCTGTGTAACCGTAGCCGCGAATTCCTGTTAAGTGAATACAATCCATTGAATTGCAATATCCCCAAACTATTAATTAGAGCTAGAAAGAAAATGAACGTGTAAGAATAATAACACTAGTAAGAAAATGATTAATTACCCCGAAGGATTTGATTTGCTGCCTCCTGTTTCAACAGTTGATCAACTGCCCATTCTCTAATTTCTTCGAGCGCTTCACGTAACGTAGTAATATGCGACCATCCCACAAAGCCACCATAGACACATTGCTCCTCATGATTGGCGATAAAAATATGTTCAACCTGTAACGGATGTGTCCAAGTACGAAGCGTTAAACCATTATTGAATAGCATATAAGGCTTGGCACGAGTAAAATCTCGCCAATGAGCATCCATCATCCCCGGTATTGACTGCAAACGCTCAATTAATAATGCTGTAAAGTCGGAAACTGGAGCGGTAATTATTAGTGGATTTGCCCAAAATTCATGGATAATTTCGATCACATTGGGATGATTTTTAAGGGCGATATGGGATAAGCCGGGTAAACAAACAAACTTCGCACCTGTAAAATTAGTTGTTCCTACCGTAATTGTACCATCGCTACCCCCATCAATATCCCCAGCAATCACTAATGTGGGAATCGTTTTAGCAATCAATTGAGCTATCTGTCGGCGGTTGATACCGAGAGCGCCTGCTATGCCAATTCCTATTCCCCAAGGGTCAAACATTCGAGCTAAATCCGCTCCTCCAACGGGTGAACCAACTAACACTAATGCTTCTATTTTATGCCACCATTCCGGATGTCTGTTAAGGACTTCTAACCAAATTAAGCCACCCATTGAATGACCAATAATTCTAATCGGCGTATTAGGATAATTGATAATTGCGTCAGCGGCAATTGTTTCAACGTATTCAATTAAGGGTTCAATTCGCAACCAAGTTTTCAGCCAGCCGAGATTAGGAGTAATGACGTGAGTTTGTGGTGTGGCTAAAGCAGTCGCTAAGGTGGCGATCGCATGATGGGTATCTGCCCATCCATGTTGGGCAAATAGAATAAAATCGGGGGTTTTACTCATTACTCCTAACTCCTAAACACTCAACTATTTAGTTTGGTCTTAACGAGGGTTTGGATTTTTTGACCGTCGGCTCGACCTTTAAGTTGTTGCATGGCTACACCCATTACTTTACCCATATCTTTGATTGAAGTTGCACCCGTTTGTGCAATTATTTCATCTAGCACACTACTCACTTCTTCATCCGAGAGTTGTCCAGGTAAATATTCTTCAAGAATAGCTAATTCCTGGGCTTCTTGTTCAGCTAATTCATCCCGTCCAGCTTTGCGATACTGTTCAATTGATTCCCGGCGTTGTTTGGCAAGTTGGGCTAATAACTCAATTTCCTGAGCTTCGGTGAGCGTTTCTTGTCCTTGAGGGCGCAGACTCACCTCTTTTTCTAAGATGAGTTTTTTGATACTGCGGACGGTTTCCAGGCGGACTTTATCTTTCGCCTTCATCGCCGTTTTGATGTCTTCCGAGATCCGATCTTTGAGGCTCATTGGTTTTCCAAACTAAAGCACAACTATTTATTATTTTATGCGGTTTAACACGCTATCGTTTCAGGTATAACAGTGTTAAATTCCTCTCTACTCCTGTGTCCAACTGTTAGTTCGGTTTCTTTTGCAGAAGACCAAACAGATTACTACGTGATCTACGGGTTAATGGATCAGAATAATGTTGAGCCGTTTACCTGTATTGAACCGGATGATCGTAGAAATCCTTGGGTTATACCTCCTGTGTGTAGATCTTTAGCCAGTTGTATTTTAAATCAATACTCTTGACCAGGTAGCGCTTTCCTTTGCTTTTCTAAAAAAGCCTCTACAGTCCGATTAAATTCTTCAGGCTGAACTAAAAACGGCCAATGATTGCCAGCAACTTTGCAAATTTGTAAATTTTTTAGGTAAGTTTTATAAGGTTGAAGTTGCCAATCTTGGCGGTTAACCCCTTTTTCAGGTTGCACAAATAGGGTGGGAATATCAATAGGAACCGTAAGTCCTGCTACTTGCATGACATCTTCAAAAATGCCATCACGCGCTGCTATTGTAAACTTGCTACTCCAAGACCCATCAGGTTTTTTTTCAATAGCGGCTTGAAAAACTTGCTGCTGTAATAGAGTCCATCCCTGATATAAACTTAACTGACGTGCTTGCGCTTCAGCTTCCTCATAACTCGCAAAAGATTGCATCATTTTGAGAGAGTGCAAGACGCGGTATAAAAGGGGAAATGTTACCTTAATTAGATTAGAGATTTTCCAAATAAAAATTGGATCGACTAGAATCATACTTCGTAACCGTTTGGGATTTTCTCTTGCCCAAATTGCTGCTAATTTACCCGTCCAAGAATGACCAATAATATGAGCCGATGACCACCCTACATGATTCATCAGCGCTTCTAAGTCTGCGATCGCACAATCAAACGTATAATTATTCTCAGGTTTGCTACTTTCTCCATGTCCGCGCATATCGGGAGCAATAATATGATAGCGATTAGCAAGATAATCTCCCAAACTCGACCAAACCAGAGCATGATCCGCTAAACCATGGAGTAGCAGCAAGGGTTCCTGACCTTGATTCCACTCCAGGTAAGATAATTGAATATCAGGCAAAGACAAAGTTTGACGTAGAGGCATCATTACTGATCTAAAAATTAGAGTCAATTATGGCTAAAACCAATATCTTCAGATTGTACTTCTTATTGGATTCGGATGGAGAAGCGAATAGAATAGATACATTATTAATGGCAAGCAAAATCTCCTCAAACCCCGATACCCTATCCGTTACATCCGCTACAAAATCCGTTGCCACTTACTCCTTGCCTTCGTCTTGTTCTCTCTGCCACTGCGCTAAAATCTCACTAGGATTAAACCCTCGGTACTGAAGATAGCTCCATATCTTAGCTTTAATTTTCGGATCTCTTATTTGAAAGTTATCTATTTTGTATTTTCGCATAACTTTGGCTTTTAAAGCATCCAATTCTCCGGTTTCCTCTCCTTCAGTTTGCGATTCCCAGATTTGCTCAAATACATCAGCAGAAATTCCCTTTTCTCTGCATTTGCGCTTGATAACGGCTTTTCCATATTTACCCTGATAAGAGGTAATCATGCTTTCGACAAAGCGAGTATCAGATTGATAATCTTGACTCTGAAGTTCCTCCAGTGCTTCGGTGATTTCGCTGGGTTCAAATCCTTTTTCTTTCGCTTTTTGAGTAAGTTCGTAGGCGCTGTAGTCTCGGCGGACTAAAAGTCGGTAAAAATAGTCGCTGCAAGTCATTGTTTTTAAGTATTTTAAGTAAGTTTTCTATTCTTATATGTTAACTATCTTTTAGATGAGGAGATAACCGCCTACCGCCGCCGCCATTGTAATTGCTCCATCAATCGTAATAAAAAATGCCGTGCCAACCCTACCGCCTCCTGATACTGCTGCTCCGAATTATGCTCCGACCAACCCCTCCCCGTTTTCTCCTTAATAAATCCAAAAACTGCCGAATGAATCAACGCTGAATTATTCTTAAAATCTACCTCATGACCTTTCGCTTTTACACGCTCCATCGCTTCAACTAATAACCGTGGTGGACGTTCAACTAATGAACAACCATTCGTTCCATCCGGAATCAAATGCCTCGCATTAAACAAATTATTAATTAAACTTCGTACCTGCGCTCCATAACGAGATTGAATCTCAATTTTTACTTTATCAGGTCGAGCAACTGCATCCGGATGAGGAACTTCTACCGCTTCCGAAGCTAACTCACTTTCTAACCCCTTAAGAAAGAACTCATAAGCCGCAGGAGGCATTGTATCCCGAAGCCGTACACCCTCAAGAATAATTTCACCTTCATCATCGAAATCCATCCCCTGTTTTTGCAGTACCACTCGTCGAGAATAGTCCCGGTAAGACATAAGTTCTTCACCTACTAAAACCTGCCAATCTAACCCGATATGGGAAACAAAATTAGCCCTTATTAATTCTTTGTTTTGCCTAGATTTACTCACATCAACCCCTAAACCTTTAGGGAAATCGCACCAAGCAGGTGTAATCTGCACCATCTGATTATCCAGCACGGCTTCCACCTGAATTTGGTACGTTCTGACACTTCTAATTTCTGCCAATTTTTCATGAATTGCCTCAGCTTCCTGCTGCCAAGGTAATTCCAGTTGCTGGGGTTCATTTGTAGTTTTTGTTTGCTCCTCTGTACCATAAGAACCGCCAGATTCTGATACTCGTAGACTTGTTTCATTACTATTTTCAGGAGTATTTTCTTCAGATAAACTCCCCGTAGAACGTAGTTCTTCAATTAACGAAAACTTGGGTGAAACCTCCTCTTCCTCAAGCACAGGAACTCGCACTTGCAACACATCTCCTGGTTTTACCGTTGAAGTATCACTTAAATAAAGAACAGTTTCCCCTGCTTCATATTCTGTGGTTAGGAGTGGACGCACCCGTTCCCGCACCACATCGTCTTTAATCAGATCAGATGTTACACCTTGCTGAAATTTCTCAAATAATTCCCTCAATCCTAACGACGAATGAGTAACAACAACCGCCCAATTGGGATGATTTAATTGGGGAAAATGACCCGGAGAATTACCCGGTACACGTCGTAAGGCTCTCCCCCATTCTTGTTCAGCAGGGGACATACTTTTGAGAATACACAAACAGCAAGAAACCGAGATCCACTGATGATCAAATCCCACTCCTACCAATCCGCAATGAACGATTACCCAATAGTCCCCGCTATAAAAACGCTCTAAAATTGCGCTTGGACGACCTGCTAAATCGTATTCGTCATGAGCAGAATGAATTACACCAACTCTTCCTTTTAAAATTGGGAAATTCTCTTCTAATAACGTAGCAACACGATGAGTATGAGGAATATTCAACGCTCGAACAAGCATCGCATGGGGATGTTGGGTGTGCGATCGCTTTTTTAATAAAATCTCTACCGCCATCTCTAATACGGGTATAGAGAATGAATCAGCAAATAAGATTTGACGGAACCATTGTTTATCCGTTTGGGCTTTTGTTAAAAACTCATCCAACGTATATTCAACTTCAGAACCTTCTTCTTCGATCAAAAATGCTTGGGAGGTTGCTTCCTTATACATCAGCTTTTTAATTGGTGGCGGATCGAGTTTCCAAGCCTCTTGTACCGTAAATTCATAATCCGCAATTGGGGCATATTTTAATACACTACGTCCTAACTCATCCACATCATCAACCTGGGTATAACGAACGTGGGGTAAAGGTTGACCATCGGAACGAAATTTACTCCCGGTGAAGTAACAAAGTAGGGATTCAGAAAAATAATTCGTAATAGTACGGTAAGAGGCGGCTGCACTAAAATGAGCTTCATCTGTGCAGATCACTCCTACTGCACTCGGTTCAATATCCCCTCGATTAACTAAATTAATTAAAAACTGTCGATTACCAATTAAATAGTCCCCTTGATGGAGGGTATAAGCATAACTATTAAAATCCGCCGCATCCAATTCTACAATTTTAGGAGGTGGGACTCCGGGAGGTAAAATATTTAAGCTATAAAGCTGCCATTGGTCGTAAAGGGGACGGTGTTTATAGTCAGTAGGAAAGTCTTTTAAAAATCGGGCACGAAGCGTACAGTTATCCGATAAAAATAAGGCTTGATGACCCTTCATCCAAGGAGCAAGAATGTAGGGTGTTACTGCTTGAATGAGGGTTTTTCCGCAACCAACTCCTGCTAAGATTAAAGCCGCATCGCGGTTAGAAGCATCCATTTCTCCCCGACTCGCTTTCTGGTAAATGGCGAGAAGTGCTTGTTGTTGATGGGGGTAGAGTTTCGTCTGTCCGGCGAGAATTCGGTTCAGGACGAGGGGGTGATAATGGAGGAAGTAATTTTCAGTTACCCTGCTCATTCGATTTTAGATTTGGGATTTTAGATTTTAGATTGATTTCCCTGTTTAGGGATTGGAATTTTTGATCGTCTCCAATCCAAAATTCCTTGGTTATTCAAGTCGGTTATCGGCTTTGTGTCGGTTGCAATTTGTACACAATGCCATAGCGTTCCATACTTCGGTTGGACCTCCCTGACTATAGGGAATCCGGTGATCAGCTTCAAAATTTTCGCCAGTCAGAGGTGTACCGCAGATCTGGCATTTGTAGCCTGCTCGCCGTAAAATCAGGAGTTTTTGAGTTTTGGTGAAACACCGTCCCACGGGTTGAGAGATACTCCTTTTATCTATCTTATAAGGGTTATTTTAGCGAGAGATATAGGGCGATCGCGTTCCTTGAGAGTAAAATTGTGCCAGGTTCCTTGACGAGGATGACTCAGACTGTGAACAATAAACCCTGAATTATCTTCTTAACGTCGGACTACTCAGTTATCAATTCACCTATTTCCAAGATAAAGAGCCTTAGCAATTTCACCCTAGGTGGGGAATCAAAGCAGTTGAATTAATTGAACGGATTTGCATTGCCAAAATAAAAAAATGTTCTTCTGAAGCGATATTCAAGTAAGATAAGTAAAGCTTAATAGGAATAGCGCTTAGAGATACTTAATGAGATAATTGAAGAGTCAATAGTCCAAAAAATCATTTTGTTCTGGGTTGGGTCAGCGTCCTGGGTTTGACCTTCAACCATAGCCTGTGAGGTAAGGTTAGATCGCCAATCAATAAGTAGTAAGCGGTGTGGCAGTGTATTACTGTCTATTTTTCGCCAAAACCCATCCTAATGGCATCTATTATTCTGTAATCTATTTTTGACCTAGAAAAATTGAGTTACAGATCCCCTGATTCATCCGTATCAACAATCCAAAATCCAAAATCCAAAATCCAAAATCTAAAGATTGTTTAGGGATAATGAACTAGAGTTGCCTACCAACTATTTTAATTCTCTAGCTCCTAGATGCAATTACAAAAACTAGCGCTCCTCCTAACTCTCGCTACTCTATTTTTTGGCTGTACCTTACAACCTACACGAAATCTGTCAAAACGCACAGTAGCGAACACGCCTCCGCCAAACATTTCTCCGGCTTTGAAATCAGGCCTTGAGGAATTGCGAGTCATCAAAATCAAGATCGACACCGGGATTAATCCTAAAGAATATAGTGAAGATATTATTGATTTAGCGCATATTCTCAAAAATGCTCATGGCGATGATAAAGTTTTACTTCCTGTTAAATCAGCCCTAGAAGGACATCAATTAGCCATCAAGTTTTGGCAGTGCGATCGCGTGGCGGGGTATGACGAGTTATATCAATGTCGAGATAAAATTCTTGAAGCTGTTTTCAAGAAATATCCAGATATTGCCGCTGAAGCTAAAGCAGCAGTTCAAGGGGAAAATCTATCTTACATTAGTGCTGGACTCGATAAAGACGCTGTATTACAAGCAATCTGGCAAAAGACAGGTACTGATACAGAAGCAGCACTTCAAGCAAGCTATCCAGTTCCCCTTCCCAAAGAATCTTAAAGAGGTATTAGGACTACGGATATCCTGATATTCACGAGTAGGATAGCAGCACCCTTTGTCCTTTTTTAAAAGAAAAATAGTAGCCCTATACGTTGTTTCAATCATCTGTATTTATACTGATTATTCGTGAAGCCGCCTTGCCGCTTCTAGGAAATAGGGACTAGCCTATTTGTCATTCCTGTTTCAATCGTCTAACTTCACCAACTCTTGGCTAACTCTTCATCAACTCCTCACAGCCAGCAAGCTGAAATTAGCAAATTAGCTGGAATACTAGAATTAGGAAAATTCAAAAATTAAAGGTTACAGCAATGTCGTCTTCCCAAAAATCTACAGACACAATCGAGCCACTTCCCCTCAAAAATATGGAAGAAAATCTCCAAGAATTACTCGAAAGATGTCGCAAACTACGGCAGTCTGCTAGTCAAAAGCCACAACGCTGATTTATCGGATATACTAGTCTATTCTGTAAGTTTTCAGCAATCAGAAGTTGCAGGAATTACAGGAGTTAAAAATTAGTTACGAAGCAATACAAACTTGCTCCGCTAGGAACTTTATTTCCAAAATTGCTGTTAGCGAAGCGGGGTATCTAAGGGCATTACTCTTGCAACTTCTGCATTCTGAATTCCTAGTTTAATCTATTCCCTTTCTATCCGTCTCATCAACTTAGGCGAGGATCAAGTGCATCGCGTAAACCATCACCGAGTAAGTTAAATGCCAGAACCGTTAGAGTAATAAATAAACCTGGGAATATTATCGTCCAAGGAGAAGAAAGAGAATACCCACCTTTAAAAGCATCCGACAACATTGTACCCAATTCCGGAGTAGGAGGCTGTGCCCCTAAACCTAAAAAACCCAAACCCGCTGCTTCCAAAGTCGCCGTCCCAATTGAGAGTGTTGCTTGTACCACTAACGGCCCTAAACTTGCTGGTAAAATGTGACGGAAAATAATCCACCAAGCTGTAGCACCAAATGCTCTCACAGTTTGTACAAATTCCTGTTCTCTAAGGGATAAAACCATGCTGCGAGTGAGTCGGATAAAAATAGGAACTTGTACGACACCGACGGCTACCATTACGCTAGAAAGGCTAGGGCCAGTTACTGTGATGATGGCGATCGCTAAAAGAATTGATGGAAACGCTAACAGAATATCGGTTAACCAACCAATCACCGTTTCCAACCAACCTCGAAAATATCCAGCTACCAATCCCAAGAATACTCCAACAATTAGCCCTAATCCAACAGAGATTAAGCCAATTACTAGAGAAGTCTGTAATCCGTACCAGACCAGAGTAAGAATATCACGCCCTAAGCCATCCGTACCGAACCAATGTTCAAAACTTGGGGGTTTTAAACGCGCGGCATAATTGCGATCAGTCGCTGGATCATAGGGATTAAGAATTGGAGCAAGCAGGGACATTAAAATAATAGCAATAGTTATCTCAAAGCCCATTTTGCCCGAAGTTGATTGCCAAAACCGCTCAAAAGCTTTTTGTTTAAATAACTTCATCATTAAAGTCAATCCAGTGTTGGGATAGCCATTATTTTATTACTCGCCTGTCATAGTACATGATTTGAGTAAAATTAAGCCAGATCTCAACGCTTATTAGTATTTGGAACAGCAGGGGTAGTTTCTCAACTCAAAGGTAAATACAAACACTGATATAGTGTTTGTTGTTTGTTGTTT
>DNGI01000222.1:12844-17320 GCA_003486645.1 Cyanobacteria bacterium UBA11370 | reverse complement strand
TTTGTTGTTTGTTGTTTGTTGGTGGTTATTAGTATCAATCTAGACTTAGCTACAGCGCCATGCTACCAAAACGATTAAGTAGTACCTTTTGTAATAAGCCACAACTAATAACTAATAACTAATAACAAACAACCAACAACCAACAACTAATAATAGTGACCCGATTTGCGGTGATGCACAGCAGTCATCCCTGTAGATTGTAGTACTTTCCCATTATCAACCACCGCATAAATTAACCAGTGATCACCACAATCCATCCGACTCTTAACCGTGCATTCCAAATAAGCTAGGGCATCTTGAATAATCGGACAGCCATTATCAGCGTCTTGGATATCCAAACCCGCAAATCGGTCTTCGCCTGGGGCAAAAGGTTTGAGGAAGTGCCGTCTCACATTCATCCCCTCCTTTAATATATTGAGGACAAATTGATCACCAGTATGAGTCAGAGATTCTACCGCCCGATCTTTCGCAATGGCAACCGTAAAACCAGGAGGATTAAAGCTAGCTTGAGTGACCCAAGAGGCTAACATTCCACTCGTTACATTTTCCCGCTTGGCTGCTAACACGCATAGAGAACTAACGATGCGTCCCACTGCTTGGGCAGTGCGATCAATTTGGGAATTACTAACAGGTTGGGAGGGATTTCGTAACTTTTTAGACTTTTTCAAAGCCTGAGCGAAATCAGTCCCTATTTCTTTGCATTGTTGGAGAGTTACCTCATTAGGTTTAAACTTCGCTCGAATGGATTCAAAACCAAGGCGATAACCCGCATCTTGCAGTTTACTTTCAATCTCATCAATCGCTTCTCCACTCCAACCATAGGAACCAAAAACCCCAGCTAATTTCGTTTTTGCAGCCGTAGAAATCACGATTCCTAATGCCGTTTGAACTTGAGTTGGCATATGCCCTCCAAGAGTAGGAGAACCAATAATAAATCCATCACATTTTTCAATAGCCGCTTCTATTTCTGCGGGTTCAGTGAATTCGCAATTAATCGATTCTACGCTAACGCCTGCTTTGGTAATACCCTTAGCAATGGCTTGTGCCAAGGTTGCCGTATTTCCGTAAGCTGACGCATAAATTAGCGCGACTGTTAAGTCTTGTTCTTTCTGTTGCTGACTCCATTGTTGATAATCGTGGGTTAGCCGACTGAGGCTGTAACGTACAATTGGGCCATGACCAGGGGCATAAATTTTAGCAGGGAAAAGGGCTAATTTTTCAAGGGCAACTTCCACTTGTCTAGACTGAGCCGCGTGCAAACAATCATAATAATAATGTCGGTCTTCATCTAAACGTTTCCAGTTTTCATCAAAGATTTCATCTCCACAAACATGGGCACCAAATAACTTATCGGTAAACAGAATACGACTTTCTGGATCGTAGGTACATAGTCCATCAGGCCATCGTGGAGTAGGAATGGGAATAAATTGAAGTTGATGACCTTTACCTAAATCTAATGTTTCATCTCCTCGTGCTACTTTGATGGTTAATTCTTGGTCTGGAAAAGCTGTCCGCAAAGCAACTGCACCCGCTTTAGAGCAAATAAAGGTGATTTTGGGGGCTAATTCTAGTAAAGCCTTTAGCGTTACCGTTCGGTTTGGGTTGACGTGACCTAAAATTACATAATCCAATTGCTGCAAATCAATACATTGCTGTAATTGGTGGAGAAAAATTTCCGTGAAGGACTCACCTGGCGGATCAAAAAGCGCTGTTTTTTCCGCTTGAATCAGGTAGGAATTTGCTGTTGTACCTCGTTGTAACGAGTACTCAACTTCAAACTTTAGTCGATCCCAAGTACGCGATCGCAGTACGGTAATATCGGCATTACCAATTGGGGAAACTTGAACATCGCGGGGTTTAATCTCTGACATAATTTTGTTGTTGGTTGTTGGTTGTTGGTTGTTGGTTGTTAGTTGTCAGTGTTCGATTTTGAATTTTTCATTAGCCATATCGGTAGCTAAGAGTTTATTTCTCATTGCTAAACGCCGTTCGGGATCAATTCCCTGAAATGTGGGTGGTAGCCAAACTCGCACGATTAACAAAGCGGCTAAAACTAACAAGAAAGAACAAGCAGCTAAAATTTGAACCCAGGTTGTTTCTAGTACTCCGCGAACAATTACTTCTCGCAGAACCGATACAATAGATACCTCGACAGCTACCCCAATTGATACCCGTTGCTCTTGTAAGTAAATAATTAACAATCGGAATAATTCAACTAAAATTAACAAAAACAAAATATCTGACGTAACCTGTGGGAAATCTAGAGGAGGGAGTATTGAAAAAAACATCGCTCGAAGCTGGATCACCATCACAGCAAATAAGCCGATACAAAGGGAAATTACAATTAAATCTTGGATGGTTTCCAGCAATCGCACAACACGATTACGTTTGAATCCTTCGTACCAGCTATTAGAAAGGTTATTCAGAGAATTTTGCATATTAAAGTCCTACAGCCTGTGTCTATAGAATCTAGATTACATTCACCAAGCTTATAATTAAACAGTTTATTGATTATTTTTTCTGATAATTGGTATCAAAAGACACTGGCTTCTGATTGGATAGGGCGATCGCAGCAGGGACAAAACCCTTAAAACAAAAGCCATTGGGTCAAAACTAATGGTTTCTCTTAATATTAACTCCAGCCAGTCGATAAGATTTTCCGATCTGTGAGTTAGTTATTTCAAATTACACTATAGCAATCTTATTTGAATTACAAACTTTGGCTGTTCAGATCCCCGACTTCTTGAAGAAGTCGGGGATCTTGGCGTTTTTAATCTCCTCATCTCCCCGTCTCTCAATCAAGAATAATCTAGTAATCCCATAACACGACGATAATGAGATTCCAATTGACGCACTGTTTCCGACTGACGATTAACCATCCACTGACTACGTTCAAATAATTCCTTTCTTAATTCATCCGTATCAATTCGAGTAATCTTCCCATCAGCAACTACCTGTTCCCCATTCACCCATACACTATCTACCACATTTGTTGGCCGACCTAATACTAACAAGCCAATGGGATCAGTACGTGGTAATAAGGATAAATTTGTGAGGTCATACAATACCAAATCCGCCTTCTTTCCCACCATCAATGAACCTAATTCATCCGCCAGATTTAACCCTTTAGCGCCACCGAATGATGCCATCTTTATCGCCTGACGAGGTGTAATCCAGTGGTGATAATCTAACTCAGTCGTATTGTGTAGGAGCGAACCCATTTTAATCGCTTCTAACAAATCTTGAGAATCATTACTGGCTGCACCATCACAACCAAACGTAACATTTACCCCCGCCTGACGATACTTTAAAATTGGGGCAATTCCGCTTCCCAAACGTAAATTACTCAGGGGATTGTGTACAACTGTGGAGTGCGTTTCTGCTAGGATTTTGATATCAGCCTCATCTAACCAAACACAATGAGCTAAAGAAGTACGACTGTTTAAATAGCCAATTCGATTTAAATATTCAACCGCGCTACAACCGTATTTTTCTTGCGCTAGTAACTTTTGGGCTTTGGTTTCTAATAAGTGGGCATGACGACAAAGAGTATAGCGATCGCTCAGTTCAATACATCCTTCAAATAACGCCTCTGAACACAATTGAATCCCCGTCGGTGCGACTAAAATATTCACTCCCGCTTCTGGATTATGGAACTGATCAATCATCTCTTGCATTAATGCTAGAGTTTCTGAGGTTGAACGAAGGTAAGCCTCATGTTCCCGTTTTGTATCGCCATCAGGAATCCCTTTAGCGAGAGCTTCATCCTGAATCAAAGGACCAATAAATGCCCGAATACCTATTTCTTGATAAGCACGAACTGCCGCCGCAACTGTCTCAATTTCTTGACCAGGAATTAATACTAAATGATCCACAACACTCGTACCACCTGATAGCAGAGTTTCCACCGCTGTCCCTAACGCACTCAGATACACCTGTTCTAGTTCTAAAGGTGTAAAATCGTAGAGTTCAGCAAGCCATAATTCTAAAGGCAATGGTGGAATAATGCCGCGCTGCCACATTTCCGAAGAGTGGGTGTGGGCATTGACAAAACCGGGTAGAAGTAGTTTGTTTTGCCCCTTAACGGTAAAACTTTGATTCCCTCTGGATAAAGGAGAGTTTTGAGGGACAATAGCCGTAATCCTATCTGCCTCAATGTCCACATCTACGGTTGCATAGCCCTGGTCAACGGGCATTAAAACCTGCTGGATCAAAAAACTCATGACTTTAAACTCTTAAAAGAGCCGATTTAATTAAGAAAAGCTTCAGATCTTCTATTTTTCATTATCTATTGAGTATCCTAAAAATTCAAGGGTTAATCAACTAAAGATGATTTATGATAACTCAATCATTCGTAAAATCAGTAAGAGACGAGAGGCGAGAGAAAGGATAAGTCAACTTTTACTGTTTCGCTATACGACAAAACCCATCAAACTTTAGCAAACAACCAACAACCAACAACAAATAACAAATAAC
>DNGI01000222.1:11953-12670 GCA_003486645.1 Cyanobacteria bacterium UBA11370 | reverse complement strand
CCAACAACAAATAACAAATAACATGAATCAATCTCTTTATACTTTAGGTATAGCCCCAAATGCCTGGACAGTGAATGAAGCGATCGCCGATCTCACCCGTCCTTGCCTTACCCCCCAACCCATTACGCTTACAACAGAAACCAAAACCCTACGCCTGGATTTACTTAAATCTGCAATTCTGGTGATCGATATGCAAAATGATTTTTGTCATCCAGACGGTTGGTTAGCCCACCTTGGCGTAGATGTAACTCCGAATCGTGAACCAATCTATCCCTTAAATAGCTTATTAGCCAAATTACGAAGTGCAAATGTACCTGTGATTTGGGTTAACTGGGGAAACCGTCCCGACTTACTTAATATTAGTCCCGGACTACTTCATGTTTATAATCCAACAGGACAAGGAATCGGACTTGGCGATCCGTTACCAAAACGAAATGCTAAAGTTCTAATTAAGGATAGTTGGGCAGCAGCCGTATTAGATGAATTAGAGCAAAAACCAAAAGATATTTGGGTCGATAAATATCGGATGAGTGGCTTTTGGGATACTCCCTTAGATACTATTTTACGTAACCTAGGTAAGACTACACTTTTCTTTACTGGGGTGAACATTGACCAATGTGTAATGGCAACGTTACAAGATGCCAACTTCCTCGGTTATGATTGCATTCTAGTCAAAGACTGTGCAGCGACAACCTCCCCAGACTATTGCCGACAAGC
>DNGI01000222.1:11565-11737 GCA_003486645.1 Cyanobacteria bacterium UBA11370 | reverse complement strand
TCCCCAGACTATTGCCGACAAGCTACCCTTTACAACGTTAATCAATGCTTCGGCTTTGTCACCGATTCGGATTCAATTATCAAATCAATTAGTAGTTAGCGATTTATTGTTTTGTGTTTATTATTGACCAGCAATCAGGAAAAAATAATGGACAACCAACAACCAACAACCA
>DNGI01000222.1:9641-11302 GCA_003486645.1 Cyanobacteria bacterium UBA11370 | reverse complement strand
ACCAATAACCAACAACCAACAACAAATTTATGGACTCTCGTTGCATGATTCCCGTGGTTAAGTCTCCTAAAGACTACCAAGCTTATCGCATCAGCCCGCAGGATACAAACCGTTTAGCAATTGTTTTCGATCCAGCTACAGCAGATGCCTCTTTGACGGTATGTGTTGAAATTTTTGATGAAGGTGGAAAAACTCCCCCCAACCGCCATCAAATTGCTGTTGAAATGTTTTTTATTCTCAAGGGAGAAGGGTTAGCCAGTTGTGATGGTAAAATGGTGCCAATTCGAGCTGGAGATAGTTTATTAGTGCCGCCAACGGGCATTCATGAAATTAAAAATACAGGTCATGGTCGTTTATATGCCCTGTGTTTTATGGTTCCCAATGAAGATTTTGTAGAACTAATTCGCAGCGGTACACCCGTTGAATTGGATGAGGAGGATTTAAAGGTACTTTATCGTAGTGATGCCCTCGTTTCCTGTTAAAAGGATGTGAGTCATCCAAGATGTTAAGTTATTCATCGAAAGGCGGACATCGAATTCCTCTAGAGCCACCTGATATGTCATAACTAAAGGTAAGGCGAACTGCTGCGTCTTTTTATAACCGACATGGAGCAATTCTTCGTCACAGCCATTGCGCTGGCAATTCTTACATACTTCTACACTTGGCTGGTGAGAACTATTGATCGGTTCGAGAAAAAACCTGTGCCTTACCTCATTGCTGCCTTGGCTTGGGGCGGGGTATCCGTGATAGTTTTTTCCTTGATTCTACACCCCATTTTCTCATTACCTATGACCTCTATCTTCGGTCAAGAGATACCAGGAAGTAAATTCATTCAAGCAACTATTAGTACACCCATAACAGAAGAAATTATCAAAGGTTTTGCCGTAACAATAATGTACCTGAAATACCGCCGCCAGTTTGATGGCTGGGTGGATGGTATCATCTACGGGGCAATGGTCGGCTTTGGATTTGCTTATGTTGAGAATATAGTTGATCTGCTAAATACTTCAAGTTGGCAGGAGTGGGGGATAGTATTTAGTTTACGGGTAGTTGTGTTTACTGGACTACATGGTTTCTGGTCAGCCTTGATAGGAATTGGCTTTGGTTTTGCCTGCTACACGAGTAATCCTTTTCAGAAAATTATCAGAATTTTCAGTGGATTAATAGCTGGAATGTTAAGCCATTCGCTTCATAATGGGACAGTTCATTTCCTAGACAACGCTGACAGTTTAATGGCAGTAGCTAACGAGAGAATGTGGCTAGTAGGACTGTTCAATTATACAGCATTGATACTATCAATTGTTGTAGTTTGGTCTGTGGCAGGTTACATTGATCAGCAGCGGTTGAGGATTTACTTAAGAGAAGAAGTGCCAGATTCTCTGTCTACTGAGTGCTACGAAGCGCTATGCAAACCCCGTTCCAATGCCCTAGCTGCCTTGGGGATGAGTTCACAACAAAGACGAGCTTTATTTCAAGTGGGAGTGGAATTAGCGCAGAAAAAATTGCAATTGAGCAAAATCGGTGAACAGGGAGGTAGCAGTATCGAAATCGCACGACTCAGAGAGGAATTAAGAAGGTTAGGAAATGGGGACTGGGGAGTGGCAACGGAACGAAGAAGTTTTTAGTTCTTTGTTGTTTGTTATTTGTTATTTGTTGTTTGT
>DNGI01000222.1:3635-9422 GCA_003486645.1 Cyanobacteria bacterium UBA11370 | reverse complement strand
TTTGTTGTTTGTTGTTTGTTATTGGTCGAGGACTTACGTAGAACCTCTATATGTAGAGTAGGCACTGCCCACCCTACTCCTAGAATTAGTGTTGAAATGAGCAGTTTGCGTAAGTCCTGTGGTGATTAGAAAAACAAAGGACAACGGACAACAAACCACAGACAAACAACCAACAACCAACAACCAACAACCAAAAACTATGTTAAACGTTCGCCAAGAAACCGCATCAATGCTAACTCGTGATGGAGTACGGCTGGATGCAGATATTTATCGCCCTGATACTACAGAGGAATTGCCTGTGTTGTTGATGCGGCAACCTTATGGAAGAGCGATCGCCTCTACTGTAGTGTATGCCCATCCAACTTGGTATGCTACCCACGGCTATATTGTAGTCATTCAAGATGTTCGCGGACGCGGTACTTCAGAGGGAGAATTTCAGCTATTTTCTTCGGAAATTCCTGATGGGATTGAAGCGGTTAATTGGGCAGCAGAATTGCCCGGTAGCAATGGGAAAGTAGGAATGTATGGCTTTTCTTATCAGGGGATGACTCAGTTATATGCAGCATCGGGACATCCTGCGGCACTCAAAACAATTTGCCCCGCAATGATCGGTTATGATTTATATGCGGATTGGGCGTATGAAAATGGTGCGTTTTGTTTACAAGCGAATTTGGGTTGGGCAATTCAATTAGCCGCAGAAACAGCCCGTTTACAAGGCGATACAACAGCCTATCAAATCCTTTATGCTGCCTCTCGAAATTTGCCGTTTTATGAACCGTCTCCCCGTTTTAGTGAAAGTTTAAGAAAGTATGCTCCGAATTCTTTTTATTATGAATGGTTAAACCATCCCGAAGCAGGGAACTATTGGCAGCAACGTTCTCCTAATTTGCAAGGTGTAGATTTGCCGATGTTACATATCGGAGGATGGTTCGATCCTTACCTGCGGGGAACACTCCGACTGTACAAAGAAATGGCAGCGCGTAGTACTTTTTTTCAATATCTTTTAGTTGGACCTTGGGCGCACCTTCCGTGGGGACGTAAACTAGGAGCAGTAGATTATGGTGTAGAGGCAGTGAGTCCAGTTGATGAATTACAACGGCGTTGGTTTGACCAGTTTCTTAAGGGTATTGATACAGGATTACTGAACGAATTACCTGTATGTTTATTTGAAATGGGATCGAACCACTGGCGCTATTTTAATACATTACCTACCGATAATCAGCAATCTTATTATTTAGCGAGTTCAGGTTTAGCTAGTATCCGAGAAGACTCAGGAAAAATAATTCTATCAAACCCAAAATTTATCGAAAATTCAAACTATAAAACCAAAATTTTATTGGATATATTAGTTCACGATCCCTGGCGACCTGTTCCTAGTTTAGGAGGTCATGCTGCTATACCTGCTGGTTCATTTGAACGTTCTGCTATTGATTGTCGCACAGATGTTTTAACTTACACTTCTGTACCCTTGATAGAGGATTTATATTTAGCTGGAGAGGTATCAGTAGAGGTTTTTTGCACAGCAAATACGCCGAGTTTCGATTTGTGTGCTGTACTATCTGAAGTTTTGCCAAATGGTAATGTCTACAATTTCACTCAAGGGTATATGCGAGTTAATTTAGGTCTAGAAACAACTCCGTTACGCATGACATTACAACCGACTTGTATGCGAATTACTAAAGGAAATGCGTTGCGTCTGAGTTTGAGTGGGGCTTGTTTTCCGGCTTATCCTATCAATCCAGGAACGGGTGCACAACCTGGAGAAATTCATTTGATAGATGCTCAGATTATTACCCTGATGGTAAGGTGTGGTGGGGACTATCTTTCTCAGGTATTGCTACCTGTGGTTCTTCCATCGTGAGCCTTAATTATACTTGTCAACAGATTATTTTTTACGAGTTGAAAGGAGGAGTTGAAAATGAGTGTGTATATTAAAACTAAAGAGTTTAATTTGACTGTTAAGGAATTTCGGCATCTGCTGGCATCCCACTATTTCAAGCAAATGAAATTTATTCTGATAATTTTTGTAATTTTAGTCCTGATCAATTTTGTTTCCGGTTTAATATCTAATGATTATTTTGGGGCAATCTTGTTTGGATTAATTCTTGCATATTATATCAGCATACCTTATATTATGAATATTAAAAAAACACAATCTAAAATAAATTTTACCAGAAGATTTTGCGAAATTGACGAAAACTTTATTTCATTCGTCTATGAAGATGGTAGCTTAGTTAAAATAAAATTTGATTATTTGATTGAAGTTACAAGAAACCTAGATTATTTTCTGTTATACCCAATTAAAAACCAATTTTATTATTTACCGATAGGAGCTTTTAATACTGAACAGGAATTGTCCAGATTTGAGTTATTAATGGAAGGCAAACAACTCCTTAAATTGTGGTAATATGAGCAATATTAATAACTATAAAAATAGAATATAAACTGTAGACTCCAGAGCAATATCATGTTCAATCTTAAAGATGTCTTCTTTGCCTTTATCTTAATTGCACTCCTGATTCTGGCTGGGCGATTTATTCACCAAAAAGTTCACTGGATACAACGACTCTACTTACCAGAATCCATTGTTGCAGGTGTCCTGGCGCTATTGTTAGGACCGCAAATTCTTGGTGCGATCGCTACGACTGTATGGGGGTCAAACTCCTTCCTCGCCCAGGGTTTGTTTCCTGAGTCCTTACAAATGGTTTGGTCGCAGTCCCCTAGTGTTTTTATCAACGTTGTTTTTGCCGCGTTATTTCTCGGTGAATCCCTTCCTAGCCCACGAGAAATTTGGAATAAAGCTGCCCCTCAAATTGTATTTGGTCAAAGTCTGGCTTGGGGGCAATATGTCGTTGGTATTTTGCTCACACTACTAATATTAATACCGCTATTCCAAATTGATCCCATCGCCGCTACCCTAATTGAAATTGCTTTTGAAGGCGGACACGGAACCGCTGCTGGGATGAAAGAAACCTTCATTGATTTGAAGTTTTCAGAAGGGGCTGATCTCGCTTTAGGATTAGCTACAGTAGGGATTGTTTCAGGAATTGTTACTGGAACTATACTGGCAAATTGGGGCAGACGTAAAGGACATATCCGAAGTATTCAACAGAATGTAGATGAGCCGGAGTGGTTTGAGGATTACACTCACAATCAAACCCCTGAAACCAAAAGAGCTAGAGCAAGATTGATGCGGAACCTTTTGATCGATCCTCTATCTCTCAACTTTGGATTTGTAGGATTAGCAATTGCGATTGGCTGGCTAATTCTTAACGGATTAATCTGGATAGAATCTATAACCTGGGGCAGAGGTGGATTTGAATTAATGACTTATGTACCGTTGTTTCCCATCGCTCTAATTGGTGGAATTATTGTGCAATTGATCATGGAACGTTTAGGGATTGCTCCCCTGATTATTCGACCACTAATGAATAACATTGCTGGAGTTGCCTTAGACATTGTAGTGGTAACAGCATTAGCAACTATCTCACTAAACGTACTAGAAAATAACTTGGGTCCGTTTCTTATCCTCAGTTTAGGAGGCATTACTTGGAATGTTTTTGGCTTCCTTTATTTAGCACCCCGTCTCTTCCCATCTTACTGGTTTGAACGAGGCATTTGTGACATGGGACAATCAATGGGGGTTACGGCTACAGGCCTTTTACTACTACGAATGGTTGACCCAGATAACCGTTCCGGAGCATTTGAAAGTTTTGCTTACAAACAGTTACTTTTTGAGCCAATTGTTGGAGGGGGTTTATTCACAGCGGCTGCACCTGTGTTGATCAATCGATTTGGTTTAGTCTCGGTTTTATTGCTCACTGGCGGGATCTTGGCTGCATGGCTCATCTTTGGCTTTATAACTTTTGGAGAAAAGACTAGAAGCTGACACAAACCCAGGTTTATATTATGTAGTTTAAATGCACATCAGCTTAACAGAAAAAAAGTGCGATCGCCCCTCTTCAACTCACAACCTAACTCAAGGGCGATCGCACTATTCGATTCAAAGATAATTGACCGAAATTAAAATCGGATGACTTTAATCCAGAAAACCCATCAAATCTTCCAGATTATCAATGAAGTTTGAAGCAATGGGGCGGTTTCCCATGATCATCTCAGTTTCAGAAATCTTAATCATACTGGCAGCAATCGGGCGATCGCCAGAGAGAGTCAGCGTATCCCACACCTTCATGGTACTCGCTGCAATCGGGCGTTCTCCCATCGCCGAAATTGTCCCCACAACCTGTAAATCACTAGCATCAACAGGACGCAATCCCATAATCGAAACTTCGTCACTAATCTTCAACATACTCGTGGCAATTGGGCGATTGCCGGGTAGCGGAATGGACGGTTCAATGAAACAAATTCCTTGTGTAGACGTTTCTGATGTTTTCTCTTGAACAGCTATCGCCGTGGTTTCTGTTTGATTATTCTTATCCATGTTTACCTCCTGACTTTTTTTAGTTCTACGACTGTTTGCTTTACCCTTGGCGTTCACTTCGGCAGTGGCGCTATTGACCATATTCAATACCTCTAAATTTGAAACTGCCTTTGTCAACGAATATCTCAACCACAGGATTTTTGATTTTTGTGGCTATTTTTGCTGTGATTTTAAAAATATTATAATTACATTACCATAAAAATACACAACTCTAACAATCTTTACAAAAAGAAAGCAAGATCCCCGACTTCTTTAAGAAGTCGGGGATCTGAAAGGTGGTTACGGTACGATAGTCAAAGTGCGATCGCCGACGTTAGAAATTCATCTCCGCTGCTTGCACCTTCTCAATTTGCTTCTTCTTCAGTACTAAGAAGACTTGACATAGCATAATCGCACCAATGAAGAGCATTAACCATTTAATCCGGGCTGGGTCTTGCAAGACAACTTCGACATCTTTCTGACCAAATCCACCCACATTAGGATTACTGGTTAATGCTTGACCTGCTGTTACTGCATCCCCTTCCGAGACAATTAACTCTGGACCTGCGGGAATGCTATCAACAACCATTTCGCCATCTTCTTTCTGAATGGTGACTTCATACCCACCCTCTTCTAGTTTGGCGATTTGAGTAATTTGACCTGCTTTAGAAGCACTGTAAATGGTATTATTGCTAGGGCTACCTGTCGGATAAACCTGTCCCCGTCCTCGGTTAGCACCGACGTGAACTTGGTACTTCCCGAAATAAAGTCCTTTTTCCGTTTTAGGGTTAGGAGAAAGAACAGGGAAAACAATTTCTTGATACTGTTCACCCGGTAGAGGCCCAACAATAACGACATTTTGCTGGTCTTCGTTGTAAGGTTGGAAGTAAACACCCCCAACTTTTTCTTTCATCTCTTCCGGAATCCGGTCTTCGGGAGCAATCTTGAAGCCTTCCGGCAACATCACCACTGCACCTACATTCAGACCCCCTTTAGACCCATCACCCAAAACCTGCTGGCTATTCAAGTCATAGGGAATCTTGACTACCGCCTCAAATACTGTATCCGGTAATACAGCTTGCGGAATTTCCACTTCCGTCGGTTTAGCGGCTAGGTGACAGTTGGCACAAACAATCCGTCCAGTCGGTTCGCGCGGGGTTTGCGGCGCAGTTTGCTGTGCCCAGAACGGATAAGCAGCAGCGGATTGGGGAAACGCAATATCGCTGACGAAGAAAAATGCAACGGCTACCAAAGCTAGCACAACGGTTTTAATTACAATCCGCTTGCCACTGTTGGACATCACCGATAAAGAAGGTGTTCTCATCGTTTAAGGGAAAATACTCAAGAATTGGTTGTTGGTTGTTGGT
>DNGI01000222.1:680-3410 GCA_003486645.1 Cyanobacteria bacterium UBA11370 | reverse complement strand
TTGTTGGTTATTGGTTGTTGGTTATTGGTTGTTGGTTGTTGGTTGTTGGTTGTTGGTTGTTGGTTGTTGGTTGTTAATACAAAGATTAATCACAAACAACTAATCACAAACAACTAACCACAAACAACTAACTACAAACAACTAACTACAAACAACTAACTCCACCAAGGTTCTTCGCCTGTGCGGAAGTCGGTTTCTGTCCACGGAGTCAAGGCAAGCTTATCGTCTTCAGTGACGGTTGCGTGAGCTAAGGCTAAAGATAGAGGCGCTGGTCCACGTACCACCTTACCTTGATTGTTGTACTGAGAGCCGTGACAAGGACAGATGAACTTATTCTCACTGGCATTCCAGGGAACAACACATCCAAGGTGGGTGCAGACGGCATTGATCCCGAAGTTCTCAAGGGCTTTATCTTCAGTGACGACGATGTAGGTCGGGTCGCCTTTGAGTCCTTGGGCGAGGGTGCGATCGCCTGCATTGTGACTGGCTATAAATTCGCTGACAATGATGTCATTGCCTAAAGCATCCTTGGCTGTGACACCACCACCAGCACCACCACTCGAAGGCGGAATAAAATACTTGACAATGGGATAGAGCGCTCCGACGAAGGTACCTGTAATCGTACCAAACGCCAAGAGGTTCATAAATTGGCGACGCCCCATATCGGGCACATCTGCCGAGCCAGAAACTTGAGCCATAAGTGAACGCCTTAAGGGTATATTTTTTTTAACAATTCTGGTAAAATCACCAGAATTTATTAAATGTTGCTCTTTTCGTCTAGAGCAATTCAATAGGTAGCAGAGCCGCTACAATCCATGCGGGACAAGGATTTACAGCTTGACATTTAAGTATTATTACATTCTTTTACACCGTATCATAAATTAAAGAAGCGTCTTATTTGTAACAAAATGTAAACATCAAGTTAGGCAAACACTAAAGAGGAGTATGACAGGACAGGACTTGCGCCAACTCCTGCTCAACAAGTGGGGACACTCTTATGACATTCAGATCCGACGGATTCAGGGCAAAATCTTTGTTCTGGTGATGTGGCGATACTTAGAACAGCAGTCTTTCCCGCTCTCGGAAGCTGAGTACTTGGATCATCTCCATACGGTTGCCAATTATATCAATGCTTGGGGTGGGGTCAGACAGGTAGAAACTTATATCCACCACACCCGCGAACGTCCACGAACGGGTAAAGCCGTGAGTATTCCGATTGAGTTAGGTGAGAGAGCATCAGAATGGATGTTAGAAGATTTTTAGTTGCTGGTTGTTGGTTGTTGGTTGTTGGTTGTTGGTTGTTGGTTGTTGGTTGTTGGTTGTTGGTTGTTGATTAAGCTGCCCTTGGATCTTAATTTCTATACTATTCACTTAGAAAAAAATCCTCTACCCTTTACCTCACAATTTTTAGAGAAGTGGGTTGTGAAATCGTCGTTGAAACCGTTGGAAAAATTTGTACGGCTGAGTTAGCTACCGATAACTTGACTCGCGTTCCTACTGCTAACTGAGTACTCAGAGTTGTACGTGCATGAAGTTCTTTTCCCGAAGGAGTTAATAAACAATAACGATACTCCCGACCTAAGAAATGGCGATCGCGGATCACGACAGGAGCCTCATCATCGGGCTTAAGAATAACATTTTCTTCCCGCACCATTAACTCACCCCTATCCGGAATTGCGTCCTTTTGGAATTGGAAACTCGAAATTACAGTAGGATAAGATTGGGTATTTAAGTTACTTTTTATTTCCCCATTCCCCATTCCCCCACCAAAAACTTCAAACGCTCCCACTTCAGTTTCCCATAACTCCCCTCGACGGTGAGCGGGTAAAAAGTTAGCTTGAGTGACAAATTCTGCGACAAATCGAGAGGCGGGATGAGTGTAAATTTCTTCGGGTGTTCCTAATTGTTCTAAGGTTCCACCACGCATGACTCCCACTTGATCCGAGATAGAAAGTGCTTCTTCCCGATCATGAGTTACAAAAATTGCTGAAGTCCCAATCTCTTTAAGAATTGCTCGTATTTCTTGCCGCAACCGCAAGCGCACTTGAACATCTAGATTACTCAACGGTTCATCTAATAGAATTAAGGACGGACGGGGTGCTAAAGCACGTGCCAAAGCCACTCGCTGTTGCTGACCTCCAGAGAGTTCGTGAGGGTAACGTTTTTCTAATCCTGATAATCCCACTAGCGCGATCGCTTCTGCGGTACTTTTCTTAACAGATACTCCACTGCTTCTACCCCGACGATTTTTTAATCCAAACGCCACATTTTCGGCTACATTGAGGTGCGGAAATAGGGCATAATCTTGAAATACCATACCCGTATCGCGCTGTTCCGGAGGCATCCAATACCCTGCACCTGCAACCACCCGTCCCGCTAATTCTACGGTTCCTGATTGGGGATGCTCAAATCCAGCGATAATTCGCAATAGGGTCGTTTTGCCGCAGCCAGAGGGACCCAGTAACCCTAATAAATCCCCTTGGCGCAGTGTCAAGGTGACATTATTAACTGCAAGGGAACTACTTTGCTCATAGTGCTTGGTGATGTTCTCTAAATGGAGAATAGCGGATTGTTTCATCAGAGTTTTGAGTGGGTGAATTTTGAATGCGTGAATTTTGAATGCGTGAATTTTGAATTATCTAATACGAAGTTGCGTTTATAGCTAGTACCTTCTTTCCCCCTTGTCCCCCTTGTCCCCCTTGTCTTTTCTATCTACTAATATGAGCTGCA
>DNGI01000222.1:0-476 GCA_003486645.1 Cyanobacteria bacterium UBA11370 | reverse complement strand
ATGAGCTGCAACTTGGTATTAGTTATTCTGTTCACTACGAAGCTGCCAGCAACATTCCAGCCAAGAAGCCAAGTCACGACGCGGAGTTTTGATCTGTCTGACGACACTCCACAGTTGAATTGCCCCTGCTACATCATCAATCTGAACGGTTAGTGGCTGGTTAGTGCCACACCAACTCCGAATCGATAGTTCTTGCAAACGGTGGTAAACCTGCCACCGATCAACAGGCTCAATCTCAATCACTTGACCGACTTCTAGTTTAGAACGGGATGGATTCATAGCTCTCCAAAATGCAATATATTATCATTAATGCCTGCAAATAGGCAAAAAAATTATTCCGGAGAACCGCTTTTACCCCGTTTCTCCAGTCTTGAACTCTCTTAACTAGTCTAAACTAGAGAAGAGATAAACGCTAATAGTTCTCAACTAATAATCAAAAATGTTGGGGAGTGGGGAGTGGGGAGTGGGGGGCAGGG
>DNGI01000286.1:48779-58502 GCA_003486645.1 Cyanobacteria bacterium UBA11370 | reverse complement strand
TAAAATTTGTATAACAACCAACAACCAACAACCAACAACCAACAACCAACAACCAACAACCAACAACCAACAACCAACAACTAACAACCAACAACCAACAACCAACAACCAACAACAAAAAAAATGCAGTTTGCTCAGCGTTTACACCCCTTGCAAGCGAATGTGTTTGCAGATATGGATCAGGCGAAGGCTAAAGCCAAAGCTTCTGGAAAAGAGATTATTGACCTATCCTTGGGTTCGTCTGACTTACCTGCGTCCGAGCATATAATTACTGCGATTGAAGCCTCTCTTCATGACCCTAGCACTCACGGGTATTTGCTCTTTCACGGGACTCAAGCCTTTCGTCAGGCAGTTGCCAATTGGTACACTAACAGATTTAGTATTCCCGTTAATCCAGAAACAGAGGTATTACCCTTAATTGGCTCTCAAGAAGGCACGGCTCATTTACCCTTAGCCATCTTAAACCCTGGTGATTTTGCCCTGCTGTTAGACCCTGGTTATCCCTCCCATGCAGGTGGGGTTTACTTAGCAGGTGGTCAAATTTATCCGATGCCTCTGTTAGCAGAAAATGATTTCTTACCTATATTTGAAGATATCCCCACACCCGTACTCGCCCAAGCGCGGATGATGGTATTGAGTTATCCTCATAATCCCACCACAGCGATCGCACCCTTATCATTTTTCCAGAAAGCCGTCGCCTTTTGCCGTCAACACAACCTAGTCCTCGTCCACGATTTCCCCTACGCCGACCTCATCTTTGCCGAACCGATCGCACACACCCCCAATCCAAAATCCAAAATCCAAAATCCAAAATCCCTTGCTCCCTCCATTTTGCAAGCTGACCCGAATAAAGAACTTTCTATTGAGTTTTTTACTTTCTCCAAATCTTATAATATGGGCGGTTTTCGGATCGGCTATGCCATTGGGAATCCCCAGTTAATTAATGCGTTACGACAAATAAAAGCAGTCGTTGATTTCAACCAATATCGAGGAATTCTCAACGGTGCGATCGCGGCTTTAAATGGCTCTCAAGATAGTGTAAGAGCTATGGTTGCCACATTCCAAAAGCGCCGAGATACATTTATAAAGGCTTTACATCGCATTGGTTGGCAAGTGCCAGTTCCTCTAGCAACCATGTATGTCTGGGCAAAATTACCCGAACCATGGCAAGAAAATTCTATTCAATTCTGCACTCAATTAGTTGCGGAAACCGGGGTTGCTGCTTCACCTGGAGCGGGTTTTGGCAAAGCTGGTGAAGGGTATGTGCGATTTGCCTTAGTCCAGGAACCAGAGGTTTTAGAAATAGCCGTGGAGCGCATTTCTCAATTCTTAGGATTATCAAGAGTGCCAACTCCCTAATTACAATATGGCTCCGTTAACGGGGAAAGGGAAAAAGAAAAGACCTACTGCCTTTCTCCCAACTCGATTTCCCATTGATGATGCTTATCCGAGCCGTATTTCCTGAATTACGTCGGAACTTCCAATAATTTTTGGCGGTCTTTACGGAAATTATACTCATTCATGGGTGGTGTTTGGGTGCATCACCTTTAACCACCTAATAGTTAACTCAATAAACCTCTTGCAAAAGTATTTTGCTGATAGCGCGGCGGTATCGAGTCTACGAGCGTCTTTTGTTTATGTCAATTCGGGTCTGTTGTTTCCTGTTCCGTGTTATCGGCTGCTGAATAAAAGCAAGAAGCCTAATTTTTTACCAAAGATTCACAGAAGCTTCACCCATTTACCTGAAAAAATTCCTTAGTATAGAAGAGAAATTGAGGATTTTGAATATCAACTTAAGCCAAGCAAGCAGGGTTCATCGCAGCTACCCCTCTCAGCTAAATTCATTCGGCAATACCGTTTCTCGATAGCACAACTAGATTTCCTTGAGTTTCTCCTTAGATAACAGGGAGTAGGAATCATTTTTCTGTAACCCCCTAAAAAAATAAATGGTATAAGAATCAATCTAGCTGAATTCCTGAATCTTTAGCTGTATAAATGATCAATTTCAAGATCAATTTCAAGATCAGTTTCAACACATTTAGGGAGATACAAAGTGCAAGAACTAATCAAACAATTTTTACTAGGCGCATCGGTAGTTGCCAGTGTAAGCGCGATCGCAACGAATGCCGCTTTTGCTGTCAGCCTAACAGGTGCTACTCTTGGGGGAAATGCCCCTCACCTACGCTATAACTCCAATAGTCAATATACCTATACTGATTCCTCAGCGAGCTTGTCCACTATTTTGACAGGTAATAGCAGCAGTCCGACAGGAAACATAGAGCTATTCTCCAACAGCGAACAATCCCCAATATCACCGTCATCAAACCTTCCACCATCACCATCCAACCTATTGTCAGCCTTCACCACCTTCTATAATTTCTTAGGTTATAACGAATTCACAAGTTTGAGTGGTCAAATTGGTGACAAAGATATTACCTTAAGCAGTCTGACCGCAGTAGACTGGTTTGGAGCAGCGGCTGTAACTAAAGCTCGGCAAGATATAGCCAACGCCTTGTCTCCAACCAATGGATTGACTTTATCTGCTCGTATAAATGCTTTGAATCTGGCGATTAATCCACTCTACAACTCCCCTAATCTAGCGACCAATTGGTTTCAAGAAGCATTAGGGACATACGGACTATCTAGCAGTCAGTCAGACTTCAATATGTTTCTCTTGGCTGGAGGATTTCAACGGTTTAGTGACCCGAATATCTCCTACGTGAACCAAGATGGGAATGGACTCCTAAGAATTGGGTTAGCAGGTCACTATGATGCCGCAGCACTATTAAAACTGCCGTCTAATCCCAATCATCCCATACAAGCGAGTGAGCTGGTAAAGGTTATCTATAATAACCAACCCGCTCAATACCTGTACGGGTTCACAGCTACCCAATCAGGACTGCATAATAATGAGGCATTTGGCAACAGTGGCAGCTCCTATAATGGTAACTCCGATCATAGTGGTAATTACGAACTGACCCTCCAAGGCGAGGCTCCAGCTTCGATTCCAGAACCATCCATCGTTTTGGGCTTAATGAGTTTAGGGGGTATTTTCGTTGCCAAGCAAAAACTTCACAAATCTTAGATTTTCTAACCCTAGTTCTCAGAAGCCTTAGAGGGAGCCACTTGGTTCCCTTTTTTTATCTCATATTCAGTCTAGTTAACCCGTTAGTTGATATCCGTAACTTTACAGAAACTTCATAGAGTTAGCCCAAAAAATTCTTACAATTTTAAGTAATTGGATAATAAAGTTCCAGAGGATCACCCAAGCCACAATGCTGAGGCAGCATCAAGAGTCAAGCTATGACTAGCCTAACTACAGCCTAGAACTGCTTTAGCACAGTATGGCAGAATCAATTAATCAGTTTTAAGGAGGGAGAGTCGGGAGTGGGGAGGGAGAATCTGGCAATAGAGAGGTGATAGCAAACTTTTACCGTGCTATCCTACACCCAATCTCGAATCATCTGGCTGTAGAAAAGCTGAATCTTGAAAAGTTACCAGAGGTGCTAAACCATGAAACAAACAATCCAGAAATTACTCATCGGGGCCTCCGTTGTTGTCGGTGCAACAGCGATCGCCTCTAGCCCAGCAGTTGCTGCATCGTTAACGAACGCTAGTGTGACAGGTGTTAATGGCGTTGACTACTTCCTCTACGAGCGCATTCCCAATCCAGGACCGTTGTTTCCTAATTCTGATTTTACAATGCGGAACGACAATGCGAATTTGCAAACGATCATGCAAGGAAGTTGCTCTGTTGGAGGACAGTTCATTCCCAGCAACAGTTGTCTAAAAGGTGAACCGGGTGGGAATGTAGAGCTATTTGCCAACAGCGAACAATTGTCACTCACTGATTTCTTAGCCTACGACAAAGTAACGAGCTTGACAGGCACTCTTGGGGATGAAAGCATTATATTGAGTAGTTTGACAGCGAAAGACTGGTTTGGAAAGAATTTAGATACAAGCTATGGAGTCAACAATTTTGCCAACACGTGGTTTAATGCCGCTCTGACTGAATATGGCATTAATGATACGTTTCTAGGTGCATTGGGCTATAATAAAGCCTCCTTGTACAACGCTTTCCTCAACAACACTGGATTCCAAAAATTTAGCGATCCCAATATCTCGTACGTCAGTAAAGATGACACGGGTAAACTTGAGGTTGGTCTAGCAGGTCACTTTGATGCTACTTCCATTTTGCTGGGTTTCCTCACCCCTCAACAGCAACAGCAAGTGCAATTAGCTCAATTGTTTGGAGTTTTGAGATCACCCTTGCAGGCCAGTGAAGTCGTTAAAATTACTTACAAGGGTGAGACTCAATACCATTACAGTTTCACAGCGGCACGATCCGGTTTGGTTGAGAAAGGAGATGGTAGATCTCACACAGGACTCTACGATCCTCAACTGACGAGTGATGTAGATTCTGAAGCTGTACCCGAACCCTCAGCAGCGCTAGGTTTAGTTGCTGTAGGTGGTTTGTTTGTCGCTAAACGCAAATTCAAAAAAGCATAGATTTTTCAATTTCAATGCAAACTATTTAAATAGGAGCTAGATAGCTCCTTTTTTTTATACTCAATATAATATTATTCGCGTCTTTCAATCACAAGTTTCAGTTTAGCAACTAAAGCACCGATCGCTCCCACAGCAGCTACAACGGGAAACATCGTAGCTGCGATCGCACCTCCTACCACACCAACAGTCAAAGGAATTTCAATCAATGTCCGGTCATCTTCAGCTTTAATAATAATTCGCCGGATATTTCCCTGATGGATCAGTTCCTTCACTTTACCTACCAGGTCATCGCCGCTAATATGAAATTCTTCCACACCAACTTTTACTTCGGTATCTACGTCCGGTTCTACGGGATTGGGTTCAACTTCAACTGTCATTGATTCAAGGTTTTGGGGACGATCTACAGGTTCGTTCATATTCTGCTCCTAGATGGATGCAATGATTTCGCTTTCGATATCTTTAGGGTAGCAAGATACCTGTCTGTGATACTTCACCCTTTTGACTCAATCGATCCTATGAGACTCAAGATTTTAGCTGTAACACTTCTTTTACTTCCATTTTACTTAGCTGCTCCGATTCAAGCTGAAAACCCCCAACACATTACCCAATTGCTAGAAACGAGGGAATGTCGGAGGTGTGACCTGAAACGCGCCAACTTACGGGATAATGACCTTCGATTTACTGACTTGAGAGATACTGACCTGAGAGAAGCCGATCTCAGAGGTAGCGATCTCAGAGAAGCCGATCTCAGACGTGCTGACTTAACTGAGGCTAATCTTCGAGGCGCTGATTTGAGAAATACTTACCTCCGATTTACTAACCTCACCGATACTAACTTAAAGCGTGCTAACCTTTGTGGTGCAACAATGCCAGATGGATCAATTTCTGAACAAGGCTGTTAGGGGTGTAGACAATAAGCTGCCTGTGGTTTTAATGACTTATTGAGATAGAGGGGGAGAGGATTTTTAAGCCTTTGCCCTTCCTTTATGCAAGAGGTGTGATGAACCTCTAGGAATAATGGGGCATGAATCCAGGACGCTCTTAGACATTATCATAAAAACTCTGTAAAGTGTTTGCTCAATTCTAAAATCTTTGTTAAGGTGTAAGTTTACATAATGTAACATAGACACGGTTGCCTCTTTAACTGCTTTAAAGCCCTATGTCCATTACAGGTTCTCTCAGGGACTTTTCTCCCTCAGAAATTTTTCGATTTATTGAAAAAGGGCAAAAGACTGGTTTACTCTCTTTTGCAATGTGTCCTTCATCACAAGCCAAACCTCAGTCTGTTCATTATCTGTGGGTGCAGTCCGGTCAGATTGTAGCCGCATCAAATAGTTTAGACTATCAAGGTTTAGTATCTTTGATTACTCAACAGGATTGGGTAAGCGATCGCGTATTCACGAAACTGTTGAATTGGTGCTGTCCTCTGGATCAACCCCTAGGGTTATGCTTGAAAAACCACAGTGTTTTAAGTGTCTCACAACTGGAAAAACTCTTTCAAGTTCAGATATTGCAGCAAGTCTGTCCCTTGTTTGAATGTCAGGATGGCTGGTTTAAATTCGATCAAAATAAGCTATTTCCCAGTCGAGAAATGACTGGGTTAAGCATACCCGCAACAGAAGCCACATTGATCGGGTTACGATGGCTATCAAATTGGGATAGTTTGACTGAGCAATTGCCCGATCCAAAGGTTAGTTTGGTGAGTATGATTACGAGTCAACCCCACCAACGCTTAGATACTTTAGAGTTAAAAGTTTGGGAATTCAGTAAAGAGGCTATTTCTATTCATGCGATCGCCAAGGAATTGAAATTACCTGTAGAAAATGTCCAGCAGATTGCCTTTCGGCTAATTGCAGCGGATTTAGTTGCTGTGCAAGAAAACAACAATCAACTCAATTCTCAATCCGACTCTTATCCGATAGAGATAGCCTTTTCTTGTGCGATCGCTTGAGGGTAATACGCTATATTTTGTATCCGGTTGTCCTGTCCCTTTACTTGTCAGTTCTGATCTGTGAGAGAAGATTAGTTCGTCTACAATTTATACCATTAATTGAATATTTTCTATGTTTATGAATCCAGTCTGAGGGTAAGATTTGGGACTGTTTAATATTACCTTAATATGCCCTAACAGGACGGCGATCGGGTTTCTCAAAATTCCAATAGAGATAAAGTATAATGAATCCAGATAAATATTTAGGGAATGGCGAAAGCCATCAGACGCATTATGGTAACAAATCGCTCATTTTTTTATATATCCCCAGAACTCTATCTAGAAGGAGAGAGAGTTAGTCCCATCAAGCATGAATATCGGCGAGGACAAGTTTATGCAATGGTAGGGGCAAAAAAGCCTCATATCGTTTTAGGGACAAATTTAGCAACTGTGTTAAATATTCATCTAGATGATAGTCCCTGTCTGGTTCTCACTTCAGATATTAAAGTCAGGTTGGAAGAAGCCAATTGTTATTATTATCCTGATATTGCTGTTGTCTGTGATGAAAGGGAGATTAATAATACCGATGATTTTATTCTTTATCCCGTCCTCGTGATCGAAGTATTATCGAAATCGACGGAAGCTTTCGATAGAGGCGATAAATTCACTGATTATCAAACCTGTCCTACGTTAAAAGAGTACGTTCTCATTCATCAAAACCAAAAGAAAATCGAATGTTATCGTCGTGAGGAGTCGGGGGTTTGGAGGGAACAAATATATGGAGTAGGAGATGAGGTGGAGTTTCAGAGTGTGAACTATCGGGGTTCAATTGAGGGTATTTATCGCAAAGTTCCTGGGTTGGGATAAGAGAAGCTGACTCTACAGTTGACACCAGTACTAGTAATTGAAAGTAATCGCAGTTAGGAAGAGGGAAGTTAACTAAACCAAAAATAGGCTTCTTCTATTGCCTTTTGCGCTGCGGGTTGGATGACGACTTGATATTTCTGATTCAAAAAAATCTTCGGCTTTTTTCCCTTTTCCTTGCTGCATTTGTTCTAGACCAAGTTTAATTCCCTTTAATGTCTCCAGTAACTCAGCAGCATCTAAAAGTTTCTGATAAGATTCTGCATCTTGAACAACCAACTCGGCTTTGCCATTGACAGTTAAAACCAAGGGATGTTTTGTTTGCTTAATCCGCTGCAAAAACTCAGTCGTATTACGTTTAAATTCGGTGAGAGAATGTATATCTCTTGAAAGATTTATCATATAAAACACTTAATTAGCGTCTAATTAAATGTTAAGTTATATCGGCGGAGTTTGTCAATCAAATTTTGATGAAAAAATGCGATCGCGTGAAAAATTACCTCAGTCAATTAACGTCACAGATGTTCCCTAAATTGGGTCGGCGATCGCTTCAATTTCGCCCCTCATATTTATCGCCTGTTTGGTTTTGTAATTTCAAAGGCGTTGAAGACTTGAAGACGATTTTTCGGAGAAACCCGGATGGGTGCGCGTAAGTCCTGATAATGCTTCTAGGGTTCGTCAAATTTATTGATGATGTCTCGAATTTCGTTAGCTGCGATATCAGCCTGGTCGGATTTTGCGTAGATTAGAATCATCAGGATACAAGTCTTATCTTTGAGTTGATATATAACACGATAGCCGCTACTTTTACCCTTTTGGATATCGCTGTTTTTGAGCCGCACTTTGAAGACAGCGTAGCCTGTTCCAGTAAGTTGATCGCCGAGAAAATTGCCTGCCTGAAGATTATCAATTAGGGGTTGGAGGTCAGTGCGAATGCGACGATAGCGTTTGGCGAGGCTGCGAAGTCGGAGTTTAAAATCATCGGAGAAAAAGATTTCAATAGAGGGCTTTTCTTCAGACATCTATGCCATCCCACAGTTCAGAGACTGGATGTACTTTCCCTTCTTTAACTTGCTGAAGAGAGGTGCGGAGACTGGCGAGGATGATTTCGTTAGGTTCATCATCAGGATCAGTGGGTGGAGTGACAAGATTACGGCTGACTAACAATTGGTAAAAATCATTGATGGGAACTCCAGTTAGTTGCGCTGCTTGTTCAAGCTGAATGCGCTGTTGTTGATAGAGCATAATGGCAATTTCCCGAAGCATTTCTGCTTCAGTCATTTTGGCTGTTTGCAGTAGTTCAGTAGGGAGGGTGAGGCTCATAGCAGTTTCATTGAGTGGCGGTAAGTTCATTCTATCCTCCAGATTCAGTTTCAGGAGGTATGCTATAGAAAAACTATTCACCTTTTCAGACATTTTATAGTTTGTTTCCCGAAGCAAATTCTATGAATGGTTTTGAGCATTTTTGGAGAGGTCTATTAGCTATTAGCAACTTGAGTTAATTGTTCAACATATGAATCTCAAACTCATCACCTTAAACCTACGTTACGACAAGCCCGATCGCGGTAACAATGCTTGGATAGTACGTAAAAATGCTATCGCAGCCCTGATCAACCACTACAAACCTGATATTATCGGCACTCAGGAAGGCAAAGCTCATCAACTTTTAGACTTACACCGACTCCTCCCAAATTACCAAAGTGTAGGATGCGATCGCACAGGCACAGGGACTAATGAGCATTGCGCTATCTTCTACCATACTCAACGCCTAAATTGTATTGAGACGGGTGATTTTTTCTTAAGCAATACCCCCGAAATTCCTGGTAGTATTAGTTCAGAATGGGGTAATCCATTGCCACGAATGGTTACTTGGGCAATATTTACCCTAACGGGTGAATCAAAAAGCCTAACTTGCGTCAATACTCATCTCGATTATAAAAGTGCTAAAGCGCGAGAATTGGGAGCAGAATTAATCCGCGATCGCTTAACTCCATTCCATCCCGAAAATACTTATCTATTCCTCACAGGAGACTTTAATGCTGATCCGGGTACTGTTCCACGAGAGTCCCTTTCTCGTCCGTTACCCAATGGTATAACCTTAAACGATGCTCTAGTAAACTTGAAATTAGAGGATCAACTCAGTTTTCATGATTTTACAGGTAAAGCGTTTGCTGCTGTCGATACCATTTATTACGATAGCCGTATTAGTTTACAGGATGTGAAAGTAGACAATAGTCAATGGCAAGGAATTTGGGTTTCCGATCACTTTGCAGTTATTGCAGAGTTTTTATGGTAATTTTAGAAGCTCATCCTTTGATAAACTTATGGGTTTAAAGAGTAATGTGGGATAAAAAGAAAGAAAAATCTGAAGATGACGAACGAAATATCCATCCTGCTGGGGAGCATCCCGTATTTGCAAA
>DNGI01000286.1:42793-48494 GCA_003486645.1 Cyanobacteria bacterium UBA11370 | reverse complement strand
GCAGGCTTTGTTTGTGTAGCCGCGATTTCCAATCGCCAGGTATTTTTGCTTAATTGAAGTTAAACAAACCAGTCGTAATATTTTACCTGTAGACTGTGTATTTGAGGGAAAACAGCTCAGTTTTTGGGAAATGTGGAGTGATCATCAAGAATAGGAGAACACTGAATGGAAGAGTTGGAAATATACGATCCTGTAGAGGGAAAGCCAATGATGATTATTTATATGGCAAAGTCAGGAGAAAAGTGGATCAAACTGAGTGGAGATCGCTTAGTCGAGGGAGTTCTTACGCGAGTCCTTCGCACATCCTACAGTTATCGTCCTATTGAAAAATGCCGGATCAAAATTGGGGAACGTCTGGAGTGTCATATCGAAGAGGTTGGTAATGCAATGCGAGTTTATAGTGTTGTACCAACGGAGTGGGTTGTGGTCAAAGTTGAACGATACGAACCAATTCTAGAAGATATTCCAGAGTTTCGGGGAATTGCGATCGCCTATTGTGAAAGACAACCTCTTTCTGTGGAAGAAATTCAGGCGATGTTCTACAAAGTTATTCCCAAAATTTCTGTTGATTCCTTTGGTGGAGATTCTGAAGCTTATCACAACTTCTTGGAGTCTGATGAAGCAAAACGTTATGTTCGTACTAACGCCTAATTTTAAATTGGAGTATATTGGAGTAAAGTGTCTATTGGTTATTCTCCTTTTTGTGTAATTCCTGCTGAAGGAACTTTCCCCACTCGACAGCGAGAGGAATTTCGGTAAAGGGAATTTTAATAGAATTAGCCGAGTTTTTTAAGAGAAACTCCAAGGCGATCGCACGACCTTTATTCGGCGGTTTCTCTAAATCTGCTACCTCTTTATCCACTAGTAATCGAATAGAGTCTACATCTTGAAGAGAAAAGGTTTCTAAATTAATGGGTTCAGAACGAGTCGGTTTTCCCCACGTCAATTCGCTATTTTTTTGCCCCAATACCGCATAAATATCATACTTTGCCCGGTCAAACTGCTGCGCCCAATGGCGATAGGCTTCAACTTTTTGATATTCATTCCAACCCGACCAAGCTAGCCAACTAAATACTGCCAGTAACGGCAACCAAAGTAAACCCCGTTCCATGATTAAAAATTAGTTAAAATCCTTTTAGATATTAGTGTAGTCATAATACAAGCATAGAATGTAGCTAATTCTAAACCCAAATCATCTCAATTAATTCAGAAAAACCTTGTCATAGGATTAGGATGTCCAGATCATCACCCATCCTAAAATCTCACCCCCTCTCCCCCTCTCCCCCTCAATCTTTTTTTAGGTTATTCAAGCGGACATGATATCACTCCTCAAACTCGACTCTCACCATCTCCAGGTTATGCAAAGCCATGCAGAACGTGTCTATCCTGAAGAGTGCTGTGGTTTACTCCTGGGTCAACTTACGGGTGATATTAAAACCTTAATCGAAGTTTTACCCACAGAAAATAGCTGGAACGAGGAAACGGCAGAGGTGTTTCAAACGATTGAGGGTATCGTTCAACCGTCATCGACCAAACGCAACCGCTTCAGTATTGCGCCAGACGAGATGTTTAAAGCCCAAAAACAAGCACGCGATCGCCAGTTAGATATAATCGGAATCTACCACTCTCACCCCGATCATCCCGCCGTACCCTCGGAAAGTGATCGCGCGATCGCTTGGTCGCAGTACTCATATATTATAATTTCCGTTCAACAAGGTGTAGCGTGTGACATCCTAAGCTGGAGTCTCGATAGCGATCGCCACTTCAGAAGAGAGGAAATTCTCACGGTCAATGGATAGGGTGTGGGGAATAGAGAGTTTTGAGTTTTGAGTTAAGATCCGTAATTAAAAATTCAGCCCTGATCACCTAAAATTTTTCATACTCCATACCCAAGCCTTGAGACGATCACGAACCCTTGAAGCTCCTTACTAAATCACCATGCTAAACCCAAATCTGGATGATATCCAGCTCACACGAGAAGAATACGAACGCTATTCCCGACATCTGATTTTGCCAGAAGTTGGACTCGACGGGCAAAAACGCCTCAAAGCTGCTAGTGTCTTGTGTATTGGTACGGGTGGACTCGGTTCACCCCTGTTACTGTACCTTGCGGCGGCTGGCATTGGACGGATCGGAATCGTTGATTTTGATATCGTCGATAGTTCTAACCTGCAACGTCAGGTGATTCATGGGACTTCCTGGGTAGGTAAACCGAAAATTGAGTCCGCCAAAACCCGAATTCTGGAAATTAATCCGAACTGTCAGGTGGATCTTTACGAAACTCGCCTGACATCCGAGAATGCCCTGGAGATTATGAAACCCTACGATATTGTCGTAGATGGGACTGATAATTTCCCTACCCGTTACCTGGTGAATGACGCTTGCGTCTTGCTAGGAAAACCGAACGTCTACGGGTCAATTTTGAGGTTTGAAGGTCAAGCAACCTTATTTAACTATGAAGGTGGACCCAACTACCGGGATCTCTTTCCTGAACCCCCACCGCCGGGACTGGTGCCCTCCTGTGCTGAAGGCGGTGTCTTAGGCATTTTGCCAGGAATTATCGGTCTCATCCAGGCAACAGAAACCGTTAAAATTATTCTGGGCAAAGGCACAACTCTCAGTGGACGGTTATTACTCTACAACGCTTTGAATATGACCTTTCGGGAACTCAAGCTGCGACCCAATCCCGAACGTCCCATTATTGAGAAATTAGTTGATTACGAACAATTCTGTGGAATTACTCAAGCGAAAGAACAGGAGGCAAAACGGCTGATGGAAATGCAAGAAATGACCGTTCATGAACTTAAAGAACTCCTCGATAGTGGGGCGAAGGATTTTGTTCTTATTGATGTCCGCAATCCCAATGAATATGAGATTGCTAAAATTCCTGGATCGGTATTAATTCCCTTACCAGATATTGAACAAGGTTCAGGTGTTGAAAAAGTTAAGGAAGTCCTAAATGGGCATCGATTAATTGCTCATTGTAAGATGGGAGGACGGTCAGCAAAAGCGTTAGGCATCCTTAAAGAAGCGGGAATTGAAGGGACTAATATTAAGGGTGGAATTACCGCTTGGAGTCGGGAAATTGACCCTTCGGTTCCGGAGTATTAATTGAAAAGGGAAATGGGGATAAAAGAAATATCATCTGCTATTCCCCATTTCTCACTGCCTAAAGGGTGCATCCCTTACGTTACACAAATAGTTTTAAGAAGGGGTAAGAGGTGAGGGAGAGAAGGGAGACAGGGGAGACAAGGGAGACAAGGGAGACAAGGGAGACAAAGGGGATAGTGGTATAAATATATGATCGCTTATTTGGTATTGTATTTTTACTCAGGCAAGTAGTCAGGGTTCAGAGTGTCTTCTGGAGTAAAGGGGGATTCAGAGGGGAAGGCATCTAAGGCTAATCCAGTTTCTTTGGCGGCTAGTCTTTTAGCATCTTGATAACACTTACCCACAGTCCATTGTTCTGTGAAATAATTTTTCAGGCTGGGACTATCCTCAAATGCTTCTTGTATTCTTTGTCGATGTTCTTCAATAGTAGTTCTCCAACTATTGGAACGTTTCTCTGGTTGGTATCTATACTTAAGCAGGTGCATCAACAAAATTTTCAGATTGCTATAAACAGTCCGTGTCTCACGCCTGCCCATATCTTCAATTTCTGCAATTAAATTAGGAATGTCCAGCTTATGAAGTTGCCCATCTCGCAGCAGAGAGGCGGTGTTTTCCAGCCAGAGATAATAGTCCTTTTCATAAAGGGTTGAGTTCATCTCAATAAAATTATTGTTGGTTATTTTGGCTGTGCCTTAAGCCATTAGTCTAGCAAGTTGAGCAAGAATTAGTGTAGCATCTTCCCCAGAAATACCCAAAAATGATTCCTTAGTAAATATGCCCGAAAACCTCGTCAACGCAGTACCTCCAACTCAATCTCAGCCCAGAGTTCTGTGGTTACAAGTCGGGGGATTAACCGCGATGCAGGCGGCAATTACTCTCTGTTGGGTGATTTATAAATTGTACTTGCCTAAGCTTTTAATGGAGTTTGGTTTTGCTGAGGCATTAGCAACAACTTTGCTCATTATTGAAAACTTCCTGACAGCCATAATAGAACCTACAATAGGCGGTTTGTCAGACAAAATGAAGCGTTGGATAGGAACGCGGTTTCCCTTTATTATTGGAGGAGTTATCCTGGCATCAGCACTGTTTATTAGTATCCCAGTTGTTGTTATCTTTGGTTCTGTTGCATGGCGCTGGAGCTTGCCTGTGGTACTCATTGCTTGGGCTTTAGCAATGAACGTGTTTCGTTCTCCAACGATATGTTTGTTAGGGCAATATGCCACACCTAGCGCTTTACCTCTAGCCGCAAGTTTGTTAACGTTAATAGGTGGATTAATTGGTGCTTTCTCAGCCTTTACCAGTCAAATTATTTTAGGATGGGGGGCTGCTATTACGTTTGCGATCGCTTCTTTTGTATTATTAGCCGCCGCCGCAATTCTCCGATTTGTCCACCCACCCGACTCTCCCACATCTTCCCCACTCCCCACTCCCCACTCCCCACTCCCCATTTTAGGATTAATTTTTATTACGGGGATGGGTGTAGCATTAGGTTCAAGTTTCCTGATGCAAACGATTCAAAAGGTAGTGAAAAATCAGTTTAGCGCTGCTGATATTAAGTTAGTAATGTTTGTGATTGCACTAGCCTTAGCGTTTTCGGCATTGCCAGCAGGTGCGATCGCTGTTAAACTAGGCAACCATCGCGCCATGCTTTATGGTATTACTGCAACTGTTGGATTAATGATGTTGATGGTATTGGTTCCTAACGCTTTAATTGGATTAGTAGCCATCGTTGGTTTAGTGGCGGTGTTCAGTTTAATTATTAATGGAACCATTCCTTATGCCTTGTCCTTAGTACCCCCTCAACGTGCAGGGTTAGGAACTGGGATGTATTTTGGGGGAGTAGGAATTGCTGCAAGTCTGTTTGGGTTACTAGTGCCTCCGTCGAGTTTAAGTGTAATGACACCCATAAATACCGCCTTCTGGGGAGCGATCGCTTTTGTATTGGCGGGTGTTTGTATCGCAATCAGTACAAAATTTCAGTCCAATATCAGTACATAAATTCTTTGAAAACTATGAAAATAACAAGTAGGAAAAATCCTACTAAATGCCGTCCAAATTCAAGAAACTACACCTTTATGTCCTTCTGGAAATTCTGTACTAGTCAGTTCATAACAGCTAGCTTATTTGCCCTAGCAATTCCCCATACTCCCGCTATTGCAGGGGTTGATCAGTTTCAAATTTGTGCCGCTGAACTTTTACGTGCCGAACTTTCTAGAGAACTAGCATCACAAGCTTGTGGCGAAGCACTTGAACCTAAAGACTTGTCTCTATGCGTCCTTAAAATTAAAGATCTAACACCCATTGCCGCTGATGATGCTTTAGTGGCTTGCCGACGAGTCCGACGACCGTTAGAATTAGCAAGTTGTACAGTAAATATTAACAAATATCTGCAAGATGCAGACCCAGGTTCAGTATTAGATCACTGCCGCCGTAGCCTTTTGCCTCTGCGCTTTTCTGAATGTGCGATCGGTTTAAGTCGTGAGATTGATTTTTCACCCCCTAGGGCACTAGAAACTTGTATTGCCGCTGATGATTTTGCGCGTTAGTTGTTGTATTTGTTGTTGGTTGTTTGTTGTTGGTTGTTTGTAAT
>DNGI01000286.1:42418-42541 GCA_003486645.1 Cyanobacteria bacterium UBA11370 | reverse complement strand
AAAAGAAATGCGACACATGAGTTCCTGAAATTCTGATAGAGTGTCTCTTCTCTAATCCACAATGCAAAATGGTATAATTTGTTAGGACTCCTTTGTCCATAAAAAATAACCAACAACCAACAA
>DNGI01000286.1:40951-42174 GCA_003486645.1 Cyanobacteria bacterium UBA11370 | reverse complement strand
AACAACCAACACCTAACAACTAACAACTAACAACTAACAACTAATCACCATTACAATCTCGATCCGATATTGTCCCATCTGGCAAAGTTGTTCGGCACAAATTAACACCACTCAAGTTCACTCCCGTAGCACCGCGTAAGTTAGCCTCCGTGAGATTGGCACCCGCTAAATTAGCTTCGGTGAGATTAGCACCGCTGAAATTGACATTTCTTAAATCAGCTAAAATCAATTTAGTTTTAGACAAATTGCTATTACTTAAATCAGCCGTTGCCATTCTCGCCGAGGTAAAATCTCCCAATGTTAAAGTTGCTCCGCTCAAATTAGCACCATATAATATGATGTGCGAAGCAAACGTTCCGCTCAGGTTTGCATACGTCAATTGGGCACCGCTTAAATTAGTATCGTACAAACGAGCGCCTTGTAAATTGGCATTGGTTAAAATGGCGTTTGTCAGGTTAGCATAATCCAACTTTGCTTCGCTGAGATTAGCTGCTGTTAAATCCGATGGAGTTTCTCTGACTATTGCTTGTTGAACAGAAGTTCTAGGGCTAAAATTAGCAGCACTGAAATCAATATTCTTTAAATTCGCTCCTCTGAGATCTGCCGCCCTGAGATCGCAACCTGCAAAACTAGGTCGATTTTGGCTAGGTAAACCATAGGATTGTTCTTGAGTTATATCGTATTGAGTGCGATCGCTCAGATTAGCTACTGCCCCTACTCTCGCTCGTTGACATTGCTCCTCAAATTGTACCGCAAAATTATTCCGGAATTGGGCTTTAACAGGTAATGCCGCACAACTGAAAACTACAAATAGGGAACACCCTATTACTCGGCTTGTTAATCGATAAATTTTTTGATTACTCATATCATGCAAGGATTTTGGAAGACTCAGATCTTGTACTAGTCGCAACAATCGCCAGAGAATAAATTCTTAGATCTTATAGCACTAAGTCCGTTAAAATTGAGATTTTGCACCAGTTGCAACAAACCGCCAGTGGTTAAAACCACTGTCTTATAGCTAAAGTCCTCTCAAAGAGGACTAGAAAAGAATTTTAGTCCATTTCAATGGACTTGGTGCTATTAGGCAGGGAATTTATTCCCTGACGGATTATGAAGCAAGCTTGAGAATACTGCAAGACCTCACTTTTAACGGACTGAAATCGATGATTGGAGTCGGTTTCAACTCAGATCTTGCACCAATCTCAATAGGGCGGTTGAAACCG
>DNGI01000286.1:36586-40657 GCA_003486645.1 Cyanobacteria bacterium UBA11370 | reverse complement strand
GGTTTTATAGCCGCGAATTCCATTCGCTAGGGCTTGTTGCGAGTGGTGCAAGATCTGAGTTTCAACCGACTTGAACTATTAGACAGTGGTTTTAATCACTGGCGAGTTGTGCGGGCTGGTGCAAGATCTGAATTGACTAATTTCTTTAAGTTTGTCAGCTACATAACCTTCTGTGAAAAGGATTTCCGCTTTAGCAAAACCACTGGCTAAATCGGAGCAAACACCACAACGCCACAGGTAAAACCCGCCATTCCAGATGGCAGATTGCAGTAATTCTGAAGATTTGCCAGCCAACACGTCGTGCATTTGTGCTAATAGCTGAGAGGTAGAATCAAAAGGCACTTCTTTCGCTGCAAAACCATAGTCGCGGGGATGTAAAAGCAAGCGTTCAAACCCTTCACTGGTATCAGGTTGATTAATTGCAATAATAGCGGTGCGATCGCGGGGTAAATCACAGCTACCCTCCAACCCTTTCACTAGCGTGAACTGAGAAACCCCTCGCAACTCAAAGGTGTCTCGAAAGCGCTCTTCTGTGGGAGGATGGACATAGCCTGCAACAATATGAGCCTCTCCTGCATAAGGAGACCAGATTAACTCCATCGTTGCTGTGGGTGGACGTTTGCCAATTTGATCTCGGTAAGGAACTAAACCCTGTGCTTCGGGAAAATGTTGGGGGAGATAGATAAATCCTATTCCCGTTTTTGCCAACAATTGCTGAACGTCTGTCAGGGTTAATTTAGAAAAATCAACACCCAATCCTTGCCAAATTTCAATTAAGGGAATTCCATACTTCGTCGGCATACAATCCCCACCGTGCATCACCACAGGAACTCCAGCCGCAGCAAGAAGAAGCGCTGTTAAAGGTGTTACCGAGGCAGTGCGCGATCGCCCATCATACGGCGTTCCAAATACTACTAAGTTTTGAGTTTTAAGTTTTGAGTTTTGAGTTGAAGAGGTTAATTGAGAATTTTCCCGATTCTCTAGTTCCCACGGTTGTAACTTTGGTCCCAGCTTATCATAAGCATCGAGCATTCCTGCTATTTCTTCACTCGTCGGTCGTTTAATCCGGTGAGCAATCATAAACGCACCAATTTGAGCAGGTGTTGCTTCTTGCAACAACATCATCCGGGTAGCCATTTCCGCTTCCTGACGGCTTAAATCTTCCCCCGTATGAGTGCCACTCCCTACTTTTTTTAATAATTCTCTAAACGCATTACTCATAAGTCATTTGTTGTTGGTTGTTTGTTATTGGTTGTTGGTTGTTGGTTGTTTGTTATTTGTTATACCGTTTCCTACAATATTAGGAGATAGACTTCCCTTCTTCTCTTTTTCCTTTCTTTGCTTCTGCCTTAAAGGGATTAGTTCTCTACCTCACGAGCATGAGAAATGCTATAGAACTGAAAACAAACAACGAACAACAAACAACAAACAACCAACAACGAACCATTAAGCACTTAAAACTAACGACGAAGCCTCAATTTTTGTCTTCTCGATTTGGCGTACTAATTGACAAAAGTACTGAATCGGGGGAATCTGTAGACGGTCTTGAGTTGTCACCATCACCACTTGACGAGTTAGGTTAGCATCAAAGGGCGAGACGTTACCGACTAATGGCAGTGTTCCAGGGAGATGAGCCAGCGATCGCACCGCTAGGGTAGGATCGGTGATTGCATCTACTAAAGCCGATTGAGGTAATAAGGCAATCAGTTCTCCTTGACGAACTACCCCACGAAACCCTTCTAGGGTATTTAGTTCCATCATCGTCTGAAGGGTAGCACCTTGTCGAGAAAACCATTCTTGCACAAGACGTTGCATCCCGTAGCCATCTTTAAACATAACTTGGGGGTATTTTACAAGTTCAGACCAAGGGACTGGATCATAATGAGTTAGTGGGTGTTTTGCCGACATCAAAACTTGAATTGGCTCATTGTAGAGGACATCCACCACCATTTCGGAACTCGCGGTTAATAAGCGATTATTCATCACGATCGCCACATCAACTAAACCATCTCGCAACACTTTCAAGGCGCGATCGCTTCCTAATGCTGTCACCCGCAATTGCACGTCGGGGTACTTGCGGCAAAATTTCTGTAATACTGGCGGTAAGTAGTGGGCACAGACTGAATGAATTGCGGCGACACAGAGTTCGGGTTGTTTCCCTGCCATTAAATCGGCGAGTTCTTGGGTTGCATTATGCCACTCCTGACAAATTTTACGGACGCGAGGTAAGAACTGTTCCCCACCTAGGGTCAACTTTGCCTGAGCGGTACGATGAAATAGAGATACACCCAAGTCAGCTTCTAGGGACTGAATTTGTCGGCTGATCGTGGACTGGGTAACGCCGCATTTGCGAGCCGCTTGCCCGAAATTCCCTGTCTCAGCAACAGCCAGAAACGCTTGTAACTGCTCAATCCGCATAAAGTCTGCAACTTACATTACATTTTGTAATAATCCTTTGACCATAATCGATTTACCGATTGAATTCAGTAGAGTTTGATACAGTTGAGGGTTTCTGGGGCTTAGTCTTAAAGCTGATTTGGTGGAGGTGTGGGAGGTACAGAGGGAGGAGGGTGCGATCGCCGCTGGAGACTGTTCCATTAGCTTATTTACGATTAAGAGAGGAAAAACGAAAAATTGTCTCTAATCCTGTTCATTATTTGGCAGTACCTATAGGTGTTTATGAAGCTTTTTTTAAGCGTGAATTTGCCCAAATATCTGTTGAAAGATATCAAATTAAACTCGCACTGCATAATATAAACTTGGGAAGAGTGTAAGTTGGAGCGCGATCGGTCGTCAGTAGCAACGGATAACGGACAACTGACGACGGACAAAAAGAGCTGATAATAGTTTTAGAGCTAATCATGAAAGAGGTCAGATTGTGGTCTTTGCTCAAACCAGTTTCTCAGAGGTAATAACGACTCACCTGACATTAGACGAGTATCGGGCGATGGAAGAAACCAATCCAGAACGCCATGAATACCGCAATGGAGAGATAATTAAGATGTCGGGAGGTTCAGAAGCCCACAGTGCGATCGCTAGCAATTTATTAATTTACTTGGGGTTTTTGCTGAGAGACACCGATTTTCGTTTGTATAACAGCGATTTGCGAGTTTGGATTCCGGAATATCAATGTGGTACTTATACGGATTTGATGGTTGTTAAGGGCTTCCCAGAGTTCAACGGCGATCGCAATGATGAAATTCTCAATCCTTTACTCATTGTTGAAGTTTTATCACCCTCTACCGAAGCCTATGATCGCGGCGAAAAGTTCAGAAAATATCGCTCTCTTGCCAGCTTTTGTGAATATCTGCTTGTCAGCCAAACTGAACCCTACATTGAGCAGTATCACAACCTTGATCGTAACAGTAATGATCGCTGGCTATGGCAAGTTCACTCTCACCTTGAGCGGACAATCCTGCTGCACAGTTTAAACGTAGAAATTCCCTTGACTGAAATCTATCGCCGCATTAATTTTACCTGATTCCCACTCTTGTTAAAACAAGTGAGGTAAGCTAATCAGATTTTAAGTTACATTATCATTGAACCATTTTTTATCTAATAATTGCTCTAAAGTGTAAGGGCATTCTTCAGGAAAATCTATAGAGAAGCCTGTTTTTTCCTGGACATATTCTAAAGCGTCTTGATAGATAAGATTTAATTCATCAGCTAAATAGTTATGTAAATTAGTCGTCAGGTATTTTTTTAATTGAGTTCGCAAGCTGATGATTTCTGCACGCCAATGATTTTTGTTTCTTTCATATTCTATTGTCCAATATTGCAGCAATAGGAAATGTCTAATAATTTGTTCTAAAAAACTGCTAACTCTGTTTTTATCCTTTTTACTCAAACTCTCCAATTCCTCAATTAAATTTTCTACATTCAAGTCATATAATCGGTTTTCCTTGAGGATTTTGATCGTTTCTTCTAGCCACAGATGTTCATCGATTTCGTAAAGATTATTTAACTGATTTTGAGTAAAGGTTTTCATTGTTTTTGAGGGTTAGGTTCTTTTAATTATAAACAGAGGGATATAGCCATTCTAAATGATTTGTAAAATACCTCTCCCTTGTC
>DNGI01000286.1:26714-36357 GCA_003486645.1 Cyanobacteria bacterium UBA11370 | reverse complement strand
TCTTCCTTGTCTTCCTTGTCTTCGTTGTCCTCCTTGTCTTTATTTGGAGGAGATTACGCCATTGAGATATTCAATAATTAATAAACGCAGATAGTTCAAGGTCTCCACATAGCGTTTTATTTGGGGATAATTCGATTCAGGAGCAAAGTACCACTCTCTAAAATAGGGAATATTAAAGATTTTTAATTTATCTAAATTTTTCCCTATTTCTTGGTGATTTAATAAATTATCGCTGGTGATTACTTGGGAGGCATATCCTCGAATATCAGTGGTAAAAATCTCGATGACACCTAAGATAGTGAACTCTTGTGACTCTTCCCATAATGCTAGATTATGCCTCTCTTCTTTAGTTTGTTGATAATCAGTTAACAGTTGTTTAGCAATTCGACCAATATAGTCTTTTGCTGTTTGAGTATTGTCGGATTTATCTTTTAGATCATGGTTATTAGGATTCATTCAAAGGATAGGTTGATTATTCAAGATAACAGATAGAGAGGTTGGTTTGTTGGGTTTTGTTTCGTCAACCTAACCTACAAGATTGGCGATCGTACTATAACCAAAATTGGTGATCGCCCTCCAGCAGATTCGTAGGATAAATTCCTTTTAAACGCAGATAAGCCATGCGATCCGATCCATAAAGTGGCATTGGCAAACGAGGGGTTTGCAGCGCTCCATGATGTAGTAATGTTAGTTTCAAAGTGGTGTCTAGAATACTCTCAATTGATGCTTGGTGTCCCGCCTCATTAACCTTTAAACGCAGAGGACGAGCTAAACCAACATTCGGGGAAACCTTAGTCGTTATCAGAATTGCCTCACGAGATGACAAGCGTAGTGCCAAACCTTTATCTGGTGCAAGAACTACTCCTTGACTGAGATTGTACAGTCGAGGAATATAAGATTTGGAACATTCCACTAGAATAAACTTCGATCCGATTGCTCTTCCCCATTCAAGTAAATTTTCTACTTCTTTGCCACGAAAAAGTCCATCCCGGTAAATTAGGACAGTCTTTTCTCTTAGTTCAGCTTCCCGTAGCAATGTTTCTAGAAATTTTTGAGGAATTTCCTCACCATCAATCAAAGCGTCTTCTAGCTGGTAGCGAATAAATTCTCCTTGTTTGCCATAGAGACGAATACTCGCACAGGCATTTTTGGTTCCGGGCAACCTTTGCTTAGACTCTCTCGAAATATCCAATCCAACAAAATAGTCAGCAATCTCTATTTCATCAGCCAAAACAAAAGGTAAATTGCCCAGTTTAGCCAGAATTCCTGGAACCACCTGATTGAGAATTTGTCGGTGTTCAACAGTACTTAACGTATCAGCATAAATCACTTGACTAGCCATTTGCCGTCGCAACAATCGTGAATATATCCGATGATAAAGGCTACCACCGTCGTCTTCATCAGTATTGCGATCACTTTGGGGTAAAAATGTTAAAACGATATCATGGGGAATAGCAATTAATTCATCAACTGCTTTATCTATTTGTGCTCTAATATCGGCTCCAGCCAAAGTACTTACTTGTACAGGTCTTTTGGTAACAATCTCACTATTAAATCCATATCTTTTTAGATTTGTCCTAAGTGCCTCCAAAAAACGATTCAAGCTCAAATCACAAATTTTTAAAGCTGCAATACGAATTACTGTTGATGGAGCCTGATAATTCTTATGATGCCTATAAACTCCACCTTTAGACAGTCCTTTTAAAATTTGATCCCTAAAACCCTTAACTTGCTTGCCAAACAATAATGGAGTTTCCTTAAAAGGAACTGATGGTTGCCAGAATAAAGAATGGTAGTGATAGCTATCGATCATATCCGATAGCTGAAATCCATAAGCAGATAGAGCATTTTTAGCTGTTTTTTTATAGGAGTTTAAAAGGTCTATTCGGTCTTTGTGAGCAATTTTAGTTGCTTTTAGTAATTTGCCATAGTCTACTTCAAACCTATCAGCAGTTTCAGGAGATACACAGGGACGCAGAAGTACCATAGGATAGTGACGTTGCTCTCTATTTTTAAACTCTACAGTTACGAGAGGCTGGCCATCTGGAGCATCTCGGAGTGCTTGCTTAGTGCTATCACGATTTGCCTGTTTAATGAGTTTATCTCTGTGTTGCCCTACAGTCCCAGGAAGTTGAGTAATAGTACCGTAACTCCTTAATTCAATATCTCGAACTTTCAAATCAATTAAATTTTTATGAGGATTATTTTGATAGAAGTGTTCTAAATTTTCTTGGTATAAAATGCTGCTGTGAACTGTCAAGCTAACAGCAGGCTTTAACTCTGACTGTAGCTCGATAGTTTCTGCCCAAAAATCAAGTTCGCGCTTGACTGCAACCTTATTCGTAGGAGGAATAGCATCAGGTGATTTAAATTGAGTTTTCCTTAAAACCTGGAAAGCAAGCTGAGACAGGATAGCAGGCGTTACCTGAAACTGATCGACTAATTCGATTAGGTAGTAGCGGTTCTCAAAATCTTTCAATTTTTCTCTAACATCCTCTAGTATGTCCTGCCATTCTTCTAGAGGAGGCATAGGCATATTGGGCAACCCCAGGGTATAGAAATACCCGTCATGCCAAATCACAACCATTCTCTTTAAGTTATAGCTCAGATGGAAGCTTAATCGGTTCCCATCTTCTCGTCCTACTTTAGGATTCAGTTGAAAGCAAACGAAGTTGGAGTTTGAGATAGTTATCGGAAAAATTTCGCTCAAAAATATTAGAGATGGAGAAGTTTGAACCCCAGTAGCTGTCATATAGATACCTCAGAAACAGAGAATTGGCAAATAGAACTAAATGCACAGTACAGACAAGCTGTACCTGGATTAGGAAGAAAAATTTGGTTAAAATCTGATTGGTTTTGGCGGTAGCGGTTTAAATCCTTTTGATGCTGTTGAGCTATCCTTATTAATTCTGCCTGGATAGCTTTCAACTGAGACGGTGTTGCAGAGAAATTATCAGACCACTTACAAGTTTCCAAGTTGTAGAAAGAAGCAACAGCTTTTTGCTGAGGGTACAAATAAGAAGCGGTTAGTAGGTAAACATAAGCCTGTCGCAGATCGAAGTCAGATTTACCTGTCTTAAAATCCAAGATGTGTAGTGTTTGATCTTCCTCTCTAAAAATGCAATCGATAGCAGCGAATAAATTGATTTTATAGTTACCATGCTGCATTATAATAGGTTCTGGAAACCCTTCATTTCCCCGGCTCAGTTTGACGATTTGCTTCCCGAAGAGAATCGGATTATTTTTGTAGTTTTCAACTATAGAAATAACTCGATCTCGAACAATGGCTGACTCTTGGCTCAATTGTAGAATCTCTGCAACTTTCTGCACAGCATCTCTTTGGTACAACATTAGAGGGTCTTTATGAAATTCGTAAACCCCGCCTTGTGCTAGTATGCCAATACGCTGAGCTATATTGTCCTGTGCCAAGAGTTCAGCAACCTGGGGTTCTCGCTTTCGCGCCCTATCAAAACCCCGCTTCATATCGCAATGCCAGCGCTCTTGCCCTACTGCTGGAGCGAATTGCAACCACAAATTATAACTTACAAAAGGCAACCAAGTTCTTACCATGAGTTTATAGTTCTGGTGGAAGTATTTACAAATCTATTATTCACTATAGCTATCCAATCAAACTCTATGTATATGTTGATTAATTAATCATGTTGCTTGTTTAGCCAACACAATAGTTTATAACTGTACGGGGCATTAAAATGATTACAATATCATTGGGAAAATCCTAGATGAAAAAAACCTTTGGACAAATTATCTGTGAAGCTCGTCGAGGGAAGGGATATAGTCAACGAGACTTGGCGGACCGTGTTAAGTTACATTTCACCTATTTGTCCAAACTAGAAAATGACCGCGCTGATACTCCCCCAAGCGAGGAAAGCATTCGCCTGTTAGCACGAAACCTAGATTTGGATGAAGAAGAGTTAATTTTCTTAGCTGGTCGTATTCCTCACTGTTATCAGAAGCTTATCAGAGAGAACTACAAAGAAATGCCAGCTCTACTCCGTCAATTGCAGAGAGATCAAGAATGCGAGCCTGAGTTCCAGGAATAATTTGAAATAATACAGACACGACCAGAGATTGAGGAGAAGTGAAGTTGAGGATCTTTAAGCCCTACCGCTTTTATGAAAAAGATGAAATTGAGCGTCTGGCTAATGAGCTTCTCAAACGGATGCAGGAAAATCCTAAATACACTCCTACATATCCTTTAGATGCCAGCCGTGTTGCTGACTTTCTTCAATTGGCTGTTGTTTGGGAGAAAATAGATGAAGATGATGAAGAACTTATCGCAGCTCGGATTTTTCCACTAAAGCGTCTTATTGAAATCAATGAGGATATTCTTAAACTCCCTAATGGATTTGAAGCATCGACAATTGCTCATGAAATAGGACACTGGATACTTCATATTGATACAGATGGAGTTGATAAATTGCTAGAGCGGCAAGAGACTGGCATTCAGTTTAATTTACAGCCATTTTTATGCCGTAGTACCAATAATCAGAAGGAAACTCGCTCGATTGAATGGCAAGCTCAGTATTTCGCCAGTTGCTTACTGATGCCCAGACATATTTTGAAAGAGAAACGGCTAGGACGTGATTTAACTAACTGGCATGACCTATATATTATGAAAGATGAGCTTGGTGTAACTATATCCAATCTGACTCATCGCCTGAAAGAACTAGGGTGGATTCACATTATTCCGAATACTGGTCAAATTCTTTTAGGTGAGGCTGTTCCCAGTCATAATAAAGGGTTGCTATACTCCTGATGAATGGGACTGGGAATTACGGCACGAAATTCTTGACCAGTTTCTGACTCTTCCAGGAGGATTAGACTGTATTATTAATGGATTAGAGCAAATCTTAAAATACCCAATTGATCCAGAAGAAGTGGAGATAGCAAATGGCGTTCTTAAATTGGTTCAAGAACAATCTGGAAGAAATACAGCAAAAAACCAGACAATTATTCCCCTGGTAACTCCATAATCATAAAGGGCACAGCCACGCCATGCCCCTAAAAATAGTATTAAAACTGCCAACTACAAAACCCCACGTAACCTACGAGTATTTTCCACCAAACTCTCAGCAAACTGATCGAACCGCTTCGAGAGTTTCTCATCCAAAAGCTTACCATCCTCACCAAACGCTTTCCAAGCCTGACCGATCGCAATCTGTTCCGGAATTACCCAACCGTGAACCCAACGCAGAATTACCCGTAAATCATTCAACGCATTACTATTCGATTGACCCCCCAACACACTAATTAAACCCGAAACTTTACCCGATAAATGGTCAAAACTCATCAAATCTAAAGCATTTTTCAACACCCCACTCACGCTACCATGATATTCTGGAGAAACCAGAATCAAACCATCCGCATTCTGCACCGTTTCTCGTAACCGAACCACATCCGGATAACCCGGATAATCATCACTCCCAATACAAAACGGTAACTGCATCTCTCGTAAGTCCAGAACTTCCGCTGATGCACCCAACGCTTCCACTCGCTGAATCGCTAACTTTAACGCCTGATAGCTATAAGATTTAGGTCGCAAACTACCGCTAATCCCAACAATTTTAACCATGTCTAAAGCCCTCTAATCAAAAAATACTGAACTTAACCTAGCTCAGTTAGCGTACTAAAGATCCTCTCTCCTTCCCACTCCCCACTGTTTAATTAGTAACTCGAAGTCATTACGACTACGTTTAGTATAGCGAGTTGGGTTGAATGTCGTCAATGAGGAGAGGAGAGGGGGGGATGGGGAGATGGGGAGATGGGGAGCAATTTTCATGCTTTAGCTGTAGGTAATTGGTTATGGGTTTGTCGTATAACATCTTTAGAGATTGAAATCTGTAACTCATTAACCAATCAATACAGTTAACCGTCACATAAGTACGGCAACAATTGAGACTCGTTAAACTAGAAATTGGTAAAGATCGTTCAACGCCGGATTACGTACTTGGAGCGTAACCCACTTTACCCAGGGGTTGAGTCAAGGCTGGATAAGCAAGGAAATTTTGGATGAAGAACAGTTCCTGGATTAGAGCATGGATGAAACATGAACCAACCGAAGGTTCGAGCAATAGACTTCTTGCCAAAGTCGAAGTGACCCCCCTTAATCCCCCCGACCCCTCTCGTTCCCCCCTAAAAGGGGAGATGAGTAAGGACGAAGCCTTTTTTTCACGGGGAAAAAAGCTTGCTCCCTCTCCTTGTAGGGGAGGGTTGGGGAGGGGTTTTATGGATTTATGCCAGAGGTCTAATGATAAGCAGATGAACCAGCGCGTTTCTCACGTTAACAAACCAGAGGTTACGCCGCGAACCCTTTGGCGTATTGCTGCCAGTTTGTTAATTTTTCAAGGGGCAGTTTTGGGTACACCCGCCCAAGCGCAACAAACCCCTAATAAATCTCTCAGCTATGGGCAGCTATTGGAAAAAATCGAGGCTTGCAACGTCAACCCAACCGCATCGCCCGCTAAAAGTTGTGAAATTAGTAAAGTAGAAATTGATCCAGCCCGACGTACTGCCACCGTTCACCTTACGGGACAAAACTCTTCCGAACCGCCCCAGGATGTGATGTTACTCGACCAAAATTCGGAGTTGATTGAGAAACTGGGCAATACCAACATTGAATATGATGTTGAACCCACAGCGGATAATTCTGCGGCGTTGGGGCTGGTGATGAACTTATTTTTACTCTTATTATTACTAGCTGGATTGATGATTATCCTCCGTCGTTCTGCTAGTAGTTCGGGACAAGCGTTAAACTTTGGTAAATCCCGTGCCCGTTTCCAGATGGAAGCGAAAACCGGGGTTTTCTTTAATGATGTTGCTGGCATTGAAGAAGCGAAAGAAGAACTGCAAGAAGTTGTCACTTTCCTCAAAGAAACAGAACGCTTTACCGCTTTAGGGGCACGGATTCCGAGAGGTGTGTTATTAGTTGGTCCTCCAGGAACGGGTAAAACGTTATTAGCAAAAGCTGTGGCTGGAGAAGCAGGTGTCCCCTTTTTCAGCATCTCCGGTTCGGAATTTGTGGAGATGTTCGTGGGAGTTGGTGCTTCGCGGGTGCGGGATTTATTCAGAAAAGCGAAAGAAAATGCACCTTGCCTAATTTTCATTGATGAAATTGACGCGGTGGGTCGTCAACGGGGTGCAGGAATTGGGGGTGGTAATGATGAACGAGAGCAAACCCTGAACCAGTTACTAACAGAAATGGATGGGTTTGAAGGCAATAGTGGCGTGATTGTAATTGCTGCAACCAACCGTCCCGATGTTTTAGATACCGCACTACTACGTCCCGGTCGATTTGACCGTCAAGTTACCGTCGATTTACCAGGATACAATGGTCGTTTAGGAATTTTAGAGGTACACGCTCGCAATAAAAAGCTCGATCCGGAAGTGTCTTTGGAAGCGATCGCCCGTCGTACTCCTGGTTTTTCCGGTGCAGATTTAGCTAACCTCCTCAACGAAGCCGCCATTTTAACCGCACGGCGACGCAAAGATGCGATCACGCCCTTAGAAATTGATGATGCGGTTGATCGAGTCACCATTGGTATGACCCTGAATCCCTTGTTGGATAGTAAGAAAAAACGTCTGATTGCCTATCACGAGGTCGGTCACGCCTTGTTAATGACCTTATTAGAAAATTCTGACCCGCTGAACAAAGTAACGATTATTCCCCGTTCTGGCGGGATTGGCGGCTTTGCCCAGCAGGTATTTAATGAAGAAATGGTGGATAGTGGGCTGTACAGTCGCGCTTGGCTAATCGACCAAATTACTATTTTCCTAGGAGGACGCGCCGCAGAAGAAGAGGTGTTTGGGTATGATGAAGTGACCAAAGGTGCCAGTAGTGACCTGAGAGCGGTCAGTAACCTCTCCCGTGAGATGGTAACACGCTATGGGATGTCTGATTTAGGACCAGTTGCTTTGGAAAGTCCCGATAACGAAGTCTTTCTGGGTGGGGGTTGGTCAGCGCGATCGGAATATTCCGAAGAAATGGCGACGAAAATTGATGCACAAGTACGAGAAATTGCCGTGCGTTGTCATGAAAAAGCGCGTCAGCTTATCCGAGAAAATCGACCATTAGTAGACCGTTTGGTTGATATTTTACTGGATTCGGAAACTATCGAAGGCGAACAGTTCCGGGAAATTGTCGCTGAATATACTCAATTACCCGAAAAACAGATGGCGGTGAGTCGGTAAAAAGTGGTTTGTGGTTGGTTGTTTGTTGTTTGTGGTTAGTTGTTTGTTGTCCGTTGGGGCTATAAAAACAGGGAACAACGAATAACAAAGAATAAATAACAAATGAGGAAGAATAAACAACTAATAACCAACAACCAACAACCAACAACCAACAACCAACAACTAATAACGAGAAACCGTCTGTTGCTTATACATTTCCCGGAGAACTATGGCTGGGTCGATATATTGGTCAGCATACTTTAATCCCCAGTGTAAATGAGGGCCAGTTGTGCGACCTGTCATTCCGACTCGACCAATTCTGTTTCCAGTTAACACCTGTTGACCTTTCCAAATCTGAAGACCACCGTCGCGGTCAATGAGATAAGTATTGCCGTTGTTGGTTTCTACATGACCTTTCATGTGGCAATAAATATGCTTCCATTCTCCCGATTGGACAGTAATTGATGTGCCACAAGCAGTATTATCAGAAAGGGAGATAACCTGCCCTGTCCACCAGTTGCGGATATAGCTACCTTCAGGCGCTGCAATATCTAAACCGCGATGAAATTCGGTTCCCGATCCAGAGGGAGAACGACGGGGACCATAGGGAGAAGTGTAGGCTTGAAAATTCTCTACCGGAAAGGAACCTTTTTGCCAAGACGCTGAGGTTGCTATTTGTGGTGGTGTAACATCGAAAGCTTGGACTGGTTGGTGATGGAGTCCTCCCAATGTCATTAAACTAATTAAACTCAGTCCAGCTAAAAGCAGAAAGTATCGTTTTGGAGTCTTACGCTTTTGATGCGGTTGGCGTTTGAAGAGTTGGGACAAAATGTGATAAACGTTCTTTCCTCTCATAATTCGTGACGGCTAGGGTTCAAGTGCGGATACCCAATGCAATAATTACAATCCTGTACTAGGCTGGCAGCAATGGGATTATACGTCAAGTTAATATTTTGTGAAGGCAAGATCCCCGACTTCTCTAAGAAGTCGGGGATCTGATCAAAGGTTTTTGTTACGATACATTAATAATTAACGGGTTCCCCTCTAAAGTAGAATAGCCGATGCTGACTGAAATTTTCCCATTTCAATTCGAGCTGAGTGCTACAGCGATCGCCGGAGGTTCGTTGTGGGCTTTAGCATTGTATTTAAGCTTCTCGCGTTTAAAGCAATGGGTAACGGAACAACTCAATCGCTGGTTTAATTTTGCGGAGCGATCGCTCTACACTTCTGCTGAGGAATTTGAAAGAACTCGCAAGGGGAGAGAAGCTCAAAATTTATTCTACGCTTCACTGTTTAGTATTGTACCGTTTTTAGTGGCTGGAGCCTTATGCAACTATGGGGTTGAAATTACCCTTGGTCGCAGTTGGGCAATCAGTATGGGTATTCTAGCTTGTATGGGTAGTGGAGTGTATGAATTAGGTCGTCAGTCGAATTAGTTATTTGTTGTTTGTTGTTT
>DNGI01000286.1:26234-26456 GCA_003486645.1 Cyanobacteria bacterium UBA11370 | reverse complement strand
GTTGTTTGTTGTTTGTGATTGGTTGTTTGTGATTGGTTGTTTGTTGTTGGTGATTGGTTGTTGGTTGTTTGTTCGTTACGCATAAAGGTTTAAGTTATTACACTTTTAAATTGTATAGCTGGGACAGGAAAGATGCCAATTCCACAAAAGTTTTAACAATACTAAGACTGCCTTTTTAGATATGAAACACCTTACCAATAACCAACAACTAACAACCAACAA
>DNGI01000286.1:19684-25994 GCA_003486645.1 Cyanobacteria bacterium UBA11370 | reverse complement strand
AACCAACAACTAACAACCAATAACCAACAACTAACAACCAACAACCAATGAACTTTCCAGTTTATTTTTGGCTTGGGGATTGGCGAATTCATCCTCATGTTTTATTTGAGTCGTTAGCGTATGCGATCGCCTTTCGCCTCGTTCTACGAAATTCTCGAAAAGATACGATTCCCCCAACTCAACGTAGTTCTGTTATTGTTGGCGGGATGGTGGGAGCTTTGCTTGGTGCTAAAGGATTAGTGTTGCTCCAGCATATTGATTTTATTTTACAGAATCAGCAGCAATTTTTATTACTTTTAGTTCAGGGAAAAACAATAGTTGGTGCGTTGTTGGGGGGATTAATTGGTGTAGAATTGACTAAAAAATTGTTGGGTATTAAAAGGTCAACGGGTGATGTGTTTGTGTATCCGTTAATTCTGGGGACAGCGGTTGGACGGATTGGCTGTTTCTTGACGGGGTTAAGCGATCGCACCTATGGAATTGCGACAACATTACCGTGGGGAGTAGATTTTGGGGATGGGATTTACCGACATCCGACTCAAATTTATGAAATTATTTTTTTATTAGTTTTAATTGTATTTTTACAGGTTCGCAGCCGCTACCAACGGGAAGAAGGCGATTTATTTAAGTTTTACCTTGTAGCTTATTTAGGATTTCGCTTTCTCATTGATTTCATCAAACCAGATTTTCATCCTATCTTAGGGATTAGTGCGATTCAGATCGCCTGTTTACTCGGTCTGAGCTATTATTATCGCAGTATTGCCAAGTGATTTAATTTTATACCTCAATAACTTCAAACAATCTTAAACCAAGGTTAAATACTATCATGTTCAACACTATGCCAGAAGCTATTTTAGCATTCTATCAAGGTGACTCTACTGATTCGGAAGGTCGAATGATAGAAACGATTTGGTCATGGAATTATCAGAAGCTTGAATATATTCATAACTACATTCAATGGCTTTTTCCTTTAAAAGAAAGAAGTCGATTTAATCAGAATGCACCTGTTCTAAATGAAGAGGTTATTCAAGCATTCCGGACAAGCAACGAATTGAAAAAACGTTTAAAGAAGTCCCTAGAAGTAATGCTGCGGTTTTACGGACTAGAATGTAACAACCTAGATGATACAGATATCCAGATTATCAAATCAAATGACTATCCAGAACGGAAATTAAATTGGATTGAAGAAGGAAATCATAACTACCTCCGCCTGACAAGAATTTTAACAAGTTTGAAATTGCTTGGTTTAGAAAACTATGCTCAGGCTTTGTTAAATTGTTTACAGCAAATTTATTTAGAAGAGGGTGAAAATATCGGAACTGAGATGTATGCTTACTGGATAAGCGTAATTGACGACTGAGTAAACTCAGCAAAGTAATAAGACTACATCTACTGAGGACGCATTCGATGCGCCCCTACGGATGGTGGTTCAACAAAACATTGGCGTAAGTCCTAAACTGAAACAAAATCCAAAATCCAAAATCCAAAATCCAAAATGCTATCAGATCCTAACCTTCGCGTTCCTATGGCTATTAGTTTCGGTGCGATCGCAGGTGCATTAAGTCGCTACTATCTGACGTTATGGTTTGCTAAAAATTTTGGTACAGCCTTTCCCTATGGTACTTTTTTTATTAACCTCACTGGCTGTTTGGGTATGGGATTTTTTGTTACTTTTGCTTTAGAACGAATGGCAATAATTCCACCAGAGGTACGTTTGATGGTGACAACTGGTTTTTTAGGTGCTTATACAACGTTTTCAACCTATGGGTTAGAGAGTGTTAGCTTGCTGCGCGATCGCAATTTTTCGGCTATGAGTTTTTATTGGTCAGGGAGTGCCATACTAGGGGTTATCAGTGTTCAACTGGGAATAATGCTAGCCCGGTTAGTAAAATGACAACCTGGAAACAACTAACTATAGCATTTTTAAACAAGACCTTAAAAAGCGTCGTATTTTTATCAATTAGGAAAATTAAATAATTTACAATCAACTCGCCGCGCCGTGTACTAAAAAACAACGAACACTTGACAAATAAATAGATAAAAAAATTATTTTACGTTAACTAATGCAGTTTTTTTGTTGATGTATAGCCACACTATAAGTTGAAAATTGCTCAAATAAAGTTTAAACTATTCAATAATTAACATTTATTACTCTAGTCAACCTCTTTAGGGTTAACTAGAAGGAATGTCGTTAAATTAGTAATAGACTAGACTTCTCAATGACGCTCGAACTCAAGAATGACTTTCAAAGAACACCAAACAATCTTCACACTTGGGGTATAGCAGTGTTGTTCATCGTCACTGCCATCTGGGGTACAAGCTTTGGTCTCACCAAGGGAGCCATCAGTAGTCTTTCTGCTTCGGCAATCTTGGCAACCCGTTTCGCAGTAGCGGCACTGCCTTTTACTTTCTATTTGCGTTTCCTGAATCTTTCGCTACTACGGGATGGAGTATTCTTAGGGCTGATAATCTTTTCTGTCTCAACCTTCCAAACTGTTGCTCTTGAGACTAGCTCTGCTAATCGTGCTGCATTCATTGCCAGTTTCAACGTCATCCTAGTTCCTCTGCTGGGGCAAATGATGGGTCGGCAGGTGTTGCTAAAAACTTTTCTCGCCGCAGCAATTGCCATCTTTGGCATTGGAGTGATGTGTTGGGAGAGTGGAGAGATAGTTATTGGCGATTTCTTGATGTTAGGCAACGCCTTTCTCTACTCAATCTACATTCTCAAACTTGAGTCCGTCACGTTGCGCCACCCTATTTTGCCACTGACAGCAATCCAGCTTTGGGTAATAGCAATAGTGTCTTTAATCTGGGGAGCGCCAGATTTGGTTAGACAGCATGAAACAATTGGTGCGAACTTTGGTGTACTCTTATATCTTGGTTTAGTTGATACGGCTGGTACTATTTTTCTCCAAGTAGTAGCTCAACGATGGGTTAACGCTTACGAAACGGCTCTAATGTACACCCTTGAGCCGATATTTGCAGCGGTTTTCTCGTTTTTAGTACTGGGAGAGAAACTGGGAATACGTGGTCTGATTGGCGCAACTTTGGTTTTAGTTGCAATGGTTTTTGGTCAGAGCAAATCTCCGGATATTGAGGAGGATACGGAAATACAAGTCAACAAGCCGATTGTTACAGCACTTTCATCTGCGGATACTGAGCCAATTAAGGTTCCAGTGTCGGTTCTCAATGGCAATCTCATAGAATCGGAATGCGACTTGTAATTTGTACTAGGAAAAAGGATGATGGATTTCGATATCTTTGTAAAGGTAACAAATAAAGGAAGAGGAGTTTTTGCCAGCCGATGTTTTCGTCAAGGTGAGACTGTGGTGATTGGAAAACGAGTCAAAATTCTGCCAGAAAGAACTATGCACTCTTTCCAAATGGATTTTGACCTGCATATAGAATTAGATGAACCGGGACGATTAATCAATCATTCTTGTAGCCCAAACACAGGAGTTCGGAATAACAAATTTGGAGGCTACGATTTCGTGGCATTGGTTGATATTCCTGCTGGAACTGAGATTACATGGGATTATGCAACAACAGAGTACAGTATTATTGCCTTTCCAAAATGTATTTGTGGCTCCCCCCAATGTCGATTAAATATCAGAGGGTTCAAATCTCTGCCTGTCCAAATTAAGAAAAAGTATGGTGAGTTTATCGCCGATTACCTCAAATTAACTTCACCTGAAACTGCCACAAGATGGCCTATTAAATAATAAATGGAGTTGAGTAGAGTTCTCCGTGACAGTTGCGTGAGTTCTGCCAGGAGCTACAAATTCTTTGGATTTAGGGAGTAGGGAAAGAAAATTAAATGTACCTCACACATCTGAGAAACGCTATATACCAGTTCTCAATTTGATGAGGTACAAATTTCGAGCTTTTAGGGAGTAGGGAGTGTGAAAGAAAATTAAATGTACCTCACGCATCTGAAAATCCCTATATCTACATTAAGGATCAATAGCTATGCAAACTCGATCTTATCTATTTTATGCTTTAACGAACAGCGTTTGTTCAAAATGCCTGGTTAAAGTTGAAGCAAAAATTATCTTTCGAGATGCGTGTGTTTACTTAGTTAAACACTGTCCTACCCACGGACATCAAGAAGTGTTGATTGCTGATGATATTGAGTATTATAAAAAATCCCTGGAATTTATCAAGCCAGGGGATATGCCACTTAAATTCAATACCCCAATTAAATATGGCTGTCCCTATGATTGTGGACTTTGCCCCGATCATGAACAACATAGTTGTTTGACTTTAATTGAAGTCACGGATCGCTGTAATCTTTCTTGTCCGATTTGTTATGCCGATTCGGGTGCTGAAGAACTTTCTCCCCCTGGAAACCAACCCCGACGACATCGCAATTTAGCACAAATTGAACGAATGTTAAATGCAGTAGTAGCGAATGAAGGGGAACCCCAGATCGTGCAGTTGAGTGGGGGAGAACCTACTATTCATCCAGAGTTTTTTGAAATAATGGAATTGGCGAAATCTAAGCCAATTAAGCATTTAATGATTAATACGAATGGGATGAGGATTGCCAAAGATAGAACGTTTTGCGATCGCCTCAGTCAATATATGCCAGGGATTGAGGTCTATTTGCAATTTGATAGTTTTGAATCCGCCGCACTTCGGGAGTTACGCGGGGCGGATTTAAGAGAGGTGAGGGAAAGAGCGATCGCGCATCTCAATGAGTTTAATATTTCCACAACTTTAGTTGTTACGCTCAAAAAAGGCTTAAATGACCATGAAATTGGTAAAATTATCGACTATGCTTTACAACAAAAATGTGTAAGAGGTGTCACATTTCAACCAATTCAAGCGGCGGGACGTTTAGAAGGATTCGATCCGAAACGTGACAGATATACCCTTACAGAAGTGCGTCGATCAATTTTAGAACAAAGTCCCTATTTTAAAGCCGAAGATATTTTGCCCGTCCCCTGTCATCCTGATTGTTTGGCGATGGCGTATGCGCTTAAACTTAATGGCAAAGTCATACCATTAACTGGACTAATTGATCCAACAAGTTTTATACAAATGATGCCTAATAGTGTTCTTTATGAACAAAATGAAGAACTTAAAGGCAAGATTTTTGACTTATTCTCAACGAGTCATTCCCCTCTATCTTCGGCAACTTCATTAAAACAGTTACTTTGTTGCTTACCGATGATGCCAGTGCCTGAAGGTATTACGTATGAAAATATATTTCGGGTAATGATTGTGCAATTTCTCGATCCTTATAATTTTGATGTCCGTTCAGTAAAACGTTCTTGTATTCACATTGTCCATCCCGATGGGCGAATTATTCCCTTTGATACCTTTAATATGTTTTACCGTAAGGGAAGTGCTGGGTATCAATTGGTTTATAACTCTAAATCCTAATTAAGTTCTTCCCGCACTAACTCAGCTAATTTTTGCGCCGCACCCGGTTCACCCCGAACCGCACGAAGGCGCGATCGCATTTCCTCCAACTTCTCAGGATCATCTAAGTAATCAATAACCAATTGTGCCACATCCTGTGGCTCAAGTTTACCCACCAATTCCGGAACAATTTCTGCCTTTGCCCAAATATTAGGCCATGCAAATAAACGCTTTTGTCGCAATACTAACCAATTAATTAACTTGGCAAAACTCGACCCTACCCCCGGTAAACGCGCTAAAATACCAGGTAATCCATCCCATGCTCGCATCGCATCTAATTGTTGAGTCGGCAATAAAACAATCATCGGCACTACTAAAGACCCTAACTCAGCCGTATTTGCTCCTACCGTAGTCAAACAAAGTTGGCATTGAGATAATACATTATGAGCCGGAAACTCTGGCCAGAGTTCAATACATAAACCAGTCGATGTCTTAAGAAAATATTTTGAAGTTTCGATAGCGCTAACGCCTTTAGCTACACTTCGTGAATGCGCGGCTAGGCTAATAAATTTTGGATTAGTTTTGAGCAATACAGTTTGAGATTCTGGAGAAAATTCCCCCTTGAATACAATAAGTTCAGCCTCACCCCAGCCCAATGTTTTAATTAAAGGATTCTGGAGAGGATCAGCAAAACGAATTAGTGTTGCCAAATCTAACGTTGGTGCAACAGGAATTACAAAACGAGTATAGGGTTTAGCCGCGTGAATATGTTCTGCAACTGCCAACGTCAACGGCACACCCTGCGCCAATTTTGCAGCTTTCGATCCCGGTAACAAACCAATCAACCCTGGCAACGGATGGGTAACAGATGTAACGGATAACTCATCCACTTCACCCAATAACCCATCCGCTACATCCGCTACCCCATCCGCTGCCACATCCG
>DNGI01000286.1:5478-19478 GCA_003486645.1 Cyanobacteria bacterium UBA11370 | reverse complement strand
CGCTGCCACATCCGCTACATCCGCTACCCCATCCGCTACATCCGTTACAAAATCTGTTGCCACATCTGCCATCAAATCTCCCACAACTGTTAATTTATGCCGATATTTTTTAGGAGACTTAGTAATAACTTCCGCTTTCATCACCCCAAATCGATCAATTAACGAATACCAACGTGCATCCCATTCCGCATAAACAACAGTACGATAACCCAACCGCTTACCAATAATTACCGTAAAAAATTGATCACCACCTAAGAAAAGAACCACACCATGATCGCGCCAATCCCAATGGTCTGCTGTCCTTCCCCATAGTAAAAAACCCAAGAAATAGTCTGCACTCTGTACGCGATCAACTTCTGAATATGAACCTGCAATATCTGCCTCTTTTCCTGTCGCATTAGGACAACGAGATAGAACTACAGAAATACGTACTAAAGAGCGATCCTCCCCTAATTGTTGCCGCAAAGCCTTGACTACAGGTCGTACCCAAGTTGTTACTTCACCTGGACCATTGGACAGAATTAAAATATCAACAGGTTGCATTACGAGGCAATTTTCTTCCATCAATCTTATAACTCTAGAGGAAATTATTCCCGAATCCTCATTAACTTAAGTCTAGCGATTGATGGCGCGATCGCCTTACACTATAACTCACACTACAGGGATAGACTGCTATGGTAGCCCATTCTCAACCCCAACTCAATCACCTCCTTTATGAGCAAGATTTTTATTTGTGGATACAAACCACGGCAAAATTGCTCAAAGAGCATCGCTTTCAAGAGGTAGATTTGGAAAATTTAATTGAAGAAATTGAAAGCATGGGACGAAGCGAGAAAAAGGAACTGAAAAGCCGATTAATTGTCCTGATTGAACATCTGCTTAAACTTATCTATTGGGAAGCAGAGAAAGCCTATAACGCTAGGGGTTGGCGCGATACAATTGTGGAACAGAGAAGACAGATTGACTTTTCCCTTGAAGATAGTCCTAGCCTCCGTCCCCTTTTAACCGATCTGTTTCTCGATTCCTATCAAAAAGCTAGGAGTGATGCTTTGCGTAAATATCAACTTCCTGCTGATTTTTTCCCTACTGAACCTCCATTCACGCTGGAAGATGTTTTTAACCCTGATTATCTACCTGAATAGAGGTTTCAAGAAAAGTTTTAGAAGTGCGATCGCCTCTTCACTCACCACAGAATAAGAAGCGATCGCCCTCAATTCATTACCCTACGCTTTCTTTCTCTTCAGCGCAGAACCTACACCCATTGCACCGAATGCCAATAAACCCAATACAGAAGCAGGTTCAGGTACGCTTTTGGCACTAACTGTAATCTCCCCAGAATTGCGATCTAATTCAATTGAAGTTCCCATTTGATCGACATCCTGACGCAATCGCAAGAGGCTACCAACCGTTCCCGAGAAGAATTGTTCTCCGATTACGCCCGTACCCCCTCCGACGTTAAAATCACCAAACAGGGTTTGAGTGGAAGTATCAAAATTAAATTGGAAAAAAGGAGATTCAGATACGCCATCAGTAACCGTATTAAACGACTGGAGGGAATTGCCGCTGGGATCAAAGAAAGAAACCATTAACGATTGTAAGTAATTAGTCGATCCCGCACCACTTTCAGAAATTATCGTTGGGGCGGTGGTTTCGTCGTAGCTGAACATCCCCGTTGCTGAATAGCCACCATCTCCTTGCCAGTTAAAGTTGAAAGCGATCGCTTGGGCTTGTTGAGCCATTACTAAGGATAAAGCAGCCGAAGTTACGGCGGTAGCTGCAATTGTGGTAAAGATGTTTTTCATGCTTTTAACTCCTATTTTGATTGTGTGAGTTAGATAATCGAAAATGATGAACTTTATCTGGTCTTTGTTTATACTTTATGAATTTACTATGAAGCCTTTATTTTATTTTTAAAGTTTTGATGAATTCTTTATGAAGATTTGATGAAGTTGATGGCAAAATTATACTTCTCTTAACCTATAATTAACCTTTCCTGATTTTCCTATCGCTCATTACATTATTAATTTTAGCTTTTTAACGCTATATAGCTTTAAGATAATTAAGCATCCTAAATTTCTTTGAAAAATCAAAATCGATCGCCTCTTGACTCACCACAGAATAAGAAGCGATCGCCCCCAATTCATTACACTATGCTTTCTTTCTCTTCAGCGCAGAACCTACACCCATTGCACCCAATGCAACTAAACCCAATACAGAAGCAGGTTCAGGTACGCTTTTGGCACTAACTGTAATCTCCCCAGAATTTCGATCTAATTCAATTGATTGTGAGATTTGATCGACATCCTGAACCAATCGCAAACCGTCACCAATCGTTCCTTGGAGGAATTGTTCTCCAATTACACCCGTACCCCCTCCGACATCAAAAGCACCAAACAGGGTTTGAGTGGAAGTATCAAAATTAAATTGGAAAAAACGAGATTCAGATACTCCGTTAGCAACCGTATTAAACGACTGGAGAGGATTTCCGCCTGGATCAAAGAAAGAAACCATTAACGATTGTAAGTAATTAGTCGGTCCAGGACCACTTTCAGAAATGATGGTTGGGGCGGTGGTTTCGTCGTAGCTGAACATCCCCGTTGCTGAATAGCCACTATCTCCTTGCCAGTTAAAGTTGAAAGCGATCGCTTGAGCTTGTTGAGCCATTACTAAGGATAAAGCAACCGAAGTTGCTGCGGTAGCAGCAATTGTCGTGAAGATATTTTTCATGCTTTTAACTCCTATTTTGATGGGATGAATCAGGTAATCGGAACCTTGAGGTACAAATACCTTATTACTGAAATTTCTCTGGTCAGCCTTTATACTTTATGAATTTACTATGAAGCATTGATGCTATTTTTAAAGTTTTGATGAAGTCTTTATGAAGCTTTGATGAAGCCGAGTCCAAAATTATACTTTTTTTAACCTATCCTTAACCTTTACTGTTTTTCCTAGGTTCATTTGCTGATTATTTTTAAAATTGTCCTCAACTATAGGTAATTAATTCCCGAACATAAATACTTAAAAATTCAACAACTATATAGCTTTAAATCAAAAATAAAATGATAGATTTCGTTAAAAATCTCAAGTAAACACTCCCATTAAAGTAAACTTATGTAACAAAATAACTCAAATTTCATATCGAATTGTGTCAGATAACGCCTCAAACTCTCATCGGGTAAGCGTTTTCTGGTAAAAAACTTATGTTGCCTTTCACAAGATGAGAAGAGAACGCGCATCATAAGGAGCCTTACCGATGTTCACTCACGTCAAGTCCACCATTCGCCACATTAGCCCAGAGGAACTCAAGGATCGTCACTTACTCAAGGTGGTCTATGTCGTGCTAGAGCCACAATATCAGAGTGCCTTGTCCGCTGCTGTTAACTCAATCAATCGCAATCAACCGGATGTCGCTATTGAAATTAGCGGGTATTTGATCGAAGAACTCCGCGACTCGCAAAACTACGAAGACTTTCAACGGGATATTGCCGAAGCGAATATCTTTATTGCCTCGCTGATCTTTATTGAAGATCTCGCCGATAAGCTAGTAGCTGCTGTACAACCCCACCGCGATCGCCTTGACGCAGCGATTGTCTTCCCTTCCATGCCACAAGTCATGCGCCTCAATAAATTGGGTAGCTTTTCAATGGCACAGTTAGGGCAATCTAAAAGTGCGATCGCTCAATTTATGCGGAAGCGTAAAGAGCAGTCAGGGTCATCCTTTCAAGACGGGATGCTGAAACTACTGCAAACGTTACCAAAAATCCTGAAGTATATGCCCATTGATAAAGCTCAGGATGCTCGTAACTTCATGCTCAGTTTCCAATATTGGCTCGGTGGTTCTTCAGATAATTTAGAGAACTTCCTGCTCATGTTAGCAGATAAATACGTCCTCAAAGCAAAAAATCTGCATTTTAAAGACCCGGTGGTTTATCCCGATATGGGCATCTGGCATCCCCTCGCTCCAAAAATGTTTGAGGATGTCAAAGATTACCTCAATTGGTACAACAATCGTAGCGATATTTCCGATGATTTAAAAGACCCCTTTGCCCCTTGTGTTGGTTTAGTCTTACAACGGACGCATTTAGTTACTGGAGATGATGCTCATTATGTAGCAATGGTACAGGAATTAGAAGCGATGGGAGCGCGGGCAATTCCTGTCTTCGCTGGCGGTTTAGACTTTTCTAAACCCGTTGATGCTTATTTTTATGATACGCCTGCGGGTAGAGGTGGAAATGGGACAATTACCCTCGTTGATACGGTAGTCTCCTTAACAGGGTTTGCCCTAGTTGGAGGGCCAGCCCGACAAGACCATCCGAAAGCGATTGAATCCTTAAAACGCCTCAATCGTCCCTACATGGTGGCACTACCTTTAGTCTTTCAAACAACAGAAGAATGGGAAAAAAGTGATTTAGGATTGCATCCAATTCAAGTCGCATTACAGATTGCAATTCCCGAATTAGATGGGGCAATTGAACCGATTATATTATCCGGAAGAGATGGAACTACCGGGAAAGCGATCGCCCTCCAAGATCGGATTGAAGCGATTGCTCGTCGGGCGATGAAATGGGCAAATTTGCGTCGCAAACCCAAACTACAAAAGAAAGTTGCGATTACGGTTTTTAGCTTCCCACCGGATAAAGGAAATGTTGGAACTGCCGCCTATTTAGATGTGTTCGGTTCCATTTATAAAGTCATGGAAGCCCTGAAAAATAACGGCTACGATGTGCCAGATTTGCCAGAATCTGCGGAAGCATTAATGCAAGAAGTCATCCACGACGCGCAAGCCCAATATGCCACTCCAGAACTGAATATTGCCTATAAAATGTCGGTGATGGAATATGAACGATTTACACCCTACTCAGTAAGATTAGAGGAAAATTGGGGGTCACCACCGGGACATCTCAATAGTGATGGACAAAATCTATTAATTTACGGCAAACATTTTGGGAATGTGTTTATTGGGGTACAGCCAACGTTTGGATATGAAGGCGATCCGATGCGGTTGTTATTCTCTCGTTCTGCCAGTCCTCATCATGGGTTTGCCGCTTATTACACGTACCTCGAACAACTTTGGCAAGCGGATGCGGTGCTGCATTTTGGTACTCATGGATCGCTGGAATTTATGCCCGGTAAACAGATGGGAATGTCCGGGGATTGTTACCCAGATAATTTAATTGGTTCAATTCCCAATCTCTATTATTATGCAGCGAATAATCCTAGTGAGGCTACTATTGCCAAACGCCGCAGTTATGCCGAGACAATTTCTTACCTAACTCCACCCGCAGAAAATGCCGGATTGTATAAAGGCTTGAAGGAATTAAGTGAGTTAATTGGGTCGTATCAAACTCTCAAAGATACCGGACGCGGCGTACCCATTGTGAACACGATTATGGATAAATGCCGTTTGGTGAATCTGGATAAAGATATCGCTTTACCGGAAAGTGATGCTAGTCAAATGACGGCAGAGGAACGGGATACTTTAGTCGGTTTGGTGTATAAAAAGCTGATGGAAATTGAATCCCGGTTGCTACCTTGTGGGTTGCATATTATTGGGAAACCGCCAAGTGCAGAAGAAGCGATCGCAACTCTAGTTAATATTTCCAATCTCGACCGTGCCGAAGAGGAAATTCAAAGTTTACCCCGAATTATTGCCAATAGTATCGGGCGCGATATTGACGAGATTTACCAAAATAATGACCAGGGCGTTTTAGCCGATGTGCAGTTACTTCAAGAGATTACCTTAGCTACTCGTGCGGCGGTAACAGCTTTAGTTAAAGAACAAACCGATGCAGATGGACGGGTTTCTAAGGTTTCTAACCTTAACTTTTTCAATATGGGCAAAAAAGAACCTTGGGTTGAAGCCCTGCATCAGTTAGGGTACACGAAAATTGATGCCCAAGCCCTTAAACCGTTGTTTGAGTATCTGGAATTCTGTCTGCAACAAATTGTCGCGGATAATGAATTAGGGGCAATGTTAAAAGCCTTAGAAGGGGAATATGTTATTCCTGGTCCTGGTGGCGATCCAATTCGTAATCCTGATGTTTTACCTACTGGTAAGAATATCCATGCCCTTGACCCCCAATCGATTCCAACTACTGCTGCGATCAAATCAGCAAAAATTGTTGTAGACCGTTTATTAGCGCGACATCGGGTAGAAAATGAAGGGAAATGGCCGGAAACAATTGCTTGCGTTCTCTGGGGTACAGATAATATCAAAACCTACGGAGAATCTCTCGCCCAAATTATGTGGTTAGTGGGGGTTAAACCTGTACCGGATGCGTTGGGACGGGTGAATAAATTGGAACTCATTCCTTTAGCAGAATTAGGTCGTCCTCGGATTGATGTGGTGATTAATTGTTCTGGTGTGTTCCGGGATTTGTTCCTGAATCAGATGAATCTGTTGGATCAAGCCGTGAAAATGGCAGCGGAAGCGAATGAACCTACGGATATGAATTTTGTCCGCAAACACGCCGCACAACAAGCGGTGGAAATGGGAATTAATCTCCGCCAAGCTGCGACTCGCGTGTTTTCTAATGCGTCGGGTTCCTATTCGTCTAACGTTAATTTAGCGGTAGAAAATAGCACTTGGGAGAATGAATCGGAACTGCAAGATATGTACTTGGCGCGGAAATCATTTGCCTTTACATCGGATAGTCCTGGTACAATGGAACAGAGTCGGAAAATTTTTGAATCAGCGCTAAAAACGGCTGAAGCGACGTTCCAAAATCTGGATTCATCGGAAATTAGTCTAACCGATGTTTCCCATTATTTCGACTCTGATCCAACCAAAGTAGTAGCAAGTTTGCGGAAGGATGGGAAGAGTCCATCGGCTTATATTGCTGATACCACAACTGCTAATGCTCAGGTACGTACTTTATCAGAAACGGTGCGCTTAGATGCACGGACGAAGCTACTTAATCCCAAGTGGTATGAAGGGATGCTGAGTCACGGGTATGAGGGGGTACGAGAACTCTCGAAGCGGTTAGTTAATACGATGGGTTGGAGTGCAACAGCGGGTGCAGTGGATAACTGGATTTATGAGGATACCAATACCACATTTATTCAGGATGAAGCGATGCGTCAGCGGTTGATGAATTTGAATCCCCATTCATTCCGCAAGGTGGTTTCGACGTTATTAGAAGTAAATGGACGGGGGTATTGGGAGACGAGTGAAAGTAACTTACAGCTTCTGCGGGAGTTGTATCAGGAGGTTGAGGATCGGATTGAAGGAATTGATTAATAATCCTCAATCTGCCTAAATAGGTTAAATCACTAGGGGTACGGTAATGTCGTACCCCTAAATTTTATATATAAATATATAAAATTTAATAACAATGTCTAAATAAAAATGGATAGTCGATAGCTAAAATTGGTATAGCATTTCTCAAGTAGGTGAGGTACAGTTGCTTTTTCTTCCCCACTCCCCAAAACCTAGGAATTTGTACCTCATCAGTACGAGAACCGCTATAGTATCTTGATCTGTAGATTTTAAAACTGAAGAACCTTATTTTTTGTCTTTTGGTTCGAGTTGTTCAACAGCATCTCTAGTGCGATCATTCGGATTTTTGGGATGCCAATTAGGGAATAAACCGATTAAAAACTGATTGATATTCGTGCGGGTATTGTAGCTTATCTCATTAAGGGGTTTGGGTAGGACGCGATCGCCAATCGTAATAAAGAGTAATGCTAGGATTAAACCCAACGTTAAAATATTTTTAAAACGCATAACCCCCTCCAGGTTAAGTAAAGGAATTGGGATTAATTCAATTATGCCTGTGGATTGAGCTGATCTCTCACTCTATCTATAGCAGAGGATAAACTAAAATTCATAATCGACCTCAACAACTTCAGTATATTCAAACTCATTGGGACTTTGCCTAACTAGATCGTAACGCGTCCCAGCTAATTCGATAAAATCTTGCTCACAGCCTGCTTTAGGAGAATTATAAGTCAGAACGTATTCTCGTCCAATATAATGTTCCATTTCTTGAGCAACCTCTCCTCGCCACTGGGTTTTTGTGACTAAAACGACCAATTGATTCGCTAATTTTGGTAGTGTTTTAGCAATTTGCTTACGATAAATTTCATCTAAACTTCCAAAGGGAGAGTCCATCACAATGGGGAATGTACTACTATCAGGTCCCATTAGCGCGTGTTCTTGAATCCAATCCCGAACCCGATCAATAATTCCACCGATAAACGATAAACTGAGAATCTGATTTTCCCCTGTAGATGCAGCAACAGTTGTCTCGTGTCCGGCGGTATTTTCTACTAGCGTTAACTCGTATTTATCACTCAATTTCGGACTATAAGGCGTAAAAGAAACGGATGCAAATATTTCCTGTACCCGCTTTTCCAAGGATGTGCGAAACTGATGATCTAACCGTGATTTTACTTCAGTTAATCGGTCAATTGCATCCTGAGTTGCAACAATGCGTCGTTGTGCCAATGCTTGCTTATTTTCATTCATTTTATGCTTAGTAATTTGTTTAATTTTTAACTCAATATCTAATTTTATTCGCTCAATTTGTTGCTGATTTGCTCCTTTCTCTAATATCAAATCCCGAATAGTTTGCTCAATTTCATCCAGCCTTTTTTGCAACTGACTGATATCTTCATCGGGAAAAATCCGCAATTTTTTCTTAATATCATCCAGTTGGGTTTCAATTCGAGAAAGTTCTACTCTCCCTTGAGAAATACTTGCCTGTTGTTTATCAACTTCTTGCCAAAATTCCGGGATTTGCTTATCAATTTCATCGACTTGGACACTCATACGAATTGCTGTTTCCTCAACATCTGCAATTCCGGCTTTATCCATCCAGCTAGCAACCTGTTGATGAGCGTGAGTTCCTTCTATTAATTCTGCACCACAAATACAGCGTTGTTCTTTGAGTAAATCCCCAACAAATTGCCGTTTAATTCCTACAGGTAACTCTCCCCGTTCTCCCAATTGTTGCACAATTGCCCGAAATTTTGTTGTTACTTCGGAAAGCCACACTGTATAACCACGAGTAGATATCGCTCGTTTGAGAGCATTTTTGGCTTGTTTAAGTTGTTCCCGAATAATCTTTTCTTGTCCTTGCAGTTCATCCCGTAACTGTTGCAACTCCTGTGCGCCACCGAGTTCTAATAAGCGATCGCTAATTGTTCGCTTTAACTCATCTTGGTTTGTGAGTTCTTGCTCAATTTCCTGTTGACGGTTCAAAAAATGAGTAATTTTCTGTTCTAATTTTTGCTGTTCTTTAAGGAGATTTTGAGTTTCTGAATCACCAATCAATGATAACTCAGATTCCAAACTTTTTTTAGCTTCTTTTAAATGTTTAATACCCCGATTTAATACCTCTACACCTAGCAATGTTTTAGTTGCTTCAGCAATTTCCAATTTCTTATCAGAACGAACAATTTGCTCAATCCGTTCCCCATCAAAAAAGAAATATTGATGCAAGCTAGCTGGTAAAATTCGCCCAATAATATCGTCTGGAAGCTGTTGAGGAAGTAACCAACGCCCATCATCACCCGCAATTTGCAGATACAATTCGCTTTTCCCCTGTTCAACTCCAGCCTCGGTTTTATAAGCACGGCACAGACGCTTTGCTTGGTAGCGTTTGTTGTAATGAGCAAACCCAATCTCTACCCAACATTCTACCGATTCTTTTAGTCTGGCTTCCGCAATTGCTCGCTTGTTTACCAGTTGCTCGTTTGAAGCAAACGCTGTACTAAATTTTTCGTATAATACCCACGTAAAGGCATTTAATAACGTCGTTTTTCCTGCACCATTATTACCATGGATAACCGTTGTATTCCGCTCTCCATTTGCCAGTAAAATTTCTGGAGTTTTTCCATAAAACTGACGAAAATTGCAAAGCCGGATTGACCGCAGCTTCATTGCACTTCTTCCTTTATAATTTTAAGGATATCATCATTAATATTGCGGGGGTTCTTCATATAAAGTTTATCTTTTTCGGCTTGCAAAACCCGCTCAATAATACGCCGAACTTCAGGAGAAGCGCTGATAATGGGTTCCTGGACATCACTGAGAGCAGAATTGGTCTGATAAGAAGAACGATTTTCAGATAATATATTGGATATCGCTTGAGTCGCAATATCTGGGTATTGGAAACTCATCACCCTGTAAGATTATGAAACTGGCGATCGCTATTGTATTACGTGTTTTACGTCTTGGCTAGGCAGCCCCTTTACTCGCCGGGAGTTTGCTCCTTTAAGATAATGATTATTGTTTCCGTAATTATTATATTTTACAGATCTAACAACCCGTACCTTTTCTGAAGCTGTAATAACTTAGTTCTCGCTTCTCCCGCATTATCGGCTAAATTAGCAAATTCCAAAAACCGTTTCAACTCCTTCTTAAGCAAATTTCGTTCAACTTCCAATGTTTCTCTACCTAAATCTGGAGGTAAAACAATCATATCAAATAACGTTGCTCGTTCCTTTCCTGGATGTTGACGCAAAACTCGTCCACGTCGCTGGATAAACTGGCGAGGATTGCTACTACTTGCCAGAATTACTGCTGTTTGAATCGCGGGAATATCTACCCCTTCATCCAGACAACGAATGGCTACTAATCCCTGCAATTCTCCGCTTTCAAATTGACGACGTAGTTCTTCCCGTTCTCCTAAAGGAGTCTCAGCCGTATAAGTGTTAACACGATAACCTAATTCTGTCCCTAATAACCGAGTAACGGCTGCTAATTGACGGCTATTTTCCTCACTTAATACCCCTTCTACCGAACCATCGCCACAATAAAATAGAGTGTGAGAGGTATGCAAACGTTCAGTCATTAACTCTCGTAAAGCACTTAATTTATTAGCTGCTGAACCAATTAATCGAGCGCGTTGCATCAGCAATGAAGTTAGAGTATCATTCTTCTGTAAATCTTTTTCATTCGTCAACGCCCAGCCAATTCGTTTCGTTAATTTGGCATAAATAAAAGATTCAGATTCGGTTAATTCTACTAGAATAGGATAATAAAGATAATGAACTAATGCTCCCTGGCGAATGGCATCAGCGAGAGTTAATTCAGGTTGCAAGACCGAACCAAAATAGTCGAATAAAACTTCCGTTCCCCAATCATCAAAATACCGTTCTGGTGTAGCGGATAGAGCAAGACGCAAGCCAATATTACGAGGTAAACTGGCTTCTAATTTGGGAGAACCAAAGTTATGCGCTTCATCGCCAATAATTAGGGTTTTATCGGGAAAGTATTTAAGTTGGGATTGCAACCCGTCTGTCATTAAACTAGCATTAGTAGTAATAACCGTCAGAAACCGTTGATTACCAGAATGCACGTTATAAAGTTCAGTAGAAAGTTGACTTTGCCAATTCCGAACATTCTCAAATGCTAAGAGAGGTTTAAGATTAAAATTCTCACATTCTCGCGCCCATTGAGTAACGAGATGTCGATAAGGACAAACGACTAACAAAACTTGCAAGCCAATTTTTTGATAAAGTTGAGTGGCGATCGCTAAGGCTGTAATCGTCTTACCACTCCCCGTCGCCATCTTGAGAGTTCCTCGTCCCTTATTAGCAAACCAATTCTCTACAGCTTTTTGCTGATAGTTTCGCAATTGAATTGATGTAGGTATTTTCGGATATCCAGGTAGGAGTTGCTTTTCTTCAAGATCATAATTACTTTTCTCTTCAGCTAAAATAGTATTGATAGAGGCATCTTTATCCTGATATAAATCCTTAGAATGACACAGATTTTGCCCTTGATAAGTTTTCTTTGAAACCTGGTTCACTATCCAACTACCTCTCCCTCTACAAATTGCTCAACTAATTTTATAGGTTGCCGTCAACATTCATGTCAATTTTAGGAAAAAATCTTAGATTATACAAAACTTTATTAGCTTAATTAAAGTGATTTGTGAATTGAGAAGCATTTACAAAGTACGGTGCAGGCGAACGTGGGTTAGGCCAGTTTTTGTAGATGAAATGAATCAACCAAGGAGCCGACAAAACCACGTATAGAACTCCCCACCACCAATCAGACCGAAATTGCTCCACGGTGTAAACGGTTTCAGCAGAACCCGACAGTATTGGGAGCAAACCCAGGAAGGTTCCGGCGGCATTATTCAAAGCATGACAAGTAATAGAGACTATCAGCGTGCGGGTTTTGAGATAAAGCAGAGCCATCACCAATCCGAAAACGGATAAACCAAGAAAATTGTTATGAAGAAACCCAAAAAGAAGAGAAGAAGCTATTAACGCTGACCTCATACCCCACTTTGCTGCCCAGCGGTGCAGGATAATTCCCCGAAAAAAGAATTCTTCAGTCACAGGAGCGACTATGACTGAGACAAAAATCATGAACAAGTTATACAGTATTGGTGCCGAAGTTTCGGAAGCAGATAAAAAAAGCTTTTGATTCAGAATTGACTCTACCAACGAAGGAGCAAAAAATGACAAAAGGTAATGCGAAAGGTAGAAAGTACCTGTAGAAAATAACAATACTGGAACAACAAGTCCAACAGTTGGTAACCAGTGATAGTTACTTGGTAGATTGCCCATGAGTCGTTGATAGTTGATGTCCAACTGCCTAAATCGTTCCAATGCCCAGAGGTAAAGCAAACTATATACTAGAAGCCCCAGAAAGAGGGCAACAATTGGCTCATCAATGTTCAAGTCGCTTCTATAGCCAATTACACCAAATAGTATAAAAATTAGTATAAAAACGAGTAGCAATAATATAATAATATACCCTAAAACTAGGCTGCGAACCTTGAAATTCAGAAAAGGATTTTTAAGTTCAATATATTGAGTCCAATCAGGATTTTTTGACCCTAAATGATACCCAGAGACCTTCACAAGATTAATAATGCCTTCAACTCCCAAGTTGATCATTTTCTTATGAATAAACATTATTAGAGTGTATTCATTTTGGACTTGCTCCGACTCCAGCAAGACGTGCAAACACTCCCCTCTTAATCGAACTTTTGCCGTAATTCCTTTAGGATTCAACGAACGGTTTAGTAATGAGGCGATCGCTTTTGGATTACCTTGCCCAGCTAATTCCCGAATATTCTGTTGAGACATGATTGCCACCCAATTGACTCAATGGTTTTACCAAACTCAAACTCATGTAGACTTTCTAATTTTCCAGCTCAAAACCCAAATCCCCATCAGTGCTGAAACTAATAAACCTAGTTATAGCAAAGAGACGACGGAAAGCGTAAGAAGCAATCTACCTGTAAAGAGCCAAAATCGGTCGCTTACTCAGCCGCTAGAACAATCTCAAGAATCGATTGTGACCTTAATGGAGTATCATCACAATAAGAGATTGAACAGCAAAAATTAGCGCCAAAAACTTCCCGTGATTATCCCAGAATCAGTCACATTTGAAGACGCGATCGCCCTCACCGAGTCCCTGATGTCTCAACTCGCAACAGGGGAACTCTCTGAGGCAGAATTTACTGAGGGAATTGCCCAATTAGTCAAAACTGAAAACGGGGCTAGAGGGTTTTTCGTCACCTATCTTACCAGTGAAGGAACCTTAGCCGATAACCCCTCACCCGAAGTTATCCAAGCACTCCAATCCTCTCCCGATACTGTAGCTGAACTATTAGTAAAAAACTTAGCCATGTCAACGGCAATGGCAATTACCCATCGTCGCAATAATAAGGAAGAAATGGCACAAGGATCGGATCGGGTGCGATCGCGCACTAGCCATATTATTGAACAAATTCAACTCCCTCAAATACGTGAATTAGCCTTAGCCTTACGAGAAAGTGCTGTAACCGGAGAAGGCGAGTATAAAATATTTCTGCAACGCTGGCACTATGATGCCGAACAACGAGAAGTTATTTGTCAGGTCATTGATAGTGTAATTGGATAGTGTAATAGACCTCTCCAGAAATTAGGTTTTCCCTTAGACAGGATAAGGGTTTGAGATTCTTTTTTGGAGAAGTCTATTTAAACTACTCGCTACCGTTGCGAAGCTGAGTTTTGAATTAGCAATTTAAACTCAAAACTCAAAACGGACT
>DNGI01000286.1:0-5241 GCA_003486645.1 Cyanobacteria bacterium UBA11370 | reverse complement strand
CTACGCTAACAAAACTCAAAACTATCCCCTACTCCCGCCATCTGACCCGAACAAAATGCGCCGAACGACCCCACATATCAGATGTTACACTAATATCTTCTATCCCCAAATTAAACGGAATCGAAGTAGTTACATATCGTTGAGCTAAACTACCCAAATCTGGTGCTAACTGAGTCGCTGTTGCTGCCGCTAAACCAACACCAATCAATTGCTCAATCGGCCCTCGTGGTAAGATTAAATGCGCTCCCAATGCCAATCCAGCCGTTAACATCATACTGACTGAAAGGTTAGTCCCACAGCGAGGATGTACGGCTAAATCCCATTCTCCACTGGTGAGGCGAAGCAAAGCGATCGGGACGGCTCGTCTCAAGTCAGATAGGTTAACCTGACCATAGAGATAAAACCCTTCATCGGTGGATAAGCCACCTAAAGTCTCATTCTCCAACTGTGCCTCATCTCTTGAACGATCTGCTCTCTGCTGTTCATCCAAAACCCAAACCGTGGCGTGTTCGAGAGCATGAACCTGACGTAGCATGAGAATCTCTTTTAATCCTGGCACAAACGCGAGTTGCCTGAGCAAGTCAGCATCCTGTGTCGCTTGAGGCGCAGGAAACTCAAAATCCCAAAAGTTACCGCTATAGGCAGAAGTTGTATCAGTCATGGCAGCGCTACTCCAAAAAGGCGATCGCTCAACATCTATGTTCTTTTTACTGTAGCGTTCCTACTCAAAAAGCATTGTAAAACTTGGTAAACTTAGCTTTTACATTTCGTAAATACCGACTATTCCCTCCCCCTAAACCAGTCTAGTGTGGATCTAGTTAAGTCACCCAATTGGAATTAACAAATAGGGCATTGCAGTAATATAAACCTGAGTTACGTTTACCATGATGTACTAAGTCATATAATGCATAAAACCTAAACGCTTGTGTGAGGAGATACTGATGGAGTTCGAGAAAATATGTGTGTCGTCTGTCAGAGGGTTTAAATCCCACTTCGGAAAGTATTAATTTAATATTTCCGCTACTTAAATAATTTTTAGCACCTTTAACTACTTCCAGATCAAAACCTTCTGTATCTGTCTTAAGTAGATCAATTTTTTCAATCTTATTTTCCTCACAAAATTTGTCAATAGTTTTTATTGTAATCATCTCAGCAAGAGAGGGATTGGCTGTAATTCCTTCTACCAACGAATGCAGTTGAGAATTATCTCCTAGATAGATGGGCTGAGTACAGTCTTTTGATCCAAAACCATAATTAAAAGAGTTTACCCTCGGTAAATGAGAGATATTACGCTGTAACTCAATAAACGTTTCTTGAACAGGTTCAAATGCAAAAATATGAGCTTGATCAAAATACTTTGAAAAGGACAGTGCCGTTTGACCGATATTAGCACCTACATCAAAAATAGTCTCAATTGGAGACTTTTGAGTCAGTCTAATAACATCGACAGCAAAATCAAATCCTGGTGGAAAGTTTTTAAACGACAATTTTTTGTAGGCAGTCAAACCTAGTTTGTACATCAATCTTTTTACATAGTGTTTCATGAGCTTTAACTCCACGAATGATACTTAATAATCTGCCCGCTCTAACTAATATTAATGCCACGGCTTCAGTATTTAGAATTCAGAATAATATTCGTGTCCTTAATTTTGGCAACTAATATTACGAATTCTGCTTAGTCAATTATAACCCATTACGCTTCTGCGGCTAAATAACTCGTCGCCAATTCACTAGGAGTCATGCGTTCATAGGGTTCAAAGGGTTGATGAATCCAGGGATTATCCAGTAAGTAGTCTACGTAATAATTACGTGGCTCATCGACTATTTCAATCAGTAACAGAGCTGGAAGAAGTATTAAATAAACTTTTGAATGAGGGTGAACTGATTATCAAGTGGGGGCGAAAAATTAAAAATAACGGAAATGCTGTTAATGCAAGTTAGATGTGCGACAGCTTAGAGTCTCGCAAACTAATCCCAGAATCCACTAAATCATAGACTAACAGCACCCGATTACCTAATGTTTCAGAAGTCATAGATAGATGCTGAGAAAAGGCGATCGCTTAACTCTTATACAACCCCAGTTAATACTTTAACTCTGGTGTGAACGAATAGCGCGAAGAAATTCTTTGATAGCTTGCGGTTGTTCTTGTGGTCGAACATATTGCGCTAATAACTGCAAGTCCAGATTGGGGAAAAACTGGCTATGAATAACTTCTTGATAGCTTTCTTGACGCAGGTCATAAAGGGCTAATTTATTAGGCTGCCAAATTAAAACTTCTAGAATACCCAGCCCTTTGTAAACAGCTAATTTCTCGACTCCCCCACTCGTCAAATTAACCTCAATCGCAAAATCGGGTAATTCTTTGAGAGTTTCCACACAATAGCATTCATCCGGTTCTAGTCCTCGCGCTTTCGCTTCACGTCGAAACGTTGTCGATCCATAACCATGTAAGGGAATATCCACCTCCTCCGCATAACGTTCTATGAGCCTTGCAATCACCTTTTTGATCATTTCATGTTCAGCAGAAGGCATAAAAATTTCTAGAGTTCCCTCCAGGTAAATTAGCCGTAATCCAGGATAATCTCCAAGAGTTGCTAATAGGCTTTCGTACTGTTGCCACGTTACGCTAGGCAAGACTACCCGTTGCTCTTCGATGTTAAACGGTGGTTGAATTATGGTGGTCACTGAGGTGTAGTACAGCTTAATTCTTAAATTAATGGTAACACGGTCAAACTTCCAATTTAGAAGTGTTAAACTGTGCTAATTGGCTCTAACTATAAAGTTCATTCATGAAACCCAGTAGGCATAAAGGTCAATTAAGGGTCTGGAAAGATGATCGGGGCTTTGGGTTTATAAAACCAGAAGATGGAGGTCAAGAGGTTTTTCTGCATATCACCGCCTTCAAAGACGTTAATCGCCGTCCACAAGTCGGTGATGTTATCAGTCTACTCCTGAGAAGGTGAAGAGGATTGCAAACGATAAGCTCCAGCTTTTTAAGCCCTCACACCCCATTCTCCACTCCCCATTCTCCAACTTGACGCTATCGTGGATAAAGCGATAACTTTACTCGCCAATATTTGCGGGAAAAGTGGCTGTGTTTGTTTCCGCTTCTCCGGACAGCCAAGCTTGATCGGAGAAGAGAATTAAGACTTACCGCCGGGTAGGGTAACTCGCATTTCGCTTGCTTTCCTCCTCATAGACTCATGAGCAATTTTCCAGACTTATCGAGCCACGGTTTCAGGGTAATTAAGCAATTAGGGCATAATCGAACGGGTGGACGAATCACTTACCTCGCTCTCACCCAAACGAACCGCCAACCTGTGGTGATTAAACAGTTTCGGTTTGCCCAAGGTGACACGAATTGGTCAGATTATGACGCGATCGAACGGGAAATTCAAGTATTACGTGGGTTAAATCATCCCGGTATTCCGCGTTACTTGGGTTCATTTCAAACCACCACGGGTTTTTGCTTACTACAAGACTATAAAAATGCCCCTTCTTTAGCTGTTCCTCGCAGTTTTGATGCTGATGAAATTAAGCAAATTGCGGTTTCTTTACTCAACATTCTGATTTATCTGCAACAGCGAATTCCTCCAATTAGCCATCGGGATATTAAACCAGAAAATATCCTCGTTGACCACCAAATGAATGTTTATTTAGTTGATTTTGGTTTAGCTCGAATTGGGGATAGTGAGATGGCGGTGAGTAGTGTTGCTAAAGGCACGATTGGTTTTATGGCTCCAGAGCAACTGTTTAACCGACAATTAAGTGAAGCCTCAGACCTTTATGGGTTAGGAACAACGTTAATTTGTTTACTAACTGGAACTCCATCCACGGCAATTAGTGAGTTAATTGATGATGATTACCGCATTAATTTCAAGCCATTAGTTCCCAAGCTCAGTCTGCGTTGGATTGAGTGGCTACAAAAGATGGTGGAACTCAAACCCAAAGACCGTTTTCCTGATGCCAAAACCGCGTTAGATGCTCTCAATCCGATTTATGTGATTCGCGTTCCGGAAGTCAATCTTTCTCAACCTTATTTAGAATTTAAGGCTAATAAATTAGGTGAGAAGGTTACTCAAAAAATTACGATTAGTAATTCAATTCCTGATACGGTTTTAGAAAGCCGATGGGAAGTTGCCCCCCATTTGAGCGATCCCCCTCATACTCCTGATTTTCATGAATGGATTTTTTTTGAACAATCTCATTTTATTGGGAATCAATCCCTGTGTAAAATTACCGTTGATACCAGTAAGCTGATGGCCAATAAAACCTATGAGCGGGAGATATTAATTCACACCAATTCTCAACCCAAAACTCAGGTTTTAACCCTAAAAGTAAACACAGCTCCCGTACCTATTCCGGCGAAAAAATTACCCTATTCTTCTCTAACCTTACTGGTTTTATTTGCTACGGCTGCTACTTGGGTAGAAACAACAGCTTGGCAAGAAATTATCAGTAAAAGTGGAACTGTGGGAGTAGCGATCGCCATTTTTATCTCAGCCTTAGTCGCAGGATTAGGATTAGTCGCCGCAGTCACGTCAGGTTGGATATCGAAATTAGTCGCAAAAATTCGATCTAAATTTGGCGTTAAATTAAAAGCCTTAGATACCGTAGCTGCTGTATTTTTTGCTGGCGTTGCTGCGATATTTGTAACTCGATTTGGGGCACAATTCCGGGCGACAGATGCGGCAATTGCTGCCTTTGCGGCGGTGGATGCGGTAGTATTTATGACTGCGTTTGAAGGGGAAGGTGTTGCTGAAAGTTGTGTGGAACGAGGCTTTAGTAAAACACTGGCGTTTGGAGTTTCGTTTTTATCAGCCGCGTTAGGAATTAGTTTAGGGATTGGGTTGAAGTTGGGATTTGTAAATGGGATGGTAATGTCAGCAATTTTAGGGACGAGTTTTCCCTTAGCAACGATGATTGTTTATCCAGTGTGCGATCGCGCAAGGCGAATTGCTAAGTATCGTAAGTTAGAGCAGAATTTGATTAAGCCGTAGAAATGAGTTGATACCATTTTCGTTTAGAGTTGTAACCCACATTCCGCAGATCTGACTCGGATTACCAGGACTTTTGATGTATTCTCAGCTCTAAAAATTTTCAGAGCCTATTTTTTCTGATTTTATTGTCATTTTTTGTTCAAATTACCCAGTATATAAGAAAGTTGATTTGAATGATTTCTTTAAATAGATGGTTTCTGGGAATTTATCAACTTATCGCTCTTTTGTCACTCTAGGCGG
>DNGI01000391.1:8838-11728 GCA_003486645.1 Cyanobacteria bacterium UBA11370 | reverse complement strand
CAACAACCAACAACCAACAAAAACTCAAGACTGACTTGTGTCGCTTGTATTGCGTTTTAAAACTGAGAGGTCTACATTGCCAAAATTAACGACCAAAGCAATATTTAAATTTTCCAACGAATTAACCAACCACAAAATATCGTTAATTGTTTGTTGTTCGTAGTGATTGAATAAAATAGAAAATCGCTTTTCCAGATCTGGCTTAACTTTAGCCGAAAGCAGGACAATTTTCAGTAACAACCCCGTTGTCCGAATAGGACCCATGTTAGAAATGAGATCGATAAAAATATAATGGTTTGGATGTTGGGGACTTCCTACTAAAAAACTCAGTAATTGGCTACACGTTCGGATCAGTAAGAAGTCATTTAATTTCTGAGAATCGCTATCTGTAAACGTATTAATAAGCTGCTTGTACAAACGCTGATTAAACTGATGTTTGCCATATTCTGGCTCAATTGCTTCAATCAAATATTCGTATAAATCGGCTTTAAAGGCTCGATAAGATGGAGTCTGAATACTTTGTTTAAGAAAGCTTTGAGCTAAATCTCGGTAGGTAGAAGAACCTTCAACTTTTCCCATATATTGCTTAAGCGCCAAATACAATTCGCGATCGCTCAATAAGGTAGGATTAGGAACAGGCTGGATGGTAATTTTTCCAGCGGTTGAGGAGGTTGAAGAACCGAATTGTGTTCGCCGAATCAGGTAAGTTATATAGTGAGAAAGATTCGTTTCAAATTGCCATTGTTTTTGAGTTTGAATATGTCGGATGGTTTGTTGATGTTCGTAAGAGCTATTCTGATTAAGTAAGGAATGGCTGTATAAATAAGGATACCGAGAAATTAAGTGACCTAAGATTGGATTAGCACCCTGACGATTAATCGATGGAGATTGATCAACGACTTCTACTAAACGTTGTAGAGTTAGATATTCCTCACTTTGGGTAAATCCTTGCACAAGTTCCTGCAAGCGCTTGACTGATCCAGGCGCAGTCGCTACAGTTCCAAATTGAGAGGATTTCTCTAATAAAGCCACCAAATCTGCGATCGCTCCTTGTTGGTGAGATTTTATTTGCCAGCGGTTGATTAAAATATGAAAACAGCGGTTAAGAATGTACTTAAACTCCTGTTCACTGATATTCGCAACAATCAGGCGATGTAAAGCACCTGCAATTTCCGGATCAGGATAATTAATCCCTTTAATAAATAACTGCTCAAAACGATCAATTAATTCCTTGGGTGATTCCCGTTGCACCCAATAAACTAGGTGATCATACAATACTTGCTTATCAGCACTACTGGAGTAAGAATCCGGTATTTTAGACAAAGAAATAGCCTGTTTTTTACTCATCTCAGTCATAGAAGAATGAGAATGTACCGGGACAGCAGAAACTATTTCTCCCTCTCTCCCCCTCTCTTCCTCTCTCCTTTTCTCCCTTTGAGCGATCGCTAAAACTCTTTGCCGACTAGCACTTAAAAACTGATAATCTTGATGACTTAATCGTTTATCTTGTGCCCAAGCGAAAGCATTTTGGAGTTCTGGTGCTTTCAATAACAGCAATTCATCTCGACAACCAGACGCAAACCAAGCTGTCATTGGTAGTTGATAGGGACGTAAGTTTCCTAGTTCTTGGCTAACCCAATTTTCATTAAAAATTGCCGCATAAATACGATTGTAAACCCTAAGAATTGGTCGATTATACCGCTGTCCAACCGATTCTTTTACCACTAATCCTGACAAGCGCAATTCCCGTTGTTCCGGACTATCATCAGCCAGAATTTCTCCTTGAAGCAAAATTTGCTGATAAATAGTTAGTAAACGACGAGTGCTATAGTTACTGTGCAACAAGCGATTACGAATCGTCCTCAAATGCTCCGGTTCATCCTGTGCTTCCCAATTTTCAAGGATATGCGATCGCACCAAATTATCCACCCATTCAGCGATTTTAGATTTTATATTTTGGATTTTGGATTCGGAGTTTAATAAAAGACCGATTTGTTCTTGTTCCCCACTCTCTTGCTGGACAATTTGACAAAGTTTCTGAGTCAGAAACGGTTTACCACCTGTCCAAGCTAAAATCTCTTCAAGAACTGCTTCAGAATAACTAACTGTGGATGCTAATCCATTTAATAAAGGCAGACATTCATTCAATTTAAAACCCGTAAGTTCAATTCCTCGACCAATATTAAACGGCGTACGATGTTTTCCTTGAATTAACTCCGATGGCGTAGCTACTCCAAAAAGCGCGAATGTTAAACGCTGATATTGAGGATGATCAGCACGACTATCATAGCAAGCTCGGATCGCTGCCAAAAAATCATCAACGCGGAAATTTAAACTCAGAACACTATCAATTTCGTCTACAAAAATAACAATTTTTTGAGAAATAGAAGGCAGAAGGACTTGTTCAATAAACTCACTAAACCGTTGCACTGGAGAGAGCAAATCCCGATCACGCCACCAGGTTCGTAAATTAATCTGATCGCCTAAATTAAAACTAATCACTAATCGCCGTAGCAACCCTGCGTACCACTGATCAGGCGTGAGATTTTGGCAACCAATTTTAGTTAAATCAATAGCTGCACAAGCAATATCTTCTGCTTCCAATCGCCGCATTGTTTGTACTCGCAAACTAGATTTACCCATCTGTCGCGAGTTCAATACATAACAAAATTCCCCAGCTTTTAACCCCTCATAAAGTTCAGCATCTGCGGAACGCCATACGTAGGTGGGAGCATCAGCGGGTAGACACCCTCCAAATTGATAATTATAGAGTGTAGTGCAAGTAGTATTCATTTTTATTTATTGATATTGGGGCTTTCCCTCTACGCTGAATCGTCCTGAAAAACGTCTATGGCTTTGGCTCTAAAATGGGAGCATCCCAATGCAAGCA
>DNGI01000391.1:6333-8577 GCA_003486645.1 Cyanobacteria bacterium UBA11370 | reverse complement strand
CTAGATGTATTAGTCCGCGCAGGCGGACTTAGAATGCAATAGCCCCAGACTTCCAGTCTGAGGGGCAATTTACACATTTGGGATGCTCCCTCTAAAATAAAGCAGAATTCAAGAGTCACCGAGTCAGAAGTTAGGAATAGAACAGTCTTTATGTCTAACTTTTAAACTCAATGTTCCACCTCATCCCGTTGCAATCTGCTGTAATCTAATGACACAAAATTTTCTCAGCAGAAGCATTCATGCTTAAACTATGTAGGATTGATCCATACTCCTCAGCTTTAAGGGGAAAAGCAATTACGAGGGATGCACCATAACTCCACCCTAAAGTTATACTTTGAGCGTTCAGATCTGTAGATATACCCTGGAAACCAATAATCTAACAAAAAATCCTACAATCAGCCCAATCTTATAATGAACCTCCCGGCCTCCCCTCACTCCTCCACTCTCCGTGTCATGAGCTGTAACCTAGATCAGGCAACTTGATATAATACCTCTGACAGAGTAAGTCTTCCCCAATCCAAAATCCAAAATCCCAAGGTTTATGGTTCTTCAGCAACTAGCATTATTTCTCTTGATCCTCATGCTTGGGTGCTATCCCTTTCCAGCACAAGCCGCTGACTATCCCCCTCCTCTCTCCTACAGTAACGCACAGCTAAAAGCTAAAGATTTTTCAGGGCAAATCTTACGGGGGGCAGAGTTTTCTAATGCAAATTTAGAATTAACCAACTTTAGTGATGCTGACTTACGAGGAGCGGTTTTTAGTGCTTCAGTAATGACTCAAGCCAACCTCCAAGGTGCAGATTTAACCAATGGAATGTTAGATCAAGTGAACCTAACGGGTGCTAATTTGAGTGATGCTCTTTTAGTAGAAGCGATCCTATTGCGGTCGATTTTTGATCATACTAATATTAGCGGTGCTGATTTCACAGACGCTATTTTAGATGGCGCTCAAGTTAAAGAACTGTGTGCTAAAGCAACAGGAATTAACTCAAAAACTGACATCGCAACTCGTGATTCTTTGGGGTGTAAATGAAGCGAATTTGTATTATTGGTGGCGGACAACTGGCTTGGATGATGGGAGATGCGGCTGAGTCATTAGGACTTAAACTCATCATTCAAACTCCTCATCCGACTGATCCAGCCGTTCCGATCGCGTCTGAGACGATCTTTGCCTCAATTGATGATGCGATCGCTACCACTCAACTAGCAGCTTGCTGTGATGTTATTACCTTTGAAAATGAATTTATTAACCTGGAAGCGTTAATGCCACTTGCACAGCAAGGTGTCTGTTTTCGTCCCCCCTTAGACGCTTTAGCACCTCTGTTAGATAAATATCACCAGCGCTCCTACTTCCAGTCTATTGGTTTACCCCAACCTGATTTTAGGATACTTGAGGGAGAAATTAGCCAACAACCGTTAAATATACCTGCATTTGATGAGCATTCAATAACTTTAAATGAGTTAGTTTTTCCCTTAGTAATCAAAGCTCGCCGCCACGGGTATGATGGTCAAGGGACTTTTATTATTAAAGATAAGAATAGCTTTGATGAAACGTGGAAAAAACTAGGAAAAATCCCCGTACTTTTAGAAGAATTTATTCCCTTTGAGCGAGAATTAGCTGTCATTGCAGCGCGTTCTGTAACCGGGGAAGTGGTAGTTTACCCTGTGGTAGAAACCCAGCAGGAAAACCAAGTATGCCGCCGAGTGTTTGCCCCGGCACGAATTAGTGCAACAGTAGTAAGAGAAATTGAAGCGATCGCTCGTACTCTCCTCAATAGCTTACAAGCCGTTGGGGTATTTGGAATTGAATTATTTCTAACTTCTAATGGTAAAATATTAGTCAATGAAGTCTCGCCCCGCACTCATAATTCAGGGCATTTTAGCCTCGATGCGTGTGAAACCTCTCAATTTGAAATGCACCTGCGTGCAGTAGCGGGTTTGCCGTTAGGAAGTCCAGCACTCCAGTGTGAAAGTGCAGTAATGGTGAATCTTTTAGGTTATGAATATTCCCAAAATGATTATCAGGAAAAGCGACAAAAATTAGCAACGATACCGAATAGTTTCATTCATTGGTATGGTAAAACTGAATCCCGCCCCGGACGTAAACTCGGTCATGTCACCGTACTATTAGACTCTAAGGAAGAAACTCAAGCGCAGGCGATCGCTCAACAAATCGAATCTCTTTGGTATAGTTGTTAGTTGTTAGTTGTTAGTTGTTGGTTGTTGGTTGTTGGTTGTTAGTTG
>DNGI01000391.1:5944-6121 GCA_003486645.1 Cyanobacteria bacterium UBA11370 | reverse complement strand
TGTTGGTTGTTAGTTGTTTGTCATTGATCAGTGGGAAGTGAGTAGTAGTTAGAGACTTGCGTAAAAATAAAATACCAACCAGACTATCCACATCAACAAAAAAATCTAAAAATGGATTGGTCTATTATTAAACCACGAGTCCCTTAGTACTTATTTACAACAAACAACAAACAACAA
>DNGI01000391.1:0-5725 GCA_003486645.1 Cyanobacteria bacterium UBA11370 | reverse complement strand
ACAAACAACAAACAACAAACTAAACCGATTTATTTTGAAATTGAGCCATTACTTTAATCATTTCTTTTAGATCTGCACTTTGCTGACGATAATTCCCGATCAACTCATCCAGATTTTCAACCTGCCCTTCTAGTTCCTCTCGATAACTCTCTTCTATCGCTTGAAGTGCTAACCTATACTGACGCTTAAAGTATTGCTCAATTTGTACCTTATCATCATCCGGAGCAACAATGACCCGAATCACACAAGTCCCTTCTTTCTTAGTCTCGATCGCTTGAATCGATAATTCCGAATTCCCGCGTTCCGCCTCTAGCTGTTGGAAGGCTACCACAAAGGCTTGCCAATCAATACCCTTGCGAAAAATGAGGTCAACCGTTGCTAACGTTTTTTGAAATAGCCGAGTAAACTCTCCCGGTTCAAAATTTCCACTATAAGGACGGCGTTCTTGTAATAAGTACCGTTTCTCTTCAGGGGAATACTTGGATTTGAGATAAATATAATCACAAATTGCACCTTCTAGATTAGTGCTACTATCAATATTCCAATCTTCTAAGCACGTTCCTGTAAATATTGCCCTCTCAAAGTTACTTCCCAAGGCTTGAGTCCGAATTAACCTTGCCTCAGAAAGATCAGCTCCTGTAAAATTGGCTTTCTTGAGATCAGCGCCCGTAAAGTCAGCTTTACTGAGATCCGCACCTGTTAAGTCCGCGTCAATCAGATCGGTACCGAAGAGGTTGGCACCCTTAACCTTTGCTCCCCTGAGATTGAATCCACTCAGATCAAGTAAATTAAGGTTGGCTCCCTCAAGCATGGGAGTCACATTAGGGTTTTTAGCCCTCCAACTATTCCAATGAAACAATCCCAGCTTGACCAAATAGGAGTGGGGTTCACTATATACCATCCATTTAGAATCACCCTACTGGGTAAGGTCTTTTCAACCAATCAAAAAGCTAATATTACTTTAATTTTATCATCTTAGCCACCTTATCCCCTGACGCGAGAGTAGACTCTTGCAAAAGTGCTTTAGGAAGAATGCCCAGGTTAGATGACTAAATGTTGTATTACATGCTACAGGGATAATCCAAGTTTATACTACAATTGCATACTACACAAGTAACTTAGAGTGAAATTTAAATGCACAACAGCTTAAGCAATTCAAAATTCAAGATTGTCAGGACTTACGTAACTGGCACATAGAGTAGGGTGCGTCAGACCAAGATATTGATCAAGATAATCAGGGTTTAATCGTCTGACGCACCCTATAAGTTGATTTAACTGTGACACTTGCGTAAGTCCTAATTGTTAAGAGAAGCGGTTGCCAGACACGGCATCAAACCAGTGCATTCCTTTGGTTAGTAAGCTAAGTGTAATTCTATCTCCATCCCAGTTTTGGTTAGCAGGTAGTAAAGCACGTAGTGTCTTATTGAAGCCATCAATCTGCACACTAATTAGTTTATCTTTGCCTAAATTTTCGACCAAATTAACCTTACCTTTAATCGTTTGGTTATCTTGAGTTGTAGCAAGACGAACATCTTCGGGACGAATGCCAAATACAACTTCGGGTATGGCTATCGGGAGGTTAGGTAACTGAATTTTTAAATCACCCAATAGAGCAAAGTTTCCCTCACATTTGAGTTCCAGTAAATTCATCTGAGGACTGCCCATAAACTTGGCAACAAAGTGGTTAGCTGGATAGGAGTAAATCGTGTGAGGTGTATCGAGTTGTTGCAAGATACCATCGTGTAAAACAGCAATTTTAGTTGATAACGTCATCGCTTCCGTTTGGTCATGGGTAACATAAACGACAGGCTTATTTTGTGACGCAAATAATTGTTTAAGTTCTGCCCGCACTTCCTCTCGCAACAAAGCATCTAAATTACTCAGGGGTTCATCCAGTAAAAAGATATCCGGTTCACGGACTAAAGCACGGGCGAGGGCAACTCGTTGTCGTTGACCCCCTGAAAGTTTAGCAGGTTTGCGATCGCGTACCTTATTTAATCCTAATTTAGTTGTGATTTCATTCACCCGACGTTCAATTTCAGCTTGAGGTATTTTGCGTAATTTCAAACTCGTAGAAATATTTTCAACAACTGTCATGTGAGGATAGAGAGCATAACTTTGAAATACCATCGCAATATTCCGCTGACCCGGTGGAATAGAATTAACATTTCGTCCACCAATTAGAACATTGCCACGAGTTGGTTGATCTAAACCTGCAATTAACCGCAGCAGGGTTGATTTACCACATCCCGATGGCCCAACAAAGGTGAGAAACTCCCCATCTTCCACCTCAATACTGATATCTTTAACGGGGATAATTTCCGAACTGAATTCTTTGCGTATTTTTTTTAATTCAAGTTTAGACATGGTTGTTAGTTGTTGGTTGTTTGTTGTTGGTTATTGGTTGTTGGCTATAGATGTTAGAATGAGGGTAAGCTACGTTAATTTCAAATAAAAATTGCTCTCCACTTTAAAGAGGAATAAGACTTGAATTCAAAACTCCAAACTTTACCCCTTAACAGCACCTGCGGTAATGCCTTGAACAATGCGACGCTGGAAAATTAGTACGAGAAAGAGAAGAGGCAAAGTTCCGGCAACTGTAGCCGCAGCAATTGGACCATAAGGAATTTCAAATGCTGAAGAACCACCAATTTGAGCAACGGCTACTGGAATGGTTTTCATCTCATTGCGAGTAATAAAAGTTAGGGCAAAGATAAACTCATTCCAGGCAAAAATAAAGGTTAAAATTCCAGTTGTTACTAAAGCTGGTACAGTCATCGGCAATAGAATTTGTAATAACATTTGTACGGTATTGTAGCCATCTATCTTTGCTGAATCTTCTAAATCTTTGGGAAGCTGTTGGAAGAAACTGCGGAGAACTAGAATTGTCAGAGGTAGGTTAATTGCAGTATAAGGAATAATTAAGGCTAGGTAGTTATTCCCTAAACCAATAGCTTTGATAATTTCTAACAAACCTAAAAATAAAAGAACATAGGGAAATAGGGTAATAATCAGCACCCCAGCTAATATAATTTGTTCACCAGGAATTCGCAGTCTTGCTAACGTGTAAGCCGCAGGTGTGCCTAGCATCAAACACAAAATCGTAGAGGTAAAAGAAACCAAAGCACTATTAAAAATATAACGAAAGAAGCCTCCACCAAGGCTTTGATAATGAGCAAAAGTAAGTTGTTTGGACGTAGGAAAGTAGATATTCGGAACAGTAGCGATCGCATCATTCACTTTAAACGACGTAAGTACCTGCCAGAGTACTGGTGCAAGGCAAAAAATAATAATTAGAACCACCCCAGTCCACAGAATAATTCTTGGGTAATTTATTTTTAAACCCTTGGTTGATGCTGAGATTTTTTGAGTAAGTGCCATTATTTATCTCCCTCCTGTGACATTAATTTTAGTTTTTGAAAGTAAGAAACTAACCATTATTACTGTGGCAATTAGTAACAAAAACGTCACCACAACTAAAGCTGCCCCGTAACCAAAATCCAGGTAACGTCTAACCGTAGCATAGATATAAATTGAAACCATTTCCGTTGCCCCAGCTGGTCCACCGCCAGTCATGACTTGCACCAGGTCGAAAATACCAAACGATTGGGCAAAGCGAAACAATAAGGCAATTAAAATTTGCGGGGTTAATAGGGGTAATGTAATTTGTTTAAAACTTTGTACTGGATTTGCACCATCAATCGCGTGGGCTTCATAAAGATCTGCTGAAATTGATTGCAAACCTGCTAGTAAAATAATGGCAATAAACGGTGTGGTTTTCCAAACATCAGCAATAATTAATGCAATCATTGCCCAGGCTGGTTCCCCTAACCAAGTAACTGTATCTTGTCCTAAAATTCGCAAAATATCGTTAGCAACACCGTATTGATCGTTAAAAATCCAAGCCCAAGCGAGTCCCATTACAGCGGTTGGTAACGCCCAAGGAATTAGAACAACGGTTCGGATTAAACCTCGCCCTCGGAAGGACTTATCTAATACGAGAGCGATCGCCATTCCAATCAGCAATTCCAATAAAATAGAAACCGTAGTAAAAATAGTAGTATTCCATAAACTCTGCCAAAATCGACCATCACCCAGTAGCCGTCCATAATTAGCTAATCCAGAGAACCTGGGCTGCAATTGAGTTCCTAAATTTTGAGTGAAAAAACCTAACCAAAACGCACGTCCAATCGGGTAGGTAAACACTAAAAATAATAGTAATAAGGCTGGTATTAGGAGTAGCCAACCAATCAATTGTTCTCTTGAGCGAAGGGTATTTTGATTCATAATAAAGAGAGGCGATCGCAACAAATACTTAATCGAATAAAACAACTGATGAATAATTCCAGATTCAAAACTTAAAACTCATGATTCGAGTAACCTACGTGTCTCATTCGCTGCTGCCTCCATAGCTTGTTGTGGACTCATTTTTTTGGTCAGAGCGGCACTGAGATAACGCTGTAAAATATCTGAAGCCTGAGCATATTGAGCAATAGGCGGACGTAAAACTGAGTTTTCAACAACCTTGAGAAGTTCTGGCAAGTAGTCATATTTAGCCACCAATTCTGGGTCATTAAAAAATGACCGACGAGCTGGAGGATAACCCGTAATCAGTATATATTTTTTTTGGTTTTCTGCACGACTAAAATAGTCAATGACTTTCCATGTTTCCTTTGGGTATTTTGTCGTTTTAGAAATAGCAAATCCCCATCCTCCTTGGCAAGCACCACTGCTTTTACCTGGAACATGAATCATGGGTTTAATCGCGTATTTGCCTGCAAGTTGAGATTGTGAGGCTAAACTGTAAACATAAGGCCAATTTCGTAGAAAAACGGCTTTCCCATTTTGGAACAATAAACGGGTATCCTCTTCCGCGTAAGTTGTCACACCAGGGGGAGAAATTTGTTGTTCAATTGTGCGGCGTAAAAATTCCACAGCTTGTACGGCTTCAGGTTGATCAAGTCCAACTTCAAGAGTATCTGGATTGACCCAAAAACCACCGTACCCTTCAAGAACTTCGGTAAACATAGCCGCCAATCCTTCATACTGTTTTCCCTGCCATAAATAACCCCAATCTGCTATTTCTTGCTGTTTTAAGTCCTGGGAAATGTTTAGAAGTTCCTCGAAAGTTTCGGGTGGTTCATATCCAGCTTTTTCTAATAAATCAGTGCGATAATAAAGCATTCCCACATCAGAACGTAATGGCATCCGATATAACTTTCCTTGGTAACGTCCTCCATTGAGATCTCCTGGCATATAATCTGATAAATCTAATTTTGCCGTTCGCTCTGATAGATCCATTAACCATCCCGCCGCCGCAAACTTTGGTACCCAGATAATATCCATGTAAACCAAATCGTAGGGAGAATCTCCTAACAAGAAGGCGGAAGTATAGAGATCTTCTATTAAGTTTGTGTCTTTTGGACCAGGAATAATTTCTAGATTAATATCTGGGTTTTCGGCTTCAAAGTCTTGAATAAAAGGTTCCCATTGATCTGCTTCTGGAGCATTCATGAGAACTTTAATTGTAACAGGTTGGTAAGTAAAAGCAGGCAGAATTAAAAACTGAATTGCTGCTAGGGAAGCAATCAGTAAGGCTAAAATTCGAGAGAATTTAGGAAGTGTTTGCAGGCTTTTCTTCAGTTGATTCAGCCGATTGCTAATGTTCATCGGATACTGTGGGAATTCAACGGTAAGGCAGGAAAGGGGGATAAGGGGGACAAGG
>DNGI01000011.1:3168-4359 GCA_003486645.1 Cyanobacteria bacterium UBA11370 | reverse complement strand
CTCCTTATCCTCCTTGTCCTCCTTGTCCTCCTTGTCTCTTAAGTCTTTCCTTGTTCACGAATCAAATAGACTCGCTATAGGTCGGTCGAACTCAGGTTAACAGGAACGGTAACATAGTAAAGAGGTTGCTGCTGCGAACCCGTACCATGTCTATCGAGCCTGTACACAAACGCTTTCCCAAAGTACCCATTGAACGACGGGCTTATGCCTTCCTGATTGATTTTATCGGAGTTTGGCTAGTTAGCTCACTAGTAGGAGGAAATCTTGCCCTTCAGGTACTGGTTTTTTTGCTACTCTGGCTAGCCCTGCGGGTCGTGCTAGTATCAAGTAATTTAGGTCAGAGTCCAGGGCGGTGGGCGTTCGATATTAAAGTTCTGGATGCTAAATATAGTAAAATTCCAGGACTGTTGGCACTGGCTAAACGGGAAGGAATTTTGGGCTTGGGTGCTATTTTAGCGATAATTGGTCTGAGAGCTGCTCTCGCTAACCCGATCTCTTTGCTATTATTAATTGCTCCCATACTGGCAGATTGTGGCGTGGCGCTATCCGATCCTGATAGTCAGCAAGCGTTTCATGATCGCATTGCCCAAACTATTGTAATCCAGACCCGTCGCGGTTTTTCCCTTGACCTACGGATCAAAAAAATAGTTGCTCAACTCAGGCATCGTGTGCAAAAATGATAGATTGTGTGTAATTATTTGTATGTAATTTAGCTCACTCATTTGATTTTCTAGAAATAGAACTATGGCAAGCAAGAAAGGTGTCCGCATTATCATTACATTAGAATGTACCGAATGTCGCAGCAATCCAGACAAGCGATCGCCCGGTGTCTCGCGCTACACGACGATGAAAAACCGTCGTAACACAACTGCACGCTTAGAACTCAAAAAGTTCTGCACCCATTGCAACAAACACACTGTTCACAAAGAAATTAAGTAAGTTGTTGGTTGTTGGTTGTTGGTTGTTGGTTGTTTGTTATTTTGAAAGGCTGGTTAGTTAATTCAAGTCTCGAAATTAATTACTAAGAGCAATAACTAACAACTATAGCGGTTCTCATACTCATGAGCTAAAAAAAATCTAGGTTTTAGGGAGTGGGGAGTGGGGAAGAAAATTAAGTGTACTTCACTCATCTGAGAACTGCTATAACAACCAACAACCAACAACCAACAACTAACAACCAACAACCAACAA
>DNGI01000011.1:2636-2917 GCA_003486645.1 Cyanobacteria bacterium UBA11370 | reverse complement strand
AACAACCAACAACCAACAAAAAAAATCATGACCTACTTTCGTAAACGCCTTTCTCCAATCAAACCCGAAGACCCTATTGATTACAAAGATGTTGAACTTCTGCGTAAATTTATTACAGAACGGGGCAAAATTCTGCCGCGCCGAATTACAGGATTGACATCTCAACAACAACGCGCCTTAACCAGTGCCATTAAACGCGCTCGTCTTTTGGCATTACTACCCTTCGTCAATACAGAAGGCTAAACAATAAGAGAGTTTTGAGTTTTGAGTGCTGAGTTTTG
>DNGI01000011.1:0-2428 GCA_003486645.1 Cyanobacteria bacterium UBA11370 | reverse complement strand
GTTTTGAGTGCTGAGTTTTGAGTTAGCTAGTAGAATCTAAACGTTTGTTTCAGATTACAGTTCCTCAGCTTCTATCCTGGTAGCTGTTTAACCCAAAACTCAAAATTCAAAACTCAAAATTCAAAACTCAAAACTCAAAACTCAAAACTTTTAAAGCTACTGGGGTTAGCGAAACGGGTGGAAAAAGGAACACTAATTGAATTTCGCCTACAAGGAGAACGACGACTTGCCGCTTGTGACCGTCCAGAAGGCAAAAAGCACTGGATTGTTATTGATGAACGCGGTCAATCTCACACGCTTCATCCCCGCCAAGTTACTTACGAAGTCCAAGGTTGTAGCGTCAAACCGTCAGAAATCACGGATTTTATTAAAGAAGTTGAGCCTTATTTAGACCCTTCAAGTTTGGAAGTGGCATGGGAATTACTGGTTGAAGACGGAGAAATTGTAACCTGTCCCCAAATGGCACAACTTTTATTTTCTGACCAGAGTCCGCCCCTATGTTATGCCGCTTACTGCTTATTATCCGAAGACAAACTTTATTTTAAACAAAAGGGAGACGGTTACGAACCTCGTCCTGCGGCTAAGGTTGCAGAAATAAAACATCAGCAATTAGCAACAGAATCTAAGCAGCGCGAACAAGAAGATTTTTTAACTCGCATCCAGCAGAAACTAGCAGGTGAACCCGTAGAGTGGCAGGATAGCGATCGCACTCGCCTTGAGAGTTTAGAACGATTCGTCCTCCATCCAGAAAATGCTTCTCGTAGTGCTATAGACCTTTTAGCGTTGCTTGATCGTTCTCAAACCCCTCAAAGTGCCTTTGAATTATTAGTCGCTTTAGGGTGGTGGAATCCTCACGAAAATTTATTTTTACGACGCGCTCAAATTCCTGTTCACTTTCGTCGGGAGGTACTTGAAATGGCTCAACAATGCCTGAATTCTCCACCTCCTGACCCCGATCCCAACCGTCTGGATTTAACCTATTTAAAGGTTTATACCATTGATGATGAAAGTACCGAAGAAATTGACGACGGTCTAAGTTTAGAACAGCTTGGTGATGGTCGAGAGCGGCTGTGGATTCACATTGCTGACCCCACACGCTTGATCATGCCAGGGGATGAGCTTGACCTGGAAGCGCGACGGCGCAGTACTACATTATATCTCCCCACGGGGATGATTCCCATGTTTCCCCCAGCCCTAGCCACTGGACCCATGAGTTTGGTTGAGGGTCAAGTCTGTCCAGCGCTGAGTTTTGGGGTGATATTGGATGAACTGGGGACTGTTCAAGAGTACAGCATCCACGCTAGCTTAATTAAACCCACCTATCGCCTGACTTACGAAGATGTGGATGAGATGTTGGAGTTGGCGATCAAAGCTGAACCTGAAATCGCAGCGATCGCTAAGTGGGCATCTCGACGGCAGGTACTGCGTGATTCTCAGGGGGCGATTAGTATCCATATGCCAGAGGCAATCATCAAAGTCCGCAATGATGAGGAAATTACAATTGAGGTCTTAGAAGATTCTCAGGCACGGCTCTTAGTGGCAGAAATGATGATTTTAGCAGGGGAAGTAGCAGGGCGCTACGGTCAAACCCATCAAATCCCCCTACCGTTTCGCGGTCAACCTCAACCGGAACTCCCATCGGAAGAAGAACTGGCACAACTGCCACCGGGTCCGGTGCGCTTCTGTGCGGTGCGTCGCTGTATGCCCCGTTCAGAAATGAGCATTACACCTGTGCGCCATGCGGGTTTGGGTTTAGAAACCTATACCCAGGTGACATCTCCCATCCGCCGCTACAGTGATTTGTTAGCTCATTTTCAGCTTAAAGCTCATTTGCGGGGCGATCCCCTGCCGTTTTCTGCCCACCAGTTACAAGAAACGATGCAGAGTGTAACCACAACTGCCCAAGAAGCGAGTTCTGTGGAACGCCAGACGAATCGGTATTGGGGATTGGAATATTTGCGCCGTAATTCTAATGAGGTGTGGCAAGCATTAGTGTTGCGGTGGTTACGAGAATATGACAACTTGGGGCTAATTCTGTTGGAAGAATTAGGGTTAGAGTTAGTGATGCGGTTCAATCGTTCGGTGGAATTGGGCGATCGCTTGCAAGTCCAGGTTGATCGCGCTGATCCTCGTCAAGATGTGATTCAGTTTCGTGAATTAGTTGAACAAGTGGTTCAATCGGTGGTTAGCTGAAAAGGTTTGTTGTTGGTTGTTTGTTGTTGGTTGTTTGTTGTTGGTTGTTGGTTGTTGGTTGTTGGTTGTTTGTTGTTGGTTGTTTGTTGTCCATTGTTATACCAAGTTGCGTTCATAGGTAGTACCTTCTTTCCCCCTTGTCCCCCTTGTCCCCCTTGTCCTCCAAGTCTTTCCTATCTACTATCTTTGACGGCAACTGGGTATGAGGTGCATCAGACTTTCGTTATAGATCCAG
>DNGI01000259.1 GCA_003486645.1 Cyanobacteria bacterium UBA11370 | reverse complement strand
CCCTCCCCCCATCTCCCCATCTCCCCATCTGTCTCAACAAGCAATTTAAAAACGTGACAGTTTATTCACTTAACTGTGAGGTGGAAAGAATAAAATAGGATGCCAGCATCGGCGCATCAATTCACCCGCAAAGCTGCGTACTGGCCAATCAATAATTTTACCGATCCGATCTGAGGAAATAGCGATCGCACTGATATCAAATACAGTAGCGGCATCTAAAATCTCTAGATAAGGATTTCCCTCTCGCACTTCTGTATTCACCTCTAATCCTAGAGGAGCAAATTCAAGTTTGATTTGTTCTAATTTTTTTTGAGCAATTTGTATCTGTTGATCTTTGAGTATGGGGGTGCGTCCTACGTCTTCAACAACCCAGAGAATCATACACTGTTTGACTGAGTGACCCGGTGCTTGTTGAATCGATTCCTTAACTTTTTGCAGCACATAGTCTGAGGCGTTACTGCCATTGTACGGGATCAGTAAATAGCGACACAAATGCTGACAGCGCAGATCCAGTTCTTCACAGGTGTAGGTCGAAATCACTTGGGGTCGCAGGATGAATAAGGGTTTTGTACAGGCTTTAGCGAGTCCTGCTGTTGTACTTCCGAAGAGTTTTTCTTGCAATAAACTCCGACTTTGCATTCCAGTCAGAATGACATCTACATTATATTTATGTGCGATTTTGGGAATATGGTCAATGGCACGCCCTGAAGGGACTTCAATGTGAACGTCTACGCCGTCTGGTACAGATTTAAGTTGGGTTTGTAAGCGATCGCGTGCTTGGGCGATTCTTTCTTCATCGACGCGAGGAATTTCTCCTTCATCCCACAAGGGCACGCTATGTAAGACTACAATTTTTTTAATGCCACCAGCCGCTAAACTGGGGACAAACTCTACAAACCGATGTAAACCATCCGAAAAATCGGTGCAGATTAGGCAACTGTGAAACATAGCTAGGCAGTAGGGCTTTTTCCTAACACTAGCACTTTCGCTTTCTTTGTTACCGCTTTTGACGGTGTGGCGTGTGGGAATTTGTTTAAGTAAAAATTTAGGGCTTTAGTCAGAGCAACTACTTCGGCAATTACTTCAGTCGATAGCACTCTGTAATAAAAAGTTTTGAAGCGAAAAAATTAGTAATGATATCAACGAAACTAGGCATTTAGCGCGATCGCTCTGGAGTTGACGCCCCAGCATCCCCAGCTCCTTTCCTGGCGGAGGAACCGAGCAAGAGACGGAGGTCGCCCACTACAGTAGGCTACTACGACTCAAACTTTGGAGTTGCGCCCAGTCCCCATTCGTGCTTCAGAAACTCTTTGTACATAGTCTCTCGCATCACCATTTGCTCGTAGAGCTTGACTAGGAAGTCTTGGGCTTGCTCGCGGCTCATTTTCTGTACTTGAGTTTCAAAGGAACGAATGCTGAACTGTTGCTCCAAGGAAAGTTCGATAGGGTTAGACATGGTTCACTCCTTTCATAGAGAGAATGTACATTCGAGTTACAGAAGCCTCGCTTGGGTGAGGGCTAGGAATCGATGATTAACTCAGCAATTCCCCTCTGTATTAAAAATCGTAACAATCATTTGACAAAATGACCATCCCCCCAAAAGGGTACTTTTATTAAACCAAAAGATGGAAACTCATCTAGAAAGTTCCCAATTGGGATTAAGCCAGTTGTATCAATGCGATACCATAGCAAACTGCTCAAGATGAACAATTGTTGACAAAATCGCCTAAATGTCAGGATTTATTGACTTTTGGGGATCGCTAGGGTGGGGAGTGGGGAGGAGAAATGCTTTGAGTTTTTTTCTTGACTCTCTAAAATTGGTCTTCGTTAAAATTTCATATAAATCTGGTCATTGATGAAGAATTTAAGAAGAGGCACTAAACTGATGGACAAAAACTGTCAAATTAGATACAAATAGATTAGATGAAGCGAAGGAATTCTAAAGCCGTTATTAAATAAATCGTTAAATTTAAAAAATGTCACCCCTTAAAGGGTAACTAAAGTTTTTCCTCAAGACAAATTCCAGTTAGTGAATCGAAGCAGTTGGTGTTCTGAGCCAACTGTTTTTTTTTGCGGGACTTCGACAAAAGTTGAGTAAAAAATTAGCTAAAGAACGAGGAGTAGAGTTGGCAAAATTTTGACCGTGATTTTGGCAATCCCATCTAGCTCGTGCTGATCAAGGGTCATAACTACCTTTATAGGTACTGTAGAGGCGATATCCAGGTAGAACCAGCGCTATATAGGATTTTTATGTAAATTCTGTAAAGACTATCACTCGATTTTAAAGAGTTGATGAAGATACCTGCATTTTTACAGAGCTTATGTCTGCTTCATGTTAGATCTGGTTACAGTATTCCCCTAGTTTAAGGGTAACTACCTTTAAATTATCCTCAATCCTCTCAAGTAGAACTGTAAAGGATGTAACACATTCTGGATTCAGGCGTGATTTTTTTGCCTGACATCAGATACTTGGCAAGGGTTGCAAACACTATAATAGCCATTTTCTCCGAGTAGGCAATGTTCTATCTCTTTGCTTTTTGATGGCAATTTTTAGGTAGCAGATTGAACACTGCCTGCCAGAGATTTTTTTGTACTTAATTGTAATCAAAGTAACTTTATAAAGGCTTCATACAAAGTTCAAAAAAGCTTTAAACAAAAACCAAAAACTCGATGTTATCGTAAAACTACGGTCAGAGAAAAATAAAAAAACATCAATTACAAAACAAATTTGTGTAATTTTTCGTAGATCGAATGGCATGAGCGATCGCCGCTCTTGTAGGGTGCGTTACACTTCGTTAACGCACCAAACCAACTAATCACGGTGCGTTACGGCACAAAAAGCCAAATTGTTCGTTCTGTTAACCAAAGCTTGCCCCTAACGCACCCTACTGGCTGTTGATCTGAATGAGAAGTTGACATGGTTAAAATTCACAAACGACTACCACCAAAAGAAACAGATCAAGCTTTGATTCGGTTGAGGAGAAAAAGAGCGATCGCTATCTTTAACCAACGGCATAACGAGTAAATTGGCGTTTAAAAGCGGAATGAAAACCCAGGACAATATCTGAAGTGGGTACACCCATCTCAACCAACCTCTCTGCAACAAAGTCTTCTGTACCGTTATATTGAATCCAAATTTTGCCGTCTTGAATATCAAAGTGCATCACAGGACCAAATACCCGCTTATCCCCTTGCCAACCCACATAAGCAAGTTGATAATGGTTATGTTCGCTATCAAAGATTAGCTCGGCTTTCACCGTATCAGTGCTAGGAGAAAGTTGGACGTGTTCGGTCAAAATTTGCTTGATTATTTTTCGATACCGTTCTATTTTATCCATTGCTTAATCTCCTCCGATTTAGGCTCATAAATCATCAGCTTGACTTGGTAACGTCTAAGAGCGCGTTGAATGAAGGGAAGCTGAAAAAAATCTTGATAAGTTTCCACAGGAATAGCTAAGTAAACCAATCGGTCTGGTTCTTGCTCTTCAAGAGCTTGACAATAGTTTAGATATTGCCCCAAAGCTGTATGAAATGCACTAATATCTGAATCCCCAACAAAGCTTTTAATTTCTACAGCGATTTTTTCTGAGTCTCGTTGTGCTGCGATCGCACTTTCCGCCGCTAAATCGATTTGTAATTTGACCGCTTCACTAATACGAATAGTCAGAGGGTCATGGGTGATAGTCCATCCGTCTTTAATTAATGCGTTTTTAACCTGTTGATGGAAAACATCTTTAGCCATTGTGGATGCTCTTCATCCTAATTGTGGTTAACTTTATCGCTATAGCGGTTTTCATGCTCATGAGGTACAAATTCCTAGGTTTTGGGGAGTGGGGAGTGGGGAGTGGGGAAGAAAATTAAGTGTACCTCACCTATTTGAAAAATGCTATATTACGAATCCTTTATTTACACGCGAACACTTTTTTCCACAATAAAATTATACCTGAAAAATAATGCGATCGTGCCTCCTAGGAAAACTGAGCTATTACTGGGTGATCGTTACTAATGCTCAAAGGAGAACTAGATTTGACATTAGACTCTAACTTAGATGAAATGCGATCGCTCTTTCCTCGGTTGATCGAAAAACCACACCCTTCCACATTTATGTCCTCAGATAGGGTATTCCCGATCCCCAAAGCGTTTAACTTGGAACTGTTGAAGTCTATTTAGTCGCAACAGTTATGAGTCAGAATCAACAAAATAAAACAACCGAACCAGAAAACATTGAAGAGCAACTTCAAGCGGTCAAACCAGAAGATTTAGTCATGAAATCCGGTTATATTGTTGAGCGAGATCCAGAAGAAATTCTCAGTAATCCAGCCGTAGTACCGCAAATGCCAGATGATCGCCGGGATGATCGCGGGGATTTGACCAAGGATTAATAGTTCTGAAAAACTACCACGTTGGGTCACTATACAAATTAATAGTCAACTGTTGATAACCAGGGGGTACAGCACTAATACAGGCACAAATTGTTGTTCCTTCCTCAATCTCTACCTCACAAGCATGACAAGACCCCATTAAACAACCTGTAGGAATAAAGATACCACCACGTTCTGCTACTTGCAGTATTGGTTCTCCTACTTCAGCGTTAACAGTGACATCATCTGGCAAAAATCGAATGCTAACAGTCATTTGTTGGTTGTTGGTTGTTGGTTGTTGGTTGTTGGTTGTTGGTTGTTGGGTGTTGGTTGTTGGTTTTAATTATTAATGCTCTTGGTAGTTGTATATACTCTCCCCCCTGCCCCCAGGGCTGTTTCATTCTTA
>DNGI01000258.1:23285-24593 GCA_003486645.1 Cyanobacteria bacterium UBA11370 | reverse complement strand
TCAAAAGTTCCTGTTGAAAAGGAAATCGCGGCTACACAAACGATGTCCGCCTACGGGGACTGTCTTAAAACCCTTGCCTTGCGGGTGCGAGTTTGTATAGCCTCAGACTTCGACGCTGTAGGCAATTTGCAATTTTGGGATGCACCCCTTTTATTGTCATACAATTTAAAAGCTAAAATCACTTCCACGCAGGTTTCTACGTTGAGCAAATTTTCAGAATGAAACAGTCCTCTTAACAAACAACAAACAACAAACAACCAATAACCAACAACAAATAACCAACAACTAAAGTAAATCATCCATTAAAGCCATGATGTGGATGGCAGCATCAGATAAGTGAGAAGATTCGGGAGGATGGTTTTTTACCTGATACTCTAGGAGTCCTTTAAGGGAAATTAGTTTAAGACTATTTTCGGCTAAGGTTTGAGCGATCGCATCGGCGGCTGAACTATACCCAATTGCGCCTAAATCTGCAAGGGCTGCCCGTCGTAATTGTAACTTGTCTCCCTTTAAAGCTTGTATTAAGCGATCGCCATATATTGAGTTTTTTGTAAGCTGATACATGGCTCGTGCTGCTGAGTATTGTACCAGTTCTGTAGGATGTTCTAAAAAGGGTTCAATGAGGGGAATAGCTTCGGTTGCACCTAGATCACCTAATGCTTCCATTGTTGCACTGTAGGGTTGTGCTAAATGGGGAGATCCTGGTATGGGTTGCGCTGCGTCTATCCCCCCTTCTAATAGTTGCATTAGCTTGGGAATACAGGTGCGTAATGCTGTATTTTCACCCATCGATTCGGCTAACGTTCCTAACGCTTGCGCGGCTTTTTCTCGGACATAAAAATCAGAGCAATCTAAACAGTGAATTAAGGGTTGTACTGCCCGACTATCTCCCAGTTTACCCAAGGCTACGGCTGCATTTCGTCGTAGGGGATAACCTCCTGATTCTGTCCGATTGTCTTCATCATCGAGTGCGGCAATAAGGGCTTCAATGGCTGCGGGTTCACGCACTCGGAACTTACCCAACCACCACGCGGCATAATAGCGAAGCCCTGGATCTTCACCTTGGAGATTGGCGATCGCTTGCTCTATTGTTAAAGATTCTCCACTCACAGGTAAGCTATCTGGAGATGATCCAATTTTAGAATCTTGCTCAGGGCTAGACAGCATCAGCGAATACCATTTTTGATTTTTGATTTTGGATTTTAGATTTTAGATTTTAGATTGGGAGAACTTGACAAGAAGCTTACTGATATAGCATTTTTCAAATAAGTGAGGTACACTCAATTTCCTTCCCCACTCCCCACTCCC
>DNGI01000258.1:12500-23025 GCA_003486645.1 Cyanobacteria bacterium UBA11370 | reverse complement strand
CATGAGTATGAAAACCGCTATAACTGACAACAAGTGTTAGGCATTAAGTATTAGATTAGGCTGTTTCGCTCAAACCTAATACCTATCACCTAACACTACATCTCACAGATGGGTAAAAGTATTTTAGGGATTGGCTTAACTAGCAGGATTCACAGGCTGAATGCTGACAATTTTACCGCCCATACGAGTAATGCGTTGCATTTCTTGATTCATGCGACTGTAGGGCACTTTAATAAATACACTGCCACTAGAGCGAACAGGGTATCCATTTTTATCCGTTTCTTCTGTTTGACGAAGCCCTGTGACTTCATACACAAAGTAACGGCTTCCTGATGGGGTAGTGGTACTAGTACCGATTGCGGCTTGACCAAGCATTAGATGTAATTCTCCTTGCGTTTTTGAGTTTCTTTTGGATGGGTTAGAACTGTGAATAGCTCCAACATTAATAGTGTCGTTTATTTATGTTAATTATTTACTGAGTCTTTGCGGATATGGGGTTAACGTTTAAGGGACTAGAGGCTAGAAACGAGGGAAAGTGAGTAGTTGAACCCAAGGTTTATACTAGTCATCTCCCCCCAGTCTCCAGTCTTTAGTCCCAACGCACATTGCCTTACCGGGTTATAGGCTAGCAGGAGTGATGCTGGCGATTTTGCCACCTAGACGATTAATTTGCTGCAATTTGTTCGATAGTTCTTCGTAAGGAACTAAGAACGCTTTGCTGCTGCGACGAATGCTGGGATATCCAGGTTGACTCATCCCTGATACTTCGACGCGGTAGACTTTGCCTTTGCTACCAAACTGTACCGGACCACCCAAAGCATTATTGGGAGTCACGCCTTGTTTGGACGCACGATAAGCCCAACCTTCGTTAGCGCCTGATGGTCCAACGATCGCTGAAGCTGCATTTTTGGCGAGTTCTCCAGCGAGGCGAGAGGTGTTGCCTTCTAATTGGGCGCGATCGCTATTGGCATAACCGCGATATAGTCGGAACATCCGGGTAAACCCGACCGTTTTTTGTCCCGGTTGAGTGGCAAAACCACGGTAGTAGGGGACGATATAGTCACCGAAGTTTTCTTGATACTCTTGACTATTAATGTAAGAGTCAATATCCGCCTCGTATCCTTTGGTTTCGTAAAGATCGAGGTGTTCAATGACTTCTGACTCATCATAGGGTGCGCGACCTAAGAGATGTTTGTAATTGAGTTCAATTACACGAGTCTGGAAGTTATTGTAGAAAAACTTGGTTTTGTAAAGTTCTGATTTGGCAACACTGCGAACGAATTCTCGCACACTAATGTATCCGTTGCGTAGAAGCGACTCAGCACTTGTGAGGCGTTCAGATGCCATCAGATAGTCATTGCCCAAAACCTGACGATAGACCGCACCAATTACGGCTTGAACGTCTGATTCTGTCCAATTCGGGCGCAATTCTACTGGAGTTGCATTACTAAAGGCTGATGTCCCTAATCGGGACGCTGCTGCCGTAATAGCCACTTAAATTTCTCCTGCTCAAAAGACTAGAATTTTAAATCCTTAAGCCAACGCGATGTTCGTCACTTTGCCGCCCATCTGATTAATCTGCTGCAACTTGCGAGAAAGCTGTTCGTAAGGAACGAGATACTCCATGTTGCTTTGCCGTACTCTAGCCGTGTGTCCTGCGCTTGCACCTTGCAGCACCTGTACCCGGTAGAACTGCCCTCGATTCCCCCCAGATACACCCACTACCGCCTGGGTAGCAGAAGCTGGGCGGATCGCTGAGGCGCTATTCTGGGCAAGTTCCCGACTCAATTTAGAGCGGTTCCCAGTACTTTGAGCATCATCGCTATTTGCATATCCCCGATACAGTTGGAAAAATCGGGTGAACCCTACTGTTTTCTGGCTGCGTTGGCTGGCAAACCCGATGTAGTAAGGAACGATAGAATTGCCAAAGTTTTCTTGATATTCTGCCGAGTCTATATATGAATTAATCTCAGCTTCATATCCCTGTTGATTGTAAAGTTCAATGTGATAAGAAATCTCTGACTGATCGTAAGGCGCTCTACCTAAAAAGTGCTTGTAATTCAACTCAACAAACCGAGTCTGTTGGTTTGAGTAGAAATACTTTTCCCGGTAGAGTTGTGACTGACCTAGCGCTCTAACAAAATCCTTGACTCCAATCTCTCTCTGACGTAATAGAGATTCAGCACTCGTTAAGCGCTGGGACTCCATCACATAGCTATTGCCAAATATCTGGCGATAGGCTGCTCTAATTACAACCTGTAAATCTGATTCTGTTGGATTAGGGCGTAGTTCTACGACTGGAGATTCAACAAAACCTGCAAATCCTAAGCGACTTGCTGCCGCTAAACTTGTCATGGCAACCCTCCTCAAGAACTAAAAGACAAAACAATACCCGGAAAGGCAAACAATTGCTAACCCGTTTGCTAACAACTGCCTGCCCTTCCGGGCGGGACGCACGCTCTAGCTCAGGGCGTTGATTGCGTAGTCGAGATAAGAGTTGGCTTCAACGGCTGCATCACCGCTTAAACCGTGGGTTGCTTTGATGTACTTGAGGGCTTCAACGTACCAGCTTGGAGACAGCTCAAATGTGCTGTTGATTTCTGCTATTCCAGCAATCAGGTACTCATCCATGGGTCCGGTACCACCAGCTACTAAGCAGTAGGTAACCATCCGCAGGTAGTAGCCGATGTCACGAGCGCACTTGGCTTTGCCTTCGGGGCTAGAAGCATAGTTAGCACCCTGCATTTGAGTGGTGTAGGGGAACTTGCTGTACACGGCGTTAGCGGCACCGTCGATCAAGCTTTGAGACTTGGCGGTCAGAGCCTTAGCAGCTTGCAAGCCAGTGCTAGCTTGACGCATACGACCGAAAGCAATTTGGAGTTCGGTGCTGCTCAAGAAACGGCCTTGAGAATCGGCAGCAGCTACTGCTTCGGTAAGCGGGGTTTTCATCGTTTGGATATCTCCTTAATGTTTTGCCAATTTTTCAAAAGAAGATGAAGTTCAGGCTTCACCAATGAATGCTTTCAACCGGATTAAGCAACCGCTGCGGCAGCCAAATCGAAGTAGCTAGCGATTTCAGATGTTAAAGCGCTGCAATCACCAGGAGTGATATTGGCGCGGTCGTTAACGATCGCCAGAGCAGCTTCTTTCATCTTGGCAACGCCAGCGGCAACGGAACCTCCGGGAACGCCGAGCGCCACATAGGTTTCGCGTAGACCGTTCAAGCAGCGATCGTTCAGCACGCTTGCATCACCGGCAAAGGTTGCGTAGGTGACATAGCGCAGGATGATTTCCATGTCGCGCAAGCAAGCTGCCATACGACGGCTGGTGTAAGCATTACCACCAGGAGCAATCAACTGGGGTTGCTCGGCAAATAAACCACGAGCGGCATTAGCAACGATAGCGGAAGCGTTTCCGGTAATGCGGTTTACAGAATCCAGACGCTTGTTGGCATCAGCAACCATTGCGCTTAGGGCATCTATCTCACCGTCGCTCAGCATGGTGCCGCGAGAATCGGCTTGAGCAACCACCTTAGTGAATGCATCGAACATGAACTCAGTTCCTCCGTAAAGTTTGGTTGAGTTTAGTGTGGACTTTCGACTGGCACTTCATTTTAAGCCAATCTAGGTTATTGTAGCAGGCTCGAAAGGTCTTTGACAGTTATCTACCAAAATACTTGTTCATGTTTCTCTTCAATGTTGCTTGTCCTCCAGAACTGGGGAACGAAACGCATCGTTAAGAAACCTGAGAAAGTTCCTTCTTATTATGAGAGACCGAAAAATGAGAGTCAATCATTGGTTTGGTTAACGTTTGCCTGTCATTTATACCCTTCAGGTAACTTTTATACAATGATGTCGAGCCTTTGTTTGTTACATATTGTTAAGATTTCCCGATATGGGATGAATCAAGCCTCCGAGATTTCCCTGAAACAAGCTCTACCAACGTATTGTGAGGGATGAGAAGTTTTTTAGTTCTCAGTTTTCGGTTAAGTAATTTTACTCAGCATTCATAACTGTGTTACCGTCCCTAGACTCCAAACCCTAGTTTTGTCTCTAATGTTGAACTAAGTCGGACAGAAAGCCGTTATCTTAATGCCTGTAAGCAACCCCGGTCTAAAGACACGGGGCTTCAGCAAACTCTGTTGAAGCCGTGCTTACCAGCCTAAGACTTCCCTTGGTCTACGTTATCGGCAAGTGTTAAAGAACCTACCAGTGGATACGAAGCTAGTCCCCTGCTCTAGAACCAAAAAGTTAAACAGTTTTAAGGTCACTGAAACAGTGCTTTTGGATAGTTACCGACCGATAACATTGGCGAAGCTAACGTTACGAGTAATCGAAGAGACACAACAATGTCTAAACCCAATTATGTTTTTGTTGTTGATACCAACCGCAAGCCTCTAACGCCTTGTAAACCATCAATAGCTCGTAAGTTATTGACGGTTGGTAAGGCTAAAGTGTTCAGGTTGTATCCGTTCACTATCATTTTAAATAAGGAGGTTGTTGATACTCCAGAACCCTTAACACTGAAAATTGATCCCGGTTCTAAAGTAACCGGATTAGCGATACTTTTAGACTCTAACCTGATCTGGGTAGCCGAATTGAGTCATCGTGGTCAATCAATCAAGGCATCACTAGAGTCAAGACGTGCCTTACGGCGTGGTCGTAGAAATCGGCATACACGCTATCGTCAAGCACGTTTTCTTAATCGTACACGCTCGAAAGGGTGGCTAGCTCCAAGTCTTCAACATCGTGTAAAAACTACAATAACTTGGGTAAATAGACTGTTGAGATGTTCTCCAATCAAGGTAGTTTTTCAAGAGTTAGTCAGGTTTGACCTTCAGCAGATTGAAAATCCAGAAATATCAGGAGTTGAATACCAGCAAGGTGAATTAGCGGGTTACGAAGTGCGTGAGTATCTGCTTAACAAGTGGGATAGAAAATGTGCTTACTGTGGTGCTAAAAATGTACCTCTACAAATTGAGCATATTTATCCTAAAGCTAAAGGTGGAAGTAACCGAATTTCCAATCTGTGTCTCGCTTGTGAACCTTGCAACATCAGAAAAGGAACGAAAGACATCAAAGTGTTTTTAGCCAAAAAGCCTGATGTCTTGAAAAGAGTTCTGGCTCAAGCCAAACATCCTTTAAAGGATGCTGCTGCCGTCAACTCAACTCGGTGGACATTGTTCAATCAACTAAAAGAAACGGGACGAGAAATCAGTACAGGTTCTGGGGGTTTGACCAAATTTAATCGCACTCGACTAGAACTTCCGAAAACTCATTTCTTTGACGCGGCCTGTGTTGGTGATACGCCTGAACTTTTGGTGTTAGCAAATCAGCCCCTAAATATCAAAGCTACTGGTCATGGTTCAAGGCAAATGTGTCGAACAGACAAGTTTGGTTTTCCCTCTCGATATCTGCCTAGATTCAAGTTTGTCAAGGGTTTTCAAACGGGTGACATCGTGAAAGCCATTGTTACTTCAGGCAAAAAGATTGGAACTTATGCAGGTAGAATTGCTGTTCGCTCAACTGGCCGTTTTAATATTTCCGCAACAATTGGATTAATTCAAGGAATCAGTCACAAACACTGCCAACAAATTCACCAAAAGGATGGTTACAACTATGGATTTTAAATATTGTAGGCGGTTAAAACCGCTACCGTGCGTTCCTCTCCACTCTAAAGAGATGGAGTTTCCCGCATCGGAGGATGTCTGATGACTGAGCAACATAATCCTGAAAAGCCGCCAGCTAATTCTCAGCACTTGAATCAAACCACTGATGACGTGACGAGTGAGTCTGGAGATGAATCCTGGACAACCCGCCTTGTAGGGGTTTGGACTAATGCCACAGGACGCTTAAAGCAACTGATACCTGTAGATCAAGCCGCGCAGACGGTAGTTGGCTGGTTTAGTGTTAGTGAAGAGCAGGTTGCCGAGATTTTGGAGACGGTTCGAGCTGAACTACCGACTACAGAAGCCTTATTAATTGGGAAACCTCAAGCTGGGAAAAGTTCTATTGTACGGGGACTAACGGGGGTATCGGCTGAAATTGTGGGTCAGGGATTTCGTCCTCACACCCAACACACCGAACGCTATGCTTACCCCTCCAATGACTTACCTTTACTGATTTTTACAGATACGGTGGGATTGGGAGATGTTAATCAAGATACTCAAAGTATTATTGAGGAATTAGTGGGGGATTTGGAACAGAAGAGTCACGGTGCAAGAGTTTTGATTTTAACGGTTAAAATTAATGATTTTGCAACTGATACCCTGCGACAAATTGCGACTCAATTACGTCAACAGTATCCCGATATTCCCTGTTTATTAGCCGTGACTTGCTTGCATGAAATTTATCCTCCTGATATTGCTGATCATCCGACTTACCCCCCCAATTATGAGGAGGTCAATCGCGCATTTAGGGCGATACAGGAAGCATTTAAAGGGTTGTGCGATCACTCGGTACTCATCGACTTTACCCTTGAAGAAGATGCCTACACTCCAGTATTTTATGGGTTAGACGCGCTCTTGAGTGCCCTAGCTGACTTACTCCCAGAAGCCGAAACTCGTGCCATTTATCAGTTATTAGATAACGAAGCAGGTGAACAAATTGGCAACCTTTATCGAGATGCGGGACGGCGTTATATTTTGCCATTTTCAATTATGGCAGCAACACTGGCGGCAGTACCCTTACCGTTTGCAACGATGCCAGTTTTGACAGCCTTACAAGTTTCACTGGTTGGTTTATTAGGAAAATTGTATGGACAGACGCTAACTCCATCCCAAGCCGGAGGAGTTGTGAGTGCGATCGCGGGGGGTTTTTTAGCGCAAGCGGTTGGACGAGAATTAATTAAATTTTTACCGGGTTTTGGAAGTGTCATTGCCGCATCTTGGGCAGCGGCTTATACTTGGGCATTAGGAGAAGGGGCTTGTGTTTATTTTGGTGATTTAATGGGGGGAAAGAAACCTGATCCGAAGAAAATTCAATCGGTGATGCAAGAAGCGTTTAAGGTCGCACAAGAACGGTTTAGGGGAATCAAGAGTTAAAAAATAAGCGGCCTGTAGTTTTAAATGACTTATTGAGAGAGATGGGGAGAGAGGGAGAGAGTTTAACCGCAAGGTGTCCGAATTGAAGACTAGGTAATATTAGAGGCAAGGGCATCTTATATCATGTCCAGCTAATCACTCCTAATAAAATTTCTCCCCCTCTCCCCCTCTCCCTCTCTCCCTCTCAATCTTTTTTAGGGTTATTTAACCGGACATGATATTACAGCAGAATTTAGAATTCAAGAGTTCAGAATTTAGAATTCAGAACCTAAAGGCATAAAGTCTTCCGTTACTCCCCATTCCCCACTCCCGGTCTCCCCACTCCCCACTCCAAGCAAATTTAATATTTATTTCTTGAAATAGAAGTGGTATAATTTAATGCCCGTTGTGGCAACGCAAGCATAAGGGAGAGGAAACTGCCCTTTTTGGAAAAATACCCCTCTAGCGAATCATAAGGGCGATCGCTACTCAAAAGCGACTAGACATTCATGAGCGATTGCCAATCACCAACAACAAGAACTCCTCTTCCCCACTCCTAATTTTTAGAATAGGAGTCATTCAACTCGAGCCTGATGGTACAGGGTTTAGTTAAGATGGCTACCCTAAAATTGGGGCGTAATTGAACGATCATATAGATCAAGAGTAAGGACTAGATCACCGGAAGTGTTCGCTCTAGTGGTTCATGTTATTAGTTCTGATGGTTTACATTCTGTAGAGACGTTGCATTGCAACATTTCTACAGTCCCCATAATTAATGACATAGAGATTATTTTTGTCCAAAATACCCTAGCTTTGCCATGACCATTTATTTTTATAACGTTGATGAACCGTATGGGTGCTTTTCCAATTTTTCGGAACATCCCATTCAGCTAGAGGGGTGCTATTGGCAAACCGTCGAACATTACTATCAAGCCCACAAATTTGTTGGTAGTGACGATCAAGCCCTCATCCCTATAATCCGTAATGCCCAGACACCGATAGAAGCTGCCGAAATAGGACGCGATCGCAGGCGCAAACGCCGTCCTGATTGGGAACAGGTTAAACTGCAAATTATGTGGCAAGGTGTACTGACTAAATTTATCACTCATAGTGACATTCAACTTATTCTCCTGGGGACGGGTGAAGAACTGATTGTTGAAGACTCTCCCAAGGATTACTACTGGGGGTGTGGACGGGATAAAACGGGTCAAAATCACCTGGGTAAAACATTGATGAAGGTTCGTCAAGAAATTCGCCAACGTTTGGCTCAAAAAAATTGCCAATTAATGAATACTAAATTACTGTTCTAGATTTATGGGGAGGAATTTTTCCCTCCTACTTTCCCCGGCTTGATATAACCCCTAGCCTCAGTACAAGGGAGCGATCGCAAGGTGGCCTTGATAATCTTATCTTATAATAATATATGATAGTTTATATTTTTTTAAGCATTAAAAAATAGCTCCAGAGTAGCTTCCATCGATATTAATTGTTTGAATGCCTCCTCAACTTCTATTAAGATCCTGACCAGGGTTAAAACTAGAGAATTTTTAATATATCAGTAAATTTACATAGCTTTATGAAGCAGGGGCATCGAGAACAAAAACTGATAGAGAGTAGAGGACAGTGCTACAGCCAGAACTGAACCAGGAAGACTTGCTGCGGCGAATCACGAACCGTATTCGTCAATCCCTAGAATTGCAAGAGATTTTAAATGCAACGGTTGCTGAAATCCGATCCTTATTAGGAACAGATCGGGTGATGGTTTACCAATTTAATGAATCGGGTGGTGGAAAAGTGATTGCCGAGTCGATACACGATCATCGACTTCCTTCCCTCAAGGGGTTAAATTTCCCAGCCGATGACATTCCCGAAAAAGCCCGACAGTTGTATCTCAAAGTGCGCCTGCGTTCGATCGTGGATGTGGCGGCTGGAATGATCGGTTTATCACCCCTGGAGGGAATTGATCCGGATCACCCTTCAACCGTTGAGGAAATCTCCTATCGCCCTGTAGATAGCTGCCATGCAACCTATCTCAAGGCGATGGGCGTTCAGTCTTCAATGGTATTGCCGATTGTACATTATGATGTCCAAGCCCAGCACTCCCAAGAGCAACTTTGGGGGTTGTTGGTTTCTCATCATGCCCAACCGCTTACCATTAGTCAACGGGAACTGCAAATTGTTCAATCTGTAGTGGATCAAGTCTCCATTGCGATCGCCCAGTCTAATCTCCTCTCTCAGGCACGAGGACAGCATCAGATGGAGGCAACGATCAATCGGGTATCCATGCTACTGCATTCCCTGCCCACCATTCAACTGCAAGCCGCCCTCGAAGAAACCGTTACCGCCCTTCAAGGTTCCGGTGGTAGACTTTACATTGCTCCTGATCAAACTAATCATACGGCTGAGTTATTAATCTGTGGAATTCAACCTCGGCTAGTTGAGGAAGAAAATAAAAATCTAGAAGAACATCCCGTCTTTGAGAATTGGGTGGCATCAGGAATGCAAGATGGGACGTTGAACCTGGAAAATCGGGACTGCGAAGAATGCCCGATGTCCACTATTCAATGTGCAATGCCGAATACCTTCGTTCCTAAAGCCAGTTGTCAACCTTTGATGGTGAGGGATCTCGATAAAACGCCAGCTTTGAAGGTGTTTATACCAGCTTTTAGTGACACAACGATTCGGGGTTGGCTCGTTTTACCGTTATATTATCGCTCCTCATTCCTCGGCTACCTCAGCATCTTTCGTTGCCAAACCCCTCAAGAAACCCTTTGGGCTGGACATTTTAACCCCAATGAACAACAACAAGTTCCTCGCCAGTCGTTTGAAATGTGGCGGGAGTTAAAAGTGGATGAAGCCCAAGCTTGGACGAAGAATGATAGTGAATTAGCGATCGCATTAGGTCATCATTTTGCCATGGCGATCGAGCAATATAAACTCTACTCTCAAGTTCAATCCCTCAATAGTAACTTAGAACGTCAAGTTGCCGAACGGACTGCTAAATTACAACAATCTTTAGAGCAAGGTAAAGGACTTCAGCGCGTCACGAACCAAATCCGCAGCACTCTTGATTTAAAAACGACACTCCAAACAATTGTACGAGAAGTTCGCAACCTGTTGGATACGGATCGGGTGATTATTTATCAGTTTGCAGATAGCACAAAAGGGGAGTGGGGAGTGGGGAGTGGGGAGTGGGAGAAGATTACAAAAGAGGAGTGTTTTATTCCCGCTGAATCTTGCGGTCAAGTGATTGTAGAATCCCTTCAGGGTGAGTGGTTATCTCTTTTAGAACTGGGTGATTCTTATGAGTACTTTTCTAAAGGGCAGATTCGGTTGTATAAACGAGGTAAAATCGGAGTCATTAATGATGTCTCCCGAACTCGACTCAGTACGTTTCAGCGAGCGTTTTTACAGAATTGGCAAATTCAAGCGGCGTTAGTTGTGCCGATTGGGGTGGGGGAGAAGGGGAGAGGAAGAGAAGGGGAGAGGGGGAGAGGAAGAGAG
>DNGI01000258.1:11390-12290 GCA_003486645.1 Cyanobacteria bacterium UBA11370 | reverse complement strand
AGAGGAAGAGAGGGGGAGAGGGATTTTTATACGTTGATTGCAGGTGAAAAGGGTGTAGGGTTTAATAGGCCTGTTCCTAGCAAGATGTTGGAAAAACCGTTGTGGGGATTGCTGATTGCTCAGGAATGTAAAAGTCCGCGAAATTGGCTACCTTCAGAGATTGAACTGTTAAGAAAACTGGCGGATCAAGCAGCGGTTGCAATTCAGCAAGCTGAACTGTATGAACAAAGTCGCACGGCGGCGGTTATTGCTCAGGCTCAGGCTGAAAAACTAGCGATCGCGGCTGAACAACAAAAAGCCTTGTTTGGGGTAATTACTAAGATTCGGGAATCTTTGGATGTTGAGAGTATTTTTAAGGTAGCTACTACAGAAGTAAGGCGGCTGTTGGGTGTGGATCGAGTGGCAATATTGCGCTTTGTTCCTGATTCTGGCTGCAAGCAGGGTGAGTTCGTTTCGGAAGACGTACAAGGTAGTTTTGCTTCAGTCCTGGGGATTAAAATTCAAGATCATTGTATTAGTAATGAGTATGCACAGAACTATCATCGAGGTCAAATTCTCGCTGTAGCTGATATTTATCAGGCTAATTTAGATGAGTGTTATATCCAACAATTAGCACAGTACCAAGTTCGAGCTAATTTGTTAGTGCCACTACTTAAAGGGGGAGGTAGTACGGGAACTCCGTCTCTACTTTGGGGATTACTTTATATTCATCAATGTACGGGAGTACGGGATTGGGAAGCTTCGGAAATTGAATTTGTCAAGCAAATTGCTACCCACTTAGGTGTTGCCTTACAGCAAGCGGAATTATTGGCTCAAACTCAAAAACAGGCGCAACAACTGGCGATCGCGTTGCAGGATCTCAAGCAAACTCAAACTAAACTCATTCAAACTGAAAAAATG
>DNGI01000258.1:10706-11121 GCA_003486645.1 Cyanobacteria bacterium UBA11370 | reverse complement strand
CGGTTAATTTTATCTATGGCAATATTGCTCACACCATTGATTATTGTGAGGATTTGATCAGTTTGCTGCATCTCTATCAACACTATTATCCTAATCCAACTACGGAAATTGTAGAACTCTGCCAGTCGATAGATTTAGATTTTCTAGAGTTAGATTTACCTAAAATTCTAGATTCTATGAAAATTGGAGCTGAACGAATTCGTAAGTTAGTCCTATCGTTGAGAAATTTCTCGCGCCTCGACCAAGCGGATAAGAAGCTGGTTGATATCCATGAAGGGTTAGAAAGTACGCTATTAATTTTACAGCATCGGCTCAAAGGTAAGCCTAACCAACCCAGTATTCAGGTTATTAAAAACTACGGTAAATTGCCCTTAGTGGATTGCTATCCCAGTCAACTCAATCAGGTATTTATGAA
>DNGI01000258.1:10213-10467 GCA_003486645.1 Cyanobacteria bacterium UBA11370 | reverse complement strand
AATGCGATTGATGCCTTGGAGGAGTATAATTATGAGCGAACATTTGAGGACATTAAGGCTTCACCCAGTCAAATTACCATCTTCACTAGTCTCAAAGAGGTTAGTCTTGAAGAACGAGGGAAAGGCGAAGAAATTTCTCCTCAATTTGCTCACCATCAATTCCTTCCTTCCTCCCGTGTTGTGATTCGGATTGCTGATAATGGTCCTGGGATAAGTCCCACTCTCCAATCCCAAATCTTCGATCCCTTTTTTAC
>DNGI01000258.1:9791-9925 GCA_003486645.1 Cyanobacteria bacterium UBA11370 | reverse complement strand
CAAATTGTAGTAGAAAAACATGGTGGAACTTTTCAATGTATTTCTCACCCCGGAGAAGGAAGTGAATTTTGGATTGAAATTCCGGTACAGCAACCTAAATTAGGTCAGTAATCTAATACCAAGTTGCGGTCAAA
>DNGI01000258.1:2424-9518 GCA_003486645.1 Cyanobacteria bacterium UBA11370 | reverse complement strand
TATGAATGCAACTTGGTATAAGAGGCGTTTTTTTAGGGAGATGGGGAGATGGGGAGAACGTTACCTGTTTGAGTGTAACTTGGTATAAGTTAAATAATTTGTCTCCAAAGTAATGTCTTATACCAAATCCGGTTTAAAAATCCCTTTTTACAACCAATGGTAGAGACGTTGCAATGCAACGTCTCTACAGGGTTTTTGCAACCTTGATTAAAGGGTGTATATTAACCGGATTTCGTGTTATATCATGTCCAGCTAATTACCTTGACTAAAATTTCTTCCCTTCTCCCTCTCTCCCTCTCTCCCTCTCTCCCTCTCTCCCTCTCTCCCTCTCTCTTTTTTAGGGTTATTCAACCGGACATGATATTATCCTCTCGTTTGACTTTGCTCTACTTGCGCTAACAATTGCTTGGAATTTTGAGCAGGTTCTAAACAGGAAAGTCCTTGACAGACTAAACCAACAGCTAATGGAGGTAAATTCGTTTCTAATTTATGTACTGTACAGGGTAAATATTGGTTCATTAAAGAGGTTAATTCATTAGCACCAGTACGAACTAACGTACAGTTACAATACCAATCCAACGCACTAAATAGACTAGGGCAAGATTGAGGTGATTGGTTCATAATAGTACCAAACGCTTGTAGAGCTTGTTCGGCACGGTCGAGGTAAGCTAAATCTTCAGTTAGTAAAGCCAGACGGATCAAATTAGCGATCGCCACCCCATTCGCAGAAGGCGTAGCATTGTCAGTATAACTGCGTTCCCGTACTAACAAATCCCCATTGCGATCGCTTGCTGCATTGTAATACCCTCCCAGTTCCACACTCCATAAAAATTCATCAAATTCTTCTTGAGTTTTCAGGGCATTTTCTAACCAAAAATCCGGCGAAAGCGAAGACTCTTCCCCACTCCCCATTTCCAAAGAAGCTTGATGTAAATCTAGTAGTGCTTTGATAAACAGCGCATAATCTTCTGACTGGGCGAATACTGAAGGTTGACCCTCATAATTGAGACGGTGAAAACGTCCATTCACCCATTGATGATCCAGAATAAAATTAGCTGCATCTGTTGCTAATTTGATATACTCTTGTTGGTGGAATACGCTGTAAGCTCGTGCTAAACCAGAAATCATTAAACTATTCCACGCCACAATCATTTTAGTATCTGTAACCGGAGGAATCCGACCCGACCAATTCCCGGTTTTGGCTTCTTGATTATTTCGCGCTGGCGGGAATGTCGTTAAAGTCTGAGGAGATGAACCGTAACGCACAGTAAATAGTTTGGCTAAAGCGGTTTCTAAACTATCACTGAATGATTCGACGTGACGGCGTTGTAAAACCGTATTCCCTTCAAAGTTTCCTTCAGCGGTGACAATAAATTCTTCCTGAAGTTCTGTAAACTCATCAGGAGTCAGAATTTGTTGCAATTGGCGATAACTCCAAACGTAAAATGCGCCTTCCTCTGGTTCTATTGCGGTGGGTTCGGTAAAGCTATCTGCATCCTGTGCGGCGTAAAAAAACCCTTGGGGAGCTGTCATTTCTCGCTTGAGCCATTGCACCGTTCCAGCGATCGCTCGTTCAAAAGCGGCTTCCTCAATCCCTGCACTCCACAAATTGGCAAGATATTCCACAATCTGCCCATTATCATAGAGCATTTTTTCAAAATGAGGGACTGTCCAAGTCGCATCAACCGTATAGCGATGAAATCCTCCCGCTACATGATCGTAAATACCCCCCTGAGTGAGATCGACTCCCCTTTGAACAGCGATTTGGTGGGGGTTATGTTCCAATTTGACATCAAAGCGTGTCCCCCGCAGAATCAATTCCGCATAAGGAATCATCGGGAAACTTGGCCCATAATTTCCACCATTCAGGACGCGGGTATTTTTATCCAAACCTAACATGAATAAATCTGCACTGAGTTCCTCGGATTTGGGTAATACAACTGACTGCTGAAGATAACCGAGAATCTCTTCTTTAAAAGTTTGGAGTTTACCTTTGTCTACATCATAGAAGCGACGAATAGCCTTAAGGATTTCCAAAAAACCAGGTCGTCCATAGCGCGGTTCAACGGGGAAATAAGTCCCCCCATAAAAGGGTACTCGGTCTTCCGGTGTCAAGAAAATATTTAAAGGCCAACCCCCTTGACCCGTCATCATCTGCAAGGCTTGCATATAAATACTATCAATATCGGGTCGCTCTTCCCGGTCTACCTTAATGGGTAAGAAATTGGCATTCATGTACTGAGCGATCGCCGCATCGGAAAACGCTTCCCCTTCCATCACCGTACACCAGTGGCAGCTCGAATAACCGATCGAAAGGAAAATTGGCTTATTTTCCATTTTCGCTTTTTCTAGGGCTTCCTCGCACCAGGGCCACCAATCGATGGGATTTTCAGCGTGCTTGCGAAGATAAAGGCTTTGACATTGGGCTAGGCGATTCGTCATTGCAGCTATTTCTAGAAGCTCTCTGGCTTCACTGTACTGCAAAACTCTCACTAGCGATCGCACTTAATGGCTGATATTCAACGTTTGGCAGATATGAATAGTTCACCTCAGACTCCCAAACCGTTAAAAATACTCCTACGGGTTGTTGATTATGATACTTTATTTTTCAGTAATATTGACTCCAAACTACAAGCGATCATCAGGTTCTGGTTCAACATCATGAACCTTCTTTAAAACCTGTTGAAATTTATCCCAACTTCCCCGTTCTGCTTTTTCTTCAATATAATCTTTTGTCATCCAAGCAGACACTTGAGCAGATAAAGCAATAGTTACCAACTGCTCAATCGAAATATTTTCCCGCTTGGCTAAAGCTTCGACTTGTTGATACAAGGCATCAGGAATTTTAGCCGTAATATTCATGATTCAATTTGAGCGTAAACCTGCAAGAAGCACATTAGTGTCAAGGACAATCTGATAGGGGGGCATTTCTAATTTTCTCACAGGATTAAGGTTGAGAATCTTAAGATATCAGCGATCGCGTCTACTCCCCAACCTTCCCATCTGGCATAATTACCCCCTCTAAATTCACCTCAGTCAAATCCACCTTATCCAAAATCGCCCCCCTTAAATCCGCCCCCCTTAAATCCGCCCCACTCAAACTCACCCCTACTAACTTCACCCCAACTAAATCAGCATTCCTTAAATCTGCATTCCCCAACTTCGCCCAACTTAGATCCGCACCCCTCAATTTTGCCTCTTTCAAACTTGCCCCAACCAACTTTGCTTTTCGCAAATTTGCATGACTTAAATCCGCATAACTTAAATCCGCAATCACTAACTTTGCTCCCTCCAACCGCGCATTCTTTAAATCCGCACCCCGCAGAATTGCCCCAATTAAATTAACATTCTTTAAATCCGCCCCTGCTAACTGCGCCCCTGCTAAATCTGCATTCTGAAAATTTCTCCCGCCACTCTGATAACGCGATCGCATTTCCCCTGCATCGGTAACACTAATCTCCCGCTGCGGCGCACACTTAAAGGTAAATGTAAACGTATCGCCACTCTGAATAACCCGCCACATTTCCTCATACATAGGATAGGAACCAATTCCACTTAACTTAACCCAACCTTTTGACCGAGTTAAGGCTACAAATAACTGATTTCGTAACTGTAAATTACTCTCATCTTTCGCTACCTTATCCAACCCCACTACGTACACCATATCCGCTTCATTCCCCTTAGCACGGTGAATACGTGATACCGTAACACCCCCCTCACACCAAAACTTATTGGGATCGCGGTTTTCTTGATCAGGTATTAAAATATTACAATCCATCGCACTGGGAATATAAATATCAATTCCTTGAGATATTAAAAACTCTGCCACAGTTGTTTCGAGTTGCATAGCTTCAAATCCACTGCCTAAAATTATGACCAAAATTTCTTGACTGGGTTTGAGTCCATCATGGCGGAGATTGTAAAGAATATTAGTGGCAAGGGCAGTAAGTTCTTCTTGGCGATCGCTATATGCAATAACCTCCAGTACTGAACCCTGCCAAAGTTGGGGAACAAGGTTTGGAGAGTTTTCGGGAGGGCGTTTGATTGTAATTTGTTGACCCGGAGTAAAACGTCCTGTCACCTGATAACCAATTGCTTCCCAATCTTCGGCACGGGTAATTCCTGTTAGCATTCCCCCCCGACGTAATAACCCCATCCCAATCCCATGTGCGGCGGTAAGAATGGAACCAGGAGTGCGGTAGCAACGGTGCATAATTTCACTTTTTCTAATTCCGCCTGCGTAGTGTCCTGTTACTAAATGCCCTAATTCTTCCCCAAACAATTCACTGGCATTGGGGATAGTTAGGCTTTCTAAACTTTGGGCTTCATCGTACCCCCAAATTAATCGTCGCTGTTCGGGTTGAGTTGGATCAATCGGTCGTAAGGCTTGATATGCCATCCAATAAAAAGGCTGCTTCCCCTCAAATTTTAAATCCTTATCGACCATTAAATCTTGACCTTCATCGATTAAAATGGCATCATATAATTGGGGAATTATTGTGTTATATAAAAGCTGGCAACACACCTCACCTAACGCTTCATTCGGTTGCTTCCGTTCTGTATCATTAACGGTTAGCCGTTTCACTCCTGCTGCTTGGCAAATTCTACTATAAAGTCCCGGTTGTTTTTTAGCTCCCCACGCATGAAGTATCTGCAATTTTACATTTTTTGGATCATATCCTACTTCACCAGCACTAAAGCGACGTAGCCATTTATCGAATTGATTAATAATAGGGTGATACAGACTGCGGCTGAAAAAAACAAAGGCAATATCCCACTCTGGATGCTTGAGGTGCATATGAGCAGCTTTTTGACACAGCAAAACCGTTTTACCTGACCCGGCAATCCCCCGAATTCGTTGTGGTCCAGGAGGAATTTCTTTAGCGATATGTTCTTGTTGTAGGTCAAATTTAGATAAGCGTTTGCGGACTTCAGTTAATACGCTGGCACGGGTTTGTAGGGGTTTTAATTGTTGATTTTGTGGAGAAATTATCTCGATTTGCCGTTTTGTACGGAAGACGGGAGTACCACTAATCACAGCTTGGAGTAACTGCCATTGTTCAAGGGTTAGATTTGAACCTTTAATAATAGGAGTAGTTTGTTGAATAAGCCCTAGCAAACAAGAATCTGATTTTAGCTTTTGGATTTTAGCTTTTGGATTATAAATTTTTCCCCACTTCCCACTCCCCACTCCCCACTCCCCCTTTCCTAAAAGTTGATCGTGAAAGATAATCGGAGGACAACTGGGTAATTGATAAAAGCCGCTATCATACCATTGGGATTCGGTAATTAAAGGGAGGCAAATTAGGGCACGACCACTCACTTTTCGACGAAGCAAAGGTTCCCGATCGCAATACCCTAACAAAGCAAATAGTTGATTTTCGGCTTGTTCATAAGGATTACTGCTCGTCGTATAATAGTTTTGAAATTCCCAGCGATGACCTCTAATGGCTAAAATTTGGTCAAGGGTGATGGACTTAATTTCAATAATAATTAAACCCAGTTGAGAATCGGCAATTAAAATATCCGGTTCTTTCCGAGACTTACCAACTTTAGAAAAGATTGGATAGCGCCAATACCCAATACAATTACGGTCATAAAAAACATCTTGGATCGTATCCCAAACCTTTTGTTCACTTGCTTCTCCACCTTTTCCAATCGGTTCGGTGGTGATAAACTTACGATTTTGATGAGTAGGTAAGCGAATTGTCATTTATACGGTTTCCCCCACAGCTTTAGAGAGGGGGAGAGGGGGGAGAGAGGGGGAGGGGGAGAAAGAAGTTAGGGTTCTAACTAGGATAATAGGCTAAGTTGATGTACAAGAACTAATCTCCAGTGAATAGTCACTCACCAGCATAAGATTTGCGATCGCATTCTAATAATTATCTCCCTTCTCCATCTAAACCAGAGTCATTATGGTAACTTCTGGGGGACAAAATAAGCGTCCTGGGGGATAAGTTCCTAAACCGCGATTTACATAGAGCTGGTTTGCACCGATCTGATGTAATCCCTGTGCCCATTCCCAATGATTGACTACTCTAGTACATTCTTTCATGAAAGGTATCCAAAACCAAATCAATTTTGGGAGATTCTGTCGGATTATTTTCAATAATTTTGGTGCTGATCCAAATCCTGGAATGACGATTTGCCCCCCATGAGTATGACCCGATAACTGCAAATCGACTCGCCATTGCTGCAACATTTCTGCACTATCCGGATTATGGGATAAAACGATACGAGGCGTTGTCGGATCAAGTTGGTTCATCAGAGGTGCGGGATTAAATTCATGAGACCAAAAATCAGCTAGTCCGACAAAAGGTAATTCTAATCCTAACGGATAAGCAATCTCATTCCACAATACTTGCACGCCAATGTTTGTTAAAGCATCTATTATGATCGCTTTGGCGCGGGGGTAGTAAAGGTCATGATTTCCGAGTACCGCATAAACTCCAACACGACTTTGCAGGTGCTTTAAACGCAAGACTAATTGGTGAATGGGTTCTGGATCGTCAGTTACATAGTCACCTGTTAATACAATTAAATCAGGTTCAGCTTGATTACAAACTTCAATTGCCTCAGCTAGTATTTTTTCAGAGAGTCGTAAGCCATCGTAATGTAAATCCGTAAGCTGTACGAGTTTAGTCCCTTGCAAAGATGGCGGCAAATCTGCGATCGCCACCGTGATAGTTTCAACTTTTAACGATTCCGACAAGACCCATTCCATAGTGGTGATATTTACTTTCTTAAACTCAAAATCCAAAATTTTTAATAGCGCGATTCCAGCTTATCTCAGATAAATCATTTTACACATAGTAGAGACTGATATCCGGAGGTGATATCATGTCCGGTTGAATAACCCTAAAAAAGAGTGAGAGGGAGAGGGGGTGACTTTTTATTAGGGGTGATTTGCCGGACATCATATGAGGAGTGGGGACTAGAATTTTTTATATTAGGAATCCTAAATTATAGAAATTACAAAAATAAAGAATTAATTCTGAGCCATTTTTAGCTTGATATTAATGAATTTTTCGGCTATGCTAAACGTTTGAATTCTGGCTAAGCTGTCACGCATTTAAATTGGGTATCAGTAGCGA
>DNGI01000258.1:0-2246 GCA_003486645.1 Cyanobacteria bacterium UBA11370 | reverse complement strand
GCATTTAAATTGGGTATCAGTAGCGACCAAGATGGTCGCACTACAAGGATTCTGTAATTCTTGACAATCAGGTTTAAATGACGAACAGCTTACTGAGTGCAAATACAGATTAGAGTTTGCTGATTTTTGATAAACTTTTACTGGCATTGCGCGATGGGTTTGCTGGCAATTTCGGATAAGCCAACTTGCTGTAGTAGTGATTCCCAGTCGGCAGTCACGGCTACATCATTAGGATCGGAGCAATGTAACTTCGCCAAACTTGTTAGTGCCTCGTACCAAATCCCATTCGCTGCATATATACTGGGTTGTTGTTGGGGTAAAACACTCGATAATTGATGCTGAAGATCTGAGTTAGCTTCAACTCGTTCAATCCAACCGGATACATAAGTGCTATCACTCCTATCAATCGGATCAAATAAAATGGTAAACGTCCAAAAATAGGATTTTCCAATTTCTAGTTTGGGTAGAGATGGCGAATTACTCATCTCAATCTTAATAATGCTATCTGGGTCTTTTAATTCAATTCTTTGACTATAAATTGAAGTGTCTTCGTCAGCATATATGACCAATTCTCCTATTGTGTATTCTAAATCAACATCAGGGATATACACTAAAAATGTAGGATATTCATCGAGAGTTATACCCATGGTTGATTGGGGAAGTAAGGCTATTAACGGGATATCAGGTTGGTGTCCTTGGCAACGTAGATTTTCTGGATCTTCTATTCTACTTCCGCCTTTTTGGATTAAGTTAGCTTCTTGAAGATGGGTAGGTAATTGTAGGGAGATTTGTTTCTGTCTATAGCCACATTTGAGGAAGTATGAAGGATTTGATATATTAATTTCTGAGGGTGGGGATTTAGAAGAATTGGCAAGAATTTTCAACGGAGGGAATCCTAGCGTTAACCAAAGTGTTAAGCAAGCTGTTGTGCTAATTCTGAACGGAATCCTACAAATGGATGGTTTTTCCATAACTCCTCTTTTTTCGTCAGAATAGTCTTGAATAGAAGAAGTAGCTGCACTTGACTTAGGGAAGGATTATTAGATGAAATCATTGCGAAACGGAATTGTGCCACTTCTGCTAGCCTTGCTAACAATGCTAACTGCGATCGCGTGTAATCTTAGTAGCAATAGTAGCAACGGAACACCCCTAAAGGTCGGATCGAAAGACTTTACTGAACAGTTCATTTTGGGAGAAATGTATGCTCTGGTTTTGGAGAATAAAGGGTTTGAAGTAGAACGCAAGCTGAACTTGGGTGGTACACCAGTAGCACAGGCGGCGTTAGAAAGCGATCAGATCGACCTATATCCAGAATACACGGGCACAGCCCTGTTGACAGTACTTAAGCTGCCTAGCAATAGTAATCAACAGCAAGTGTATAATACGGTTGCCAATGCCTACAAGGAAAAATTTAATCTCGTCTGGCTTGATCCTGCACCGATGAATAGTACTCAGGCATTAGTCATGACTCAGGATGGCTCTAAAAAATACGGGATCAAAACTATCTCAGAAATGGTTGCTAAGGCAAGTGAATTGACTCTCATTGGTTTCCCGGAATTCGAGGCGCGGGAGGATGGGTTGCCAGGATTGAAAAAGGTTTATGGCGATTTCCAATTCAAGAAATTCATTCCTATAGCTTCAGGATTAAAATATCAGACTTTAAACAAGGGTCAAGCTGATGTTGCTGTTGCTGGCGGGACGGATGGTGAGATTAGCGCGTTTAATCTAGTTTTGCTTGATGATGATAAAGGCTTATTTCCTGCCTACCAAGCTGCACCCGTTGTACGTCAGGAAATACTAACCAAAAACCCAAAAATTCGGGATATCTTGAATGCGATCGCACCCAAACTAACGACTGAAACTATGCAACGCCTTAACTATGAGGTGAGTGGTAAACAACGGGAACCTGCCGAAGTGGCGAAAGAATTTCTTACCCAAGAAGGACTTTTAAGTTAGTGAGTTTTCCGTTAATAACTCAACGCTTTCTTAAAAGAGTTAGCCGTGCCACAATGGGCAGAATCGTTGAAAAACTTAATCTGAACCGCAAAAAAGGGGACTCAAAGCCTTGGTTGCGTGTGGCTTAAGTGTACAGAAGTGTATTCTTGTGGTTCTGAAATGGACACCGTAAGATAATCAAGTTATGATTGGTAGAGTTAAATTTTCGTGGGTCGAAGCGGGGGCTATTTCCCGGGGGGTCTCACGAAAAAGGTCAGAACCTAGACAAATAAATAGTTTGAGCGTTTTCA
>DNGI01000124.1:8804-10548 GCA_003486645.1 Cyanobacteria bacterium UBA11370 | reverse complement strand
ACCAAATCCGGTTAAAAAATCCCTTTTTACAACCAATGGTAGAGCGGTTGCAATGCAACGTCTCTACAGGATTCTTACTTTTCACGGGATGTGGAAAACCTCTCTCCTGCAAGGAGAGAGGCTTTGATTTTTCCCCCTTCCCTTGTAGGGAAGGGGGTTAGGGGGTTAGGTTTTTTGTAGACTTTTCCACATGACGTGAAAAATCAGCTACAGGATTAGGTAGCAGTTCTGCTTAACGACCCCCCACCACTACATCTCTAATGCGAACATGAGGGCCACCTGCACTTACCGCTAAAGGCATTTGTCCACCTTTCCCACAACCGCCACCGTTATAAAACGGATCATTCCCAATCGCTTCGATATCTTTGAGGGTTTGAAATACGTTGCCAGTGAGGGTGACATCGGTGACGGGTTCGGCAATCTCACCATTGCGAATCATATAAGCTTGTCCTGCGGCAAAGGTAAACATTTCACCATTCGTTTGTCCACCTAGCATTCGCACCGCATAAACCCCTTCTTCGATATCCCGAATCATCTCTTCAAACGAACAATCTCCCGCTTCAATACCCGTATTTGTCATTCGCACGATTGGGGGATAAGTCGCACTAATTGCTCTGGCATTTCCAGTGGGGGCTTCTTGCATTTTACCAGCCGTTTCCCGTGAATGCAACCGTCCTTGTAAAATACCATTTTTGATTAGATATTTACGTTGTGCTGGCACTCCTTCATCATCATATTTTAGGGAACCGGGTAAACCTTCAAGAGTCGCATCATCGATCACATTCAGTTGTTCAATTGCCACAGGTTTCCCTAATGTCAAAAGTTCTTGCATATGGGGGTTTTCGTAAACAAAATCTGCCTCCGAAAGATGACCAAAAGCTTCATGAATAAACACACCAGAGAGGAATGGATCTAAAACTACTGTATATTGTCCCCCTTTAACAGGTTTAGCGTCTAGCTGGCTTACCGCCCGTTGAGCTGCACTTAATACTCGGTCTTCAATCCCAATTAGGACGTTATAATCGGAACGGGAAGGAACAGACTCAAAACTTTGACGCACAACACCGTTATCCCCACGCGCCAGTACTCCAAAATGTCCCGATACATCCAGTCGTTCTTGGGCAATACAAGTACCTGTCGAGTTAACAAAATAGGTGATCCCGAAGCGATCGCGCAACCCTACTCGTGTCGTTTGAATCCGAGGATCGTACTTAAGCAAAAGCTGGTTATACTCTTCGATTAAAGCCCGTTTTTCGCTGAGAGATACGCCACGAGGATCACGACCCAATTCTACCGCCACATAATCTTGAATCGGTTCTAGCGGTGCTAAAATAGTACTTTCTTTTCCGACTAAACGAGCTTGAGCGATCGCTTCTTCAATTCGCTCATTTAACTCAGCTAAACCATTAAACGTCACAAAACTCCAACCCCCCTGATGACAGGCGCGGATACCACCCGCTAAACTAAAGTTTCGGTCTAGACCATCAAGTTGAGGCCCTTGAAAGGAAATTGAGGTTGACTCACTCTGTTCGACCCGAATTTCCAAATAATCAATGGCATTCCGATAGGGTGCGATCGCGGCTTGTAATCGATCCTGCATTGAAGTATCCACAACTATACCTTCTTAGCTAGTTCTGTTTATAGATTTTAAGGATTTTTCCACGATACAGCCATAAATTTTAATTCTTGAGGATTTAGTTTTCTTAGCTAATGGTTAATGGCTAATGGTTAATGGCTAATGGCT
>DNGI01000124.1:2206-8548 GCA_003486645.1 Cyanobacteria bacterium UBA11370 | reverse complement strand
GTTAATGGCTAATGGCTAATGGTTAATGGGTCATTAAACAACTTTTCTCTTCAAGTACCCAGATTGATCTGTGGGGACAATCCCAAATCCCAAATCCCAAATCGGATAACTCTGCCTTTTGGCATACTGATTAAATGACATAGCCAATTCTGAAAGATTGAGTATATATTCGGAACTAAGTTAACCTGATGAGGTCGCTATACTGGAATAATCATACCCTGAAATAGACTCACAACCGTAAGAAAATGCCTCTGAGACTTTTTTTTACTCAAGCCTGGAGTGCTTGGCATCACCATAGTGGATGGATGGCGTGGAATTTATTTTTAGCTTTTATACCGTTGGTTTTGAGTGTTTGGCTATTTCGTAAATCATTGCGATCGCGTTCAATTTTATGGTGGTTAGGGTTGCTGGTTTTTATCGCTTTTTTACCCAATGCACCTTACTTACTCACCGATATTATTCACCTCATTGATGCAATTCGTTCAAACTACTCGGTATGGATTGTTACCTTAGTCCTGATTCCTCAGCATCTGAGTGTTATTTTGATTGGGTTTGAAGCTTACGTTATTTCTGTAATCAATATAGGTTACTACTTGCAACAGCAAGGAATGCGAAAGTTTGTTCTAATGACTGAATTGATTACCCACGCGCTATGCGCTGTCGGGATCTATTTAGGACGATTCAAACGATACAATAGCTGGGATTTTGTCACTCAACCCGAAGATATAGTACAGACAATTGTTGATGATTTAACCGCTAAACGTCCCTTGATGGTTATGGTTATCACCTTTGTAATACTTACTATATTGTATTGGTTAATGAAGCAAGTAACATTGGGAGTAATCATTAAGTTTAAATATAAGAAAATGGTGCGACAGTCAACCTCAGAAAATTCTTAATTCAATAGTATGGCAATCAGCAGTCATACGAAATCCGGTTAATATACACCCTTTAATCAAGGTTGCAAAAACCCTGTAGAGACGTTGCATTGCAACGTCTCTACCATTGGTTGTAAAAAGGGATTTTTAAACCGGATTTGGTATCAGCTATCAGCTATCAGCTAGAGTATAGGCTTGACGAAACTATCTTAAACAGGACGGACTCCGCCAAATAAGGCAAGTTCAAATATCTTCATGTAACAGTCAACATGGATAAACCCTATCTCTCTTAACCAATTGCATTGGAGTTCTACAGGAGCAAGAATATTAGCATTTTTATCAGGTCTTTTGTAATAGTCCTGTGCAATTTCTTCTTTCGATTTCTCGGAACCTTGGGAGTGATGGAATGCGTAAAGGGAATCCATCATTAAGTCCTCAAACAGTTCTTCAATTAAGTCTGAACTTGAGGAAACGTGTTCTAAATTAAGAAAAACTCCTCCTGGCTGCAAAAGTTGGTAAATTTCCTGATAAATTTCTCGTTTTCGTTCATCGGGTTGGTGATGAATGGCAAAACCCGAAACAATCACATCAAACCGTTCTCGATCTGTAAAACAATCGACCCAATTTTTAACACCAAAGTCTTGAATAATAAATTCCAAGTTTTCTGGTTTATCCACTTGCTGCCTTTTAGCCGCTTCAATCATAGATTCAGAAAAATCTAAAAATATCCCTTTAGCATTAGGATATTGGGCATGAATTGCCCTTCCTAAAATACCATTCCCACAACCTAAATCTAAAAACTGACTAACTTGAGGTCTGAATTTTTGAATAATTCTCAGCATCACCTCTATTTGTTCAGCCGCGAGAGGAATTGCACCTCGAACTCCTTGTAAGAAAGTTTTTGAGAGTTCTTCAGTTTTCCAAACTTCATCAGTTCTTGGCATAAGTTAACAGTTGATTAATTTGATATTGCAGTTTTTCTTGTAAGCGTTGTGCTTCTTGGTAAGCAAGCGATCGCATCTCACCAGACTTAGTTTTTGCCTGTGACGTAGATTCTAGTTTTGCCCAAGGTTGATAAAGGGTTTGAATATAATAACGCAGCTTTGTTCTCATTGCCCAAACTCCCATTGAAGGGAACAACACAAACACAATCATCAGTAGGGAAATTGGAAAGAAAGGTAAGTACAGTCGTTTTGCCAGTTTTTTCAGATTTAATGCCCAAGGATGTAACCATTCACTACCAATACAAAGGACAGGTAGAATAGGAATACGGTAGCGATCGCTCAATTGAATAAAGCTGGGATGAAAGGTTTGTAATTGATAACGTTTAAACCAACCTTTTCCTGGCCCACGCTGCCCCTCTGGTGCATAAAGTAAAATAGTTTTATCGCTAACTGCTACTTCAAAATCATCAAGTTCTGCGCGAACCCCACCCAATGCTTGGGCCCATCCCGGCGGCAACCACCACATCACCCAAGGATGTTCAAACAAGGAAACATTAGCGAGGGGTTGTACAACCCATCCTTCAGTTTTACCCAGCAGATACGCTAATCCTAAAAAGTCCCAAGGAAAACACATTCCCGCATGATTCATTGCCACAATTAAGGGTTGATTTTGAGGCAAATGTTCAAGGTTATGTAATTCGGCGCGAAAATAGTGGGTAATAATGGGTGCTAGAAGTTCATCCCTGAATGCTTGTTGATAATCTGGATGAAACTCCGTCGTTTCTGTGTAAGGGAAACGGCGACCCAAACGCAACCATCGGATCAACAATGCTAAATAAAATCCCCCCGGAATGAGAAACAATGCATATTCCAACCCATTCCAACCATCCGGATCAAGATGGTAGTGTTGCCAATGGCGGTTGAAGAGAATTAGCCACCCTGGTGGATACCACAAACAAAACCAATCAAACCAGGTAAATTGATAGGGCTGAACTGAGGATTGTGTCATGCGGTTGCATACTTGCTATTGGGCGTATTCTATTTTTATTCTTAACTAAAAGTAGCGCCTCTATCCGATAACAGATATTTTTTGTATTAACCCTGAAAGTAGGGAATGGGTTCTCGCCTATCACCTCAAAACTCAAAACGCCTCTCCTATATCCGGTTCAACAATCGAACCCATAAACAAAATAGTTCCAGTTTGATTATCCCGAATCACAAAGAAAAATGGACGATCAACAATCATCCTTCCTCCTCCTCTTGTACTACCTACTAAAGTAACGGCGGCGGCTTCAGTCCCTTCTTCATTGACTTCGACAAAAGTTTTGTGCTTGACGAGTTCAATCCAAAAAGGTACATTACTTATCCCTGAAAAATTAGCACCTTCCTCAAAAGCTATTTCCATCCCTAATGCTTTCAGAGCATCGTTTAGCTTAATTTCATATTCTACTTTAAAACGGGGCAGACCAATTTGTAATTCATCGCTTGCATCCAATTGGTTATAGAGGCGGAACTGGTTGATCCATTTCTGCCAATTCTCCGCATTCAGGCTTTTATAAAATGTATTGAGACTGATTTCTTTATTAGGCAGAAAGATATACATACTCAATTTTTCCTCTCCGTAGGGGAGGCTAACTGCCTGAAACTTGTCATTCTTATAGTATTGAATATCTCCCAAGTTTTGAAACATCATTGGGTGTTCTTTGTGAGTTCCGTCTAGGAGATTGAAGGGATAATTTCGTGTTTCGTCTTTAGAAAATGGATATTTCCAAGTTCCTAAAAAGTAAATAGCATTGAGTAAAATACAAGGGGGCTTAATCTGATCAACTATCGTGTCTATTTTGCCGTTGGTATTCTGTTTAACCCAATTGTTTATAGTAGATATAGAATTGGGATCACCAAAGTTTAAATTTTTAACTTCTGCACCATAAAACCGTTTGATCGTCTCAATAAATTGTGGATTGAAGGGTTGAGTTTCGTTAGCCCAAAATGAGTTAGCGATAGAAAGTTGAACGTTGGGATCAGAATTTTCAAGGGTGGCTTTCAACGCTGCGTTGGCTTGATTGATTTCCTGGATGCTTATTTCCTGTAATTGCAACGTTTTAGCGATCGCTTCCTGGGTTTCTCCACTAGCACCGTTGTAGGTCATAGCCAGAGCGAGTGTTATACTAGAGGGCGAGATAAAAATGTTTTGGTTGGGCTGTTGTTTAAGAATTTCTGAGAATAACTTAAAGCTAAACTGAGTATTAGCAACCATCAACTTAGACTCTACAACTGATGGCGTATTAGCGCTAACTTGGGCAGAGGCGGACTTGTGAACACACGCCAATTTGACTAAACCGATTACAGTTAAGCCTATTGAGAGAGCAACGATGAACCGATTTTTCCTTTTCATCTTCAATTCCGGTTCATTGAAAAAACTTTGACAACCTCTAGGCTGCATGCCTATTATCACCGATAGCCTTTCACGGGAAACGCTGGCTTTCTCTGAGTCTTACAAAGCTGATCGGTGGGATTGGGAAGGTATTTATCTTCCATGATAGCTTATTTTTGCTTGAACTGACTCTTTTAAAATTCAATTACCCAGTAAACACCTTGTCTCCCCCTCTTCTCCCCCCTCCTATCTCATGTAATTTTATGGGTAGAACAGCTTGAAATTGAATTTATCCTAACGTCCCGAATAACCGGATTATCCCCACTAAAGAACCGATTAATAAAACCATGATCGACAAACTATTGATCCCAAAACCAATAGTTCGTTTTTCCGCAGCTTGATAGTAACCCCAGGCATAAATAATACGCCCAATGATCCAAATTAATCCAATTCCTGCACCCCAAATTGGGCTGACAAAGAGAGAGAATAACCACAAACTGGGCAAAAATGCAATCAATTGCTCCGAGGTATTTTGTTGCACCCGAAACACACGCTCAAAGCCTGGATCGCCGGATGTTTGTGGAGGTGAGACTTTATATTTTGCCCTAGCTCTGCCAACATTAATGATCAGAACTAAGTAAACGATGAGAGTCAGAACAGTTACTAAACTGGGAAAGAGCAATGGTTTTAGGTCAATCATGTTACAAACTCCTAATCTTAATTCGGATTACACCCAATTTCTAACTCACTCAAACTGTAAGAGGACGCTATCAATCTGAACCGACGACTAATGCCTCAGCTTGATAACGAATATTAGCTTGTTTAAACCGTCGCAGCACTTCACCCAAGCGATCGCACTCCGCAATTAAACTCACCCGCACATATCCCTCGCCCCCAACTCCAAACGCATTTCCTGGTGTCACCACCACACCCGTTTGTTGCAAAACATTTAGAGCAAAATCCGTTGAATTCATACCCGGAGGACAAGGAACCCACAGATACATCGTTGCTTTAGATTTAGGAATTTTCCAACCCAATTCTCCTAATCCCTCAATCAAAAAATCCCGGCGACGACGATAACGTGCTTGCACTTCATGAACATACACATCGGGCAATTGTAAAGCCGTTTCAGCCGCTGTTTGTAAAGCCGCAAAAATGCCATAATCCAGATTTGTTTTTAAGGTACGCAATCCTTGAATAATATGGCGATTTCCGACTACAAATCCAACCCGCCATCCTGCCATATTGTAGGTTTTGGATAAGGTATGAAATTCAACGCCAATATCCTTAGCACCAGGAATTTCTAACAAGCTAGTGGGTTGATATCCATCAAAGGCTAATTCTGCATAACATAAGTCATGAACGAGTAAAATTGAATAGCGACGAGCAAACGCCACAATTTCCTCAAAAAATTCGCGGGGAGCCGTAGCAGTAGTCGGATTACTGGGATAATTGAAATAGAGAATCTTGGCTCGTTCGGCAACCTCATCCGGAATTGCGGTTAAATCAATCAACCAATCGTTCTCCGGTTTGAGGATCAAACTGTGGATTGTACCGCCAGCAATTAATGGTCCTCGAAAATGAGCCGGATAAGCAGGGCTAGGGACTAACACCAAATCCCCTGGATTAACGTAAGCTAGAGCAAGATGGGTCAATCCTTCCTTAGAACCCAATAGGGGTAAGGCTTCGCTATCCGGATCAAGCTCAACATCATAGCGGCGACGATACCAATTGGTAATCGCGCAACGGAAATTTGCCGTCCCTTCAAAGGGAGGATAGCCATGATTAGCCGGATTTTGCAGGGCGGCGATCGCTGCTTCAATCACAGGCGCAGGTGCTGATCCGTCGGGATTTCCCATCCCAAGATCAATTAAATCCAACCCCTGTTCACGGGCGCGTGCCTTTAGTTCATCTAAGCGAGCAAAAACATAGGGGGGTAAGGCGCTTAGACGTTTAGCAGGGGCGATCCAATCTAAATTCATCGACTTTTCTTGAGAGTTGGTGAGGTTTCTGTGGTAAGGTTATCGTCTTACGACTCCGCAACGTGAAGCCGTTTGAGTCCAGAGTTATACCAAGTTGCAGCTTATATTAATAGATAGGAGAAACTTGGGGGACAAGGGGGACAAGGGGGACAAGGAGGACAAGG
>DNGI01000124.1:0-1982 GCA_003486645.1 Cyanobacteria bacterium UBA11370 | reverse complement strand
AAAGAAAGTACTACGTATGAATGCAACTTGGCATTGGTTTAGAGAGAACTCAAACTCCCATTATTTCATGACCCGTTCGCTCGTGTATTTTCTGATGCCAGAATTTAATGGCTTGATGAGTTCTGTTCTTCATTGATCAGCGCGGTTAAACCTAACGGGCTACGACTTTTCTCCAGCGGTATTGTGGTAGAAACCATCGCTGCCATTAACTGTTCCGGCACCACCTCAAACGGTAGCCGATGAATATCAGAACTTGGGCTACAAGCAATATCAGCCGCTTTTTGCAATTGGGCTAAGGTAATGTTCCCCAACCCCAAATCGTTAAGGTTTTGCGGCAAACCCATATCCGTGTAAAATTTCAGTAATTGTTGCCGTGCCGAGGCTGCCAATTGATTGCCTTGTACCATTTCTTCGAGACGAAGCTGTACGAGAATGCCATAAGCAACTTTCTCGCCATGTAAAGCTTGATGAGCCTCTGGAATATAAGTTAAACCATTATGAACCGCATGAGCCGCAACCGTGCGACACTGGGCACCTCCCAACCCACCAATCACACCTGCTAGCAAGACCGTTGCATCCACCACCTCTCGCCACGCTTCACTCCCTGGTTCTTTGAGGGCATCGGCTGACTTTTGAAATAGGATATCTCGCAAAACTCTGGCTTGTTGAACCGCCGCAATCATTAAAGTCGCTGTGGAAGTCCCGCTACTAACCGAGGCTTCGTACCATTTCGCTAGAGCATCACCAATTCCTGCTACTAGGGTACGTTGGGGTGCAGTTTGAACGAGGCTGTAATCAAGGATTAACAAATCCGGGCAACGATCCAGACTCACATCATACAGGAAAGCCCCCTGATCCGAATAGATATTCGATAACGCCGTCCAAGCCGCACAGGTTGCCGCAGAGGTGGGGATGGTAACAACAGGAAGCTGGCATTGGTAAGCGAGGAGTTTTGCCGTATCTAAGGCTTTGCCGCCGCCGATACCGATAATTAAGTCCGCTTGATGAGTATTAACAGCGTCTCGGAGTGTGGCTAAGGATGCCTCGCTACAATCTGGGCTGTAGGATGCGTCGGCATAACTCAGCTTTTGCTGTTTTAGGGTTCTTTGGAGTTGTGGTAGTAGAGTCGATAATGTGGCATTACCCCCGACTACCAACGGACGATCACCCAACTTAGCGATCGCCTCTCCCGCGTCTGCTAATGCCTGGGAACCGCGCATCACTCGTGCTGGCGCAACGGTTAAAGACAGTAATGAGGTAGAGCCTTGGTTCATCATGCCACTCAAGGGAGAGTTACAATTTAGTGATTGAAGGATTTGCTATTTTACTACAAAAAAGCCTAACTCAAGCTAATGGCTAATGGCTAATTGCTAATGGCTAATTGCTAATGGCTAATGGCTAATGGTTAATGGCTATAATTCAATCGTTCTGAATAGATTTCAATTGCCATTTGTTCATCATTGCGAGTCGCAAGCGATCGCCTTGCCTCACCTAAGATAAGGGGTTTAGAGACACCGGGTTCTGGATGGATAATAGTGCGGGCACGAATCGTTAAGAGGTTATTCTCACCACCCAAGCGTCCATAAGAGAATAAATCACTCGCAGCTTGCCGGAGAGTTGCATCTAGTTCAGATTCTTGGATGTCTGGTGCGACAGCAATAACCGCTTGATTACCCCCATTATCGTAAACCAGAGAAAAGTGAGCTGCACCTGGAATCACAGTACGAGTAAACGGCACGAGACTCAAAGCAAAGAGTCCCCCTGTGACGACACCCATAAAGCTGGCAATTCCCACCAGACGAAACCGAATACCCCATTTGAAAATAAAACCCAGTACAGCAAGAACACCGCAGGCTAAGGAAAGAATACCTACCCACTGGGTATAAGTCAGAAAATCAGCCGTTGTTGACATAGGTTCGATCAGGTATGGTCTGTGCTTTTGAATTGTCTGTTGAGACAGAGGGGGGGAGAGGGAGAGAGGG
>DNGI01000201.1 GCA_003486645.1 Cyanobacteria bacterium UBA11370 | reverse complement strand
ACAGGATATGGTTCAAGTGACAGCTTACAACTTAACTTTCTGATTACTTAATCCCCGCAAGGGGACTGAAACAACTTCTTTAGTTTTGCCTACTGTTATGGAAACCTTTCTGATTACTTAATCCCCGCAAGGGGACTGAAACTAAGGCTAATTTGCCCTTTTCGCCTTTATTCCCACAACTTTCTGATTACTTAATCCCCGCAAGGGGACTGAAACGCAAAGAAAAAGAAGGGCAACCACCCTCTCGTGTCTCTTTCTGATTACTTAATCCCCGCAAGGGGACTGAAACATTGAATGAACGTAATTTCTTTTAGTTGGTATAAGAATTATACTTGATTATAATTTTGTTTTTTGTTTAAGTGCCGCTAACAACCAATAACAAACAACAAACAACAAACAACCAACAACCAACAACAAATGACTAGTATTCAATTTGAGGAAGTTAGCTTAAAATTTCCCGGCGCATCTTATCCAGCCGTGAGTAACATTACTTGTGAGATTGAAGCAGGTCAATTCGTAGTAATTTTAGGGTCATCCGGCTGTGGAAAAACGACATTACTAAAAATGGTTAATCGGTTATACGAACCAACATCCGGTACTATTTATTTGGATGGAACTAATATTCGTCAGATCAACCTTACAACCCTGCGTCAACAAATTGGTTATGTCATTCAACAATCTGGCTTATTTCCTCACATGACAGTTGCGGAAAATATTGCAGTCGTGCCGAAACTTTTGGGGTGGTCTAGAGTAAAGTATCAATCTCGAATTGATGAGTTACTAACGTTAGTCGATCTATCCCCTCAACTCTATCGTAACCGTTATCCCGCACAACTATCAGGAGGTCAACAACAGCGAGTTGGTGTAGCGCGTGCTTTGGCAGGTGATCCCAAAGTAATGTTAATGGATGAACCGTTTGGAGCTATTGATGCAATTACCCGCCAGACATTACAGACTGAAATTTTACGTCTCCAAAATCAACTCAAAAAAACAATTTTATTTGTTTCCCATGATGTTGAGGAAGCGCTGCGCCTAGCGGATAAAATTATGATTTTAAACAAAGGTCAGATTGTGCAGTTTGATACGCCATTGAATATCTTAACGCGACCCGCTAATGCTTTTGTGCATGAGTTAATAGGTGCGGATGATAGGGTACGTCACCTCAGTTTATTGCGAGTTGAAATGGCAATGAGTCGGGTATTTCAAGAATCTCAGTATCAGCGTGAATATGCGATCGCTCCCCAGGATAATTTACGCCAAGCTTTATCAGTATTATTAGGAACAGGTGCTGAACATCTGACCGTCGTTGATCAGGGGAAGGTTGTGGGTATTCTTACACTTGAACATATTTGTAATTCAGCAATAATAGCCCCTATTATACCTTAGTTAGGAGTTAGGTATTACAAATCTAAAATCTAAAATCTAAAATCTAAAATTGACATGAGTTATATTATTACAAATATTGACAACGTTTTTAAATTACTACTAGAACACATCGAGATGACGGGATTAGCGGTGTTGATTGCTGTTGCGATCGCCCTACCTCTATCTTGGCTCATTACTTACTATCGTTGGCTAAATGTTCCAGTATTAGGTTTTTTAGGAACGCTTTATACAATACCGAGTTTGGCATTAATTATTTTACTCGTGCCAATTTTTGGCTTGAATCGTCAATCCGTCATTGTAGCAATGATTATCTATACTCAAATAATTTTAGTACGAAATTTTTCAGTAGCCCTGCAATCAATTGAACCAGCCATCTTAGAAGCAGCAAAGGGGATGGGAATGAATGTTTGGCAACGTTGGTGGTGGGTACAACTGCCACTTATTTTACCGATTTGTTTAGCAGGAGTGCGGTTAGCGACAATTATCGCCATTGCGATCGCCACTATCGGCGCTAAGTTTGGTGCTGGTGGATTGGGAGTACTGCTATTTGATGGAGTTTCTCAAAGTCGCTACGATAAGATTTGGGCAGGCGCTATTGGTGTGGCAGTGTTAGCATTTGCAATTAATGGGATGTTGTTTGGATTGCAGGTATTATCCAATTCAAAATGGAAAATTAGACAATTTATTCATACTAATACTACCTAAAAACTATTATGCACGAACAGATAGGATAAGCTATAAAACGAGGTTATCTCCGCTTCCTAATCTCCAATTAAAGGAGGTTGTAAATATCGTTGTATAATACTTAAAGTTACCTCAGCAATCAGCGCTAAAACAGCAACAGGAATTGCTCCAACTAAGAGAATCGCGTTATCGTAGAGCGAAAAACCTAGCACAATAAAGCTACCGAATCCTCCAGCACCAATAAATGCAGCAAGGGTAGCACTAGCAATAACTTCCACGGTGGCAGTTTTGATTCCAGCAACAATTAAAGGTAATGCTAAGGGAATTTCGATTTGCAAGAGGATTTGCTTCGGTGTCATTCCCATCCCGTTAGCCGCTTCTAGAATTGCCGGATCGATAGTGCGGAAAGCGATATCAGTACCAATTAGAATAGGAGGGATTGCTAAAAGAGTAAGGGCGATCGCAGCCGATTGAAAACTGAGTCCAAAATAGGGAATAGCGAGAAATAAAATCGCTAGGCTGGGAATCACTCGTAAGCTGTTAAATGTATTAATAAGTACAGTTGAGGCTACCCTGGAACGAGAACTGAGAATACCGAACGGTACACCGAAAGCTAAACTAATGATTAGTGGCACTAGGACTAATAACAAATGTTGACCCAGTGCTTCAATGAATTGATCGAGATGATTAGCCCCATAGTTGAGAGCTTGAGCGAAAATGTGCATAGTTCTAGATGTAGAATTTTACTCCCCTACGAATTGCCAACAATAATATTAAGCTGCATTCAATCATACTACTTTAGCAAAACTGGGGGAGCTGAGTAAGGGGAGAGAAAGAATGTTGTCTCTTGGAATGCAACTTGGTATAAGAGCTAAATAATGAGTCTAAAAGTAATTCTCTTTGATTTTGATGGTACTCTAGCGGATAGTCTTACTGCCCTGGTTGCGATTACAAATCGTTTGGCAGGGGAATTCGGCTATAAGCGCGTAGCACTCGAAGAACTAGAACAAGTTAGGAATTTAAGTTCTCGACAGATTATTAAAGAATCGGGAGTTTCAATTTTTCAAATTCCCTTTCTACTCAGAAGGGTCAAAGCAGAGTTACGCCAGGATATTGAACAATTAAACCCAGTAGTAGGAATTAAAGAAATTCTGGTACAGCTAAATGAGGAAGGCAATCGATTAGGCATATTGACATCTAACTCCGAAGAAAATGTTAGAACCTTCTTGATCAAACATAAAATGTTGAATTTATTTCGCTTTATTGATTCAGGTGTCACTTTATTTGGTAAGGATAAAGCGCTCAAAAGAATGATGATTCAAAATAAGTTTAGAGCTGAAGAGTTGATTTATGTAGGAGATGAAACCAGAGATATTGATGCAGCCAAAAAGATCCCTATCCAGGTTATCGCGGTTAGCTGGGGTTTTAATTCGTCGGAAGCATTAGCTCAACATTACCCAGATTTTTTGATTCACTATCCTAGTGAATTGCTCGAGATAATAGCCAGGATACAATAAAATGGTAATCTGCATAAAAAATCTGTATTAAAAAATACATTTTGTCTGTATTTGAGTTAATACTTAAGATGATCTAGCCGGAGTTTTCCCCCTGCCCCCTGCCCCCTGCTCCCTGCTCCCCTGCTCCCCTGCTCCC
>DNGI01000246.1 GCA_003486645.1 Cyanobacteria bacterium UBA11370 | reverse complement strand
TGTATTAACCGGATTTGGTATGATCTCCAAATTGATTCAGCTAGGCTACACTCCAAAACTATGCTATAAATTTAAACAACTTACGTTATTACTCTTAAACTTCCCCAGTATTTCTTTTCAGTTGGGTTGTTAACACCAACAATTCTTCCACCGACAATTGAGGTAACTGCAACAACAATAATTCTAAATCTTCTGGACGCAAGGTAAGTAAACTTGAGATGAGACTGGTAAGGCGTTCATCTAATTGACCAAAGCGAATTTTCAAAACCTTTTCTGCAAGTAACTCTTTTGCTATTTTGACCCCACTCTCATCAACAGATAGGGTTGACAATTGCAATAATAATGTCGCAAATTCAGAAGCAGATAAAGCTGATACTTGGCTAATAAATATTGCAGATTTTGAATCTAATTTCCCAAAACGCACGCTCATAAAATTTTCAAGTATTGCCCGATTTTCTTCTTGCCTACCTCGTTCAATACCCTCCTGAACTCCTTGTTCAATACCCCGTTCAATACCCCGTTCGATACCCTGCTGAATCCCTTCTTCTTTTGCCGCAGCTAACTGTTCTTGAAACAGTTCAATACCTTGCCGAATCCCTTCTTGTTTTGCCGCAGCTAATTGTTCTTGAAACAAAGGAGCGATCGCCATAATTAATTCCCTATCTTCTTCTTCTAAATCTTTTGGTTGATTTTTAGCTAAGTTAGATTGTAATTGATAGACTAATTCTAGCGTAAGTAAGCGAAAAGGGTCATCCACAGGCATTGTACTCAGAGATGCGATCTCCTCAGATTGTACCCTACCCTTACCCAAAATTCGCAACCACACCGTTTCCGGTATTTTTGGTAACTGATGGATCACCACAATCGCAGTTCGTAAATACTCCCCTAGCCAATATATTCCCCTGCACCAATTCTCTTGATCTAGAGTCGCCCCAAACCCATTTAATAAGGTTGTTGATGCCGTGGGAGTCAAAATCCACAACTTAGGTAAATCGGCTTCAATAGCTGAAGTATTTTCTCGTCTTGAGAGTCGTTCTACCTCCGCTTTCACCTCTAATAACTTACTCAAACAACTCAGAACCTCATCCACACTAACCGGATTACGGAACGGTTCAAATAGTGCTGTAGTTTCGGTCATTTTACCCAAAACTCCTAGCTTTTCTTTATACGAAGTTTCGCCAGTCGTTGGAGTGAAGTAAACATCAATTTGGCGAACTTCAGAAGAGACTTCGCGCCCCGGATTTACTACTCCTAGTGGTGAGAGAAGCTCTGATAAGTAATCTTTAGCAAATTTATCGTGAATTAATCGCGTCATCTGGCGATGTTCTTGATAATGACTTAGCTATTGTACTCCTTTTCGGGTATATTTATTTTTCGGGTTTAAACCTTAATCCTGAATCTCGAAATTAATCTCTCGCTTACTAAACGGTAAATTCTGATTAATCGCATCAATTTCCTGCTGTTCCATCTCATTAATCTCACCAATATAATGCCGTAAAATTTGAGTGAAGCGGACATTATAAAACCGATGTAAACTATGGTTAGGTGTAGCTGGAAAACCCCGACGTTTCTTGTGTTGTCCCCCCGCACCAGGATCAAACATCTGAATCCCTCGCTCAATTCCCCACTCTATTGGCGTGTAATAACACGCATCGAAATGTAAGCAGTCAAATTCCTCAAAACAGCCCCAATAACGACCATATAATTGGTCATCCTTATTAATACAAAACGATAATCCCACCGGATGTCGGCTATCACCCTCCCGATAAGCAGCAACCAATACCACGCGATCGCAATAATTGGGATACAACTGTTCAAAAAACTTGCCGGTTAAATACTTACTCCCCCACATAAACTTATCGCAAGTACTGCTATAGAAACTGTAGATCATCGGAAATAAAGATTTAGGAATCTCATCTCCTTGCACAATGTCTAAACGCAAACCCGCCTTAGCGACTGCACTGCGTTCCCGTTTAATATTGCGCCGTTGATTCGCATTAAAAACACTCAAATAATCATCAAACGTCCTAAAACCTTTGTTTTCCCAAATATAACTATGGTGTAACCAACTCGTAAAGCCGTGGCGTTCCATTACCAATCGCCATTCAGGATCGACAAAAAGGAAATGACAACCACTAATACGATTCTTATCACAAAAATGGTCAATTGCCGCGACCATTAATTCTATTACTTCATCTTCATCTTCCCCCGGTGCTATCAAAAAACGATACCCTGTCGCAGGTGTAAACGGTGTCATTCCTAACAGTTTCGGATAATATCGAATACCCAAACGATGGGATAAATCTGCCCATTGGTGATCAAAAACAAACTCTCCGTAACTATGACCTTTAATATATAAAGGTGCAGCCGCAATTAACTGGCGATCGCGCCATATTGTTAAGTGATTAGGAAGCCAACCCGTCTTAGAAGTAGCACTACCCGAAGTTTCAAGATTATTCAACCATTCCCATTCTAGAAACGGCGTTTTTAAAGGTTGAGCAAGGGTATCCCAATCCGTTTTAGAAATATCAGCGATCCGGTTGATCCAGGTAACAGAATAGTCGAGTTGGGGTTGTTGAACCATTGGTAAAATTTAGGGTAAAAAATGATACAGAATGCTAGCTAACTAGGTAAGCTGGAAAACAATGAACTATCTTACCTTCAGTAAACAGACCTGAAACTGACGAATGACCCTTAATATCAGTTAGTAGTATTGTAGCGGTCAGGCTTTGACTACGCAGCAAACCGGAATCCAGCAAGCGATCACTCAAAGTGAGGGGAGGCGATCGCATAGCTGGCAATTCACAACTGAAAATAGCGGTGGCAACGGATGTGGCAACGGATGGGGTAGCGGATGTAGCGGATGAGTTATTGATGAGTGACTTTATTGAATCAACTCATTCAATTAACCCTAATGTCTAACCCTAACTCATCCGTTACATCCGCTATCAAATCCGCTGCCACAGGACAACTTAAAATATCTATTTCCTACTCCCTACTTCCTACTCCCCACTCGATAATGCAGAAAAATTTCCTGATCAATGCGTTCAATCTCTAAAAGTTCCAAACGCCTTGCCAATTGTTCAGAAAATCCCTCACCCTCCACTGGCGTTGGTGCTGTTGCGCCGCCTAAAATTAACGGACAAACTGTTAACCAAAATTCATCAATGAAATCGACTTCTAACAGTGACGCAACTAATTCACCACCTCCTAAAATCGCTAAACGTTGAATGCCCAATTGGATTAACTGTTGACCAGCATCATGCCAATCTAAACTCTTAGTTAAGGAATTAACGATTAAGATTTGCTCAAAAGGGTTGACTACTAAGTCGTTTTGTAGTTTCCAATGCTGGGCACCCGTTGCTGTCGTTAGTAACCACCGAGGTACCTGCTGGCGAAAAAAACGTAATTGGGGATCTAATTTTCCTTGGCGAGAGCAAACAATCTGTACAGGTTGAGTTTGTAAACCTCGTTGTTGACGCAATTGTAACAATTGCGGATTTGAGACACCCAGAGTAGTACCATAGGCACGGAGAGTTCCTGCACCAAACAACACTCCATCTTCTAATGCCACTTGTTTTTCCAAATGCGCCCGATCCGCAGACGAGGTAAATCTGGCAGGCGATCGCATCCCATCAGCAATCTTACCATCGGCACTCATGGCAAGAACGACGGTCATATGCGGTCGATGGAGGGTAGCGTTTTTAGCCATAGTTAAGCGTTGGACATAGCAATTAGTAGTTAGAGTAGGTCACGATAGAAACGAATCCGATAAAATGGCTCATTGCTGTTGGATTTTCCCGTTAATCAAAACCCGATGTTCTATGGTTAAGCCAGGTCAATCCTCCTTTCGTCGCATCTTACTGTCGCGTCTGTTGCTGCTTAGTGTGCCAGTGTTACTCACGGGGGCGTATGTGACCTATAGAAAAGCACGCTCAGTACTTTTAGAAACTGCCCGCCAAAATCTTACAGAAAGCGCTGTCAGAAAAGGTGAGAGTATTCAACAATCCATTGCTGCCCTAAAAGCTAACTTGTTGACAGCAAGTGAAACCGTAGTCCTACAGTCTCCCTCACCCGAAACCTATCAAGAATTTGTCCAACAACTGGCTCAACAATTACCAACTCAGATCGATTGCGTACAGTTAAGTGATATCAAGACACAACAGATTGCCGCTAGTACTTGTGGAAATCAATTACTCCTGAGTCAGGAAGTGACTTCCTTGTGGCCTCAACAACAACAGCAATTGCTCTGGGACTCTTCTAAAGTTTATGTGACAGCACTACCGCCAAATACCCCATCCCCTGCCCAACAGAAAGCCCTTCCCCCTAAATCCACAGGTCAACTGGGAGTATTGTTAAGTGTCCCAGTTTATAACAACGCGGGTCAACTTCAACACGCCTTGAGTATCCAATCATCCCTCCTACAATCTCAGAAAGTTGAACCCGGATCGCTATCGGGCTATCCCTTGGTAATTAATCAAGATGGAACCATTCTGGCTCATCCCTTAACTGAACGAGTAGGACGCAATATCAAACAGGAACCCGATGTAGACCGCCTAACCAGTGTCCTCAAGAATGCGATCGCCGGACAAATCTATTTCCAGCATCTTTCCTTTGAACAGAATGGTTTAGAATATCTCGCGGGTTACAACGCGATTCAGAGTCCCCTTACTACTCAATCCCAGCAAAAATGGATTATTTTAGCCGTAACTCCCTTAAATACAGGTGCTTTAGCAGGTTTGGGAGAGATTAAGCAAGTTCTAATCATTCTCACCTGTGGCTTACTCGCCGCCACCTTTTTGGCAACTCTCTATATCGCCCGTGACTTGGCGCGTCCGTTAGAAAAACTCAGAGACTACGCCCTAAATGAATCTCGGTTGCACTCGACAGATCGAATTCCCCACGACTTCAAAATTCGGGAAATTAACCAATTAGCTGAAGCTTTGGATGGTATGATCGAGCGCTTACGCCATTGGGCAGAAGAACTTGAAGCCGCCTGGAAAGAAGCACAAGCCGCTAACCAGCTCAAAAATGAGTTTCTGGCAAGTACCTCCCACGAACTTAGAACTCCTCTCAATGGCATTATTGGTTGCCTACGATTGGTTAAAGATGGCTTTTGTGATGACCGAGACGAGGAACTAGATTTTTTACAACGGGCTGATGATGCGGCGATTCACCTGTTAGGAATTATCAATGATATTTTAGATCTTGCCAAAATTGAAGCGGGTAAACTATCGGTAGAACTTGAACCACTTAACCTGCGTCGATTACTCGATGAAGTGATTAATTTACAGGCGGTTCCCATTCAACAAAAAGGTCTAGAATTCTATACTACCGACCTCCATCAAACCATTCCAGTTCGTGCCGATCCTGCTAAACTTAAACAGGTGTTACTTAATATCATTGGCAATGCGGTTAAGTTTACCGACTCTGGCAGTATTACAATTAAGACCCACCTAGAAGAACCTATAACAACTAACTCCAAATCGGATGGAGATAATCTCGCTTCACAGGTCATTGTCTCTGTCAAGGATACAGGAATTGGTATCGATCAAGCTCAACAGGCTAAACTATTTCGTCCCTTTGTCATGGTTGATGGTTCAACAACTCGTAAATACGGTGGTACAGGATTGGGTCTTGCTATTTCCCGGAATTTAATGGAAATGATGGGAGGTACAATTACCCTATTTAGTGAAGGAGATGGCAAGGGAACGACGGTTGAAATTACTTTACCAATAAGCAACAAAGGGCAAGAAGCTTGAGTTTTGAATTTTGAATTTTAAATTTTGAGTTAATACTTAAGACTATCTGGCACAACTTTCCCCCCGCCCCCCCCGTCCCCCTTGTCCC
>DNGI01000436.1:5104-7188 GCA_003486645.1 Cyanobacteria bacterium UBA11370 | reverse complement strand
ACAACCAACAACCAACAACAAACAACCAACAACTAACAACAAACAACCAACAACCAACAACAAACAACCAACAACTAACAACAAACAACCAACAACCAACAACAACCAGAAACTTAAAATCCCCCAACTCTAAGTATGGGGGATTCTATATATTATAAAAACATCACTCCTGCTAGTTATCCTTTCTTTTTTGTAAAAATCAGAGCATTAAAACAATGGTTACAATCACTGAAAATTCCCCAAACAACACTATCACTAAATTCCCCCCTGGTCCACGGGTTCCCAGATTTATACAAACCTGGCGGGGAATTTTATCCCCTAAAAAGTATCTAGAAAAAGCCGTCTTGGACTATGGTGATCTCTATACAGCTCAATTTAGCGGCTTTCCTACCCAAGTAGTTGTGAGTAACCCCCAAGCCATTCAGGAAATTTTTACAGCCGACTCAAAGCTATTTGAATCTGCTCCTACAAATAAAATTTTACAACCGATAGTCGGAGATTATTCAGTAATTTTGATGGATGGCGATCGCCATTTGCACCAGCGACGGTTATTAATGCCTCCTTTTCATGGGGAACGGATGCGAACTTATGGTAATCTCATTTGTAATATTGCTGAACAAGTCATTAGTCAGTGTCAGATTGGTCAGACTTTTACGGCTCGTTCCGTCATGCAAAATATTTCTTTACGAGTTATATTAGGCGCTGTTTTTGGTGTAAATGAGGGAGAACGTTTCGATCAACTCAGAACGCTTTTGACAGAAATGCTGGATACCTTTAACAATCCCTTAAGTTCCAGTGTGTTGTTTATTAAAGTACTCCAACAAGATTTAGGTGCGTGGAGTCCGTGGGGATACTTCTTACGTAAAAGACAGGAAATTGACCAAATTCTCTACGCAGAAATTAGGGAACGGCGGAGTGAAAATAACTCATCTCGTGAAGATATTCTCTCATTACTGATGTCTGCTCGTGATGAAGAAGGTCAACCCATGACCGATGTTGAGTTACGGGATGAATTAATGACCTTACTTTTTGCAGGTCATGAAACCACAGCAACAGCTTTAGCATGGTCATTATACTGGATTCATCATCACCCTGAAGTTCATGAGAAACTTTTAAAAGAAATAGAGGCGATCGCACCCACAGATACTACGACAATTTCTCAACTTCCCTATCTCAATGCAGTTTGTTCTGAAACCTTACGAATTTATCCCATTGCTTGGTTTGCTTTCGCTCGAATTTTGAAAGCACCGTTACAAATTCTGAACTATGAATTTCCGGCAGGAACCGTATTATCTCCCTGCATTTATTTAATACATCATCGTCCAGATATCTATCCAGAACCCGATTGTTTTAAACCCGAACGCTTTCTAGAACGTCAATTTTCTCCCTATGAATATTTTCCCTTTGGGGGTGGAAATCGGCGGTGTTTAGGTATGGCATTTGCCTTATTTGAAATGAAGCTAGTACTCACAACTCTATTATCTCGCTATTCCATGGCTCTAGGGAATAATCATCCCGTTCATCCTGTGCGTCGGGGACTTACTTTTGCTCCTTCAGGTGGTGTGAGAATGGTTCTCAAGGGTAAGCGTTAAAACTGACAAATAGACTCTGGACGGACTGGACAAGTTGTGTTGAGAAGTAGGTTTCCTTTTAGGTCAAGGAAAATTAGGTTAGTCAGAGAATTAAGGGGACTAATGTCATTAATTTGATTGTTGTAGAGGGAAAGATCCCTTAGATTGGTCAGGGATTGTAGAGGGCTGATGTTGCTGATTTGATTGCGGGAGAGCCGAAGGAGCGTTAGATTAGTCAGGGATTTTAGAGGGCTAATGTCACTAATTTGATTGTTGGAGAGGAAAAGGTACGTTAGATTGGTCAGGGATTGTAGAGGGCTAATGTTGCTAATTTGATTGTTGTAGAGGGAAAGATCCCTTAGATTGGTCAGGGATTGTAGAGGACTGATGTCACTAATTTGATTGTTGGAGAGGAAAAGGTACGTTAGATTGGTCAGGTATTGTAGAGGGCTAATGTTGCTAATTTGATTGTTGTAGAGGGAAAGATCCCTTAGATTGGTCAGGGATTGTAGA
>DNGI01000436.1:3232-4802 GCA_003486645.1 Cyanobacteria bacterium UBA11370 | reverse complement strand
TGATGTCACTAATTTGATTGTTGAAGAGGTAAAGGTCCCTTAGATTGGTCAGGGATTGTAGAGGGCTAATGTCACTAATTTGATTGTAGGAGAGGGAAAGATCCCTTAGATTGGTCAGGGATTGTAGAGGGCTAATGTCACTAATTTGATTGTTGTCGAGCCAAAGGTACGTTAGATTGGTCAGGGATTGTAGAGGACTGATGTCACTAATTTGATTGTTACCGAAGGTAAGGGACGTTAGATTGGTCAGGGATTGTAGAGGACTGATGTCTCTAATTTGATTGTTGTCGAGCCAAAGGTACGTTAGATTGGTCAGGGATTTTAGGGGACTGATGTCACTAATTTGAGTGTTGACGAACCCTAAGAGAACGATAAGGGCAATTATTGCACAAGCCAAGGAAAACAGTAAGCTAAGGAAATACTAAGTTCTGCGATCGCGTACTTTACGTACCTTCTTTTTTTAAGAATTATTTCTGTTTAAAGAGAAAAAGATGATTAATCTAACAACTTCCAATCCCTCCTCACTAGAGGATCTTGGTCAGAAACAAAAAATAATCTTAATTGGAGTCATTTCTGCCCTCGTCTTCTCGACAACATGGGTACTGATTGCTTATTCTCTCATTCCATTACCCTTGCCAGCATTAGATACCATCGAACAACGTCTAATCTTCACACTACGCTGCCAAATATAGCGATTCTCAGTCGAGCGAGGTACAGTCAGACCTAACCCCCAACCCCCTTCCCACCTCTCCCTAACCCTCCCCTACCAGGGGAGGGAAAAGGAAAAACTTTTACTCTTGGAAGGGGGCTAATTTCAAAGCCTCTCTCCTTGTAGGAGAGAGGTTTGGAGAGAGGTTAAAACTGTGCCGCACACGAGTGAGAACCGCTATATTCCCCGCCTTAATGCTATTTGCTGGGTTTTTATCAGTGGGAAATGCACGATTTTTAAGTCACGCAATTAACCCCTTAGCGGGTGCAGAGTCAGAAAGAATGCGAGTTCATTTACGCTATCTGAGTAATACCTTAGAACAAGTAGTCTTGTTTTTCATCACTAATCTGATTCTTGCTACTTTTTTGGATACAAATAGCATTAAACTAATCCCAATTTTAGTCACACTATTTATATTGGGAAGAATCGCCTTTTGGATTGGCTATCTCAAAAATCCCCTGTATCGAGCCTTCGGTATGGGAGTTACAGCCTATCCTACCGCAATCGTACTGTTCTACGATACCTATCGGGTGCTTTTCGGTTAACTCAGCGCGTATTTTTGAGATTTGTCTATTTTTACTTTATTGATGACAATCTACTGATCGCTCCTCTAATTCCTGATATCAAGCTACATTTAAAGAAGCATTTTTTTCTCCTCCTCACCCTCTCATATCATGTCTAGCTGAATACCCATAATTCAAAATAGATAGGAGGATAGGGAGATGGGGAGATAGGGGGAGGTTTTATTGCGGCTAATTAACCGGACATGATATCACCCCCGAACTGCGTTCTGCTACGCTAACACCCCCTCAAAAAGGGTGCATCCCAAAGTTGCAAATTGCCTACAGCGTCGAAGTCTGA
>DNGI01000436.1:0-2928 GCA_003486645.1 Cyanobacteria bacterium UBA11370 | reverse complement strand
TTTCAACAGGTACTTTGGCAAAAACGGGATGCTCCCCTCAAAAAAGAAATTGAGTAAAATTAATAAACTCTGAGTGTAGAAATATTTTCTATCAATTTTGGAACACTAAACCCTGACATCCATCGCTCAACTTGCTATCACTGGATAGAGATAGTGGAAACACTGATTTCTGAATATTGGCATTTCTCTATCGCCATTCGGTTCGCTGAGAAGGATGTCAATCGACTCATCCGTAATAAGCAGTTTATGAATAACCAATTCTTCGATCCCAATCACAATGAACCCGTACAAGCAACAATCCCTCCCACTGAACCTGTGGGGATGATTCGGGTAGAAGACGATCGCACCGGGATGACAGTAGAGACACTCAAACGCGCCTTTGCTGATAACTTATACTACATCCAGGGCAAAAATGAATTCCTCGCCACACCCCACGATTACTATATGGCTTTAGCCTATACCGTGCGGGATCGGCTACTCCATCGCTGGATTAACACCACCAACACCTACATCCAAAAAGATGTCAAAACGGTTTATTACCTATCCGCAGAATTTCTCATGGGTCGCCAGTTGAGCAATAATCTGCTTAACTTAGGATTATACGAACGGGCACGTCAGGCGGTTGAAGAGTCAGGACTTTACCTGGACGAATTACTCGCCTTAGAAGCGGAACCTGGCTTAGGAAATGGTGGTTTAGGACGTTTAGCGGCGTGTTTCCTCGACTCCCTTGCTACCTTAGAAATTCCTGCTGTTGGTTACGGCATTCGCTACGAATTTGGTATATTTGATCAGCGCATTGAAGATGGCGCACAAGTCGAACATCCCGATAAATGGCTTCGTTTCGGCAACCCTTGGGAAATTCGCCGTCCAGAATCAACCGTTGACGTAAAATTTGGCGGACGAACAGAAAGCTATTGCGATCGCCAAGGTCGCTATCGGGTACGATGGGTTCCAGACCGAACCATCATGGGCATACCCTACGACACACCCGTCCCAGGATACAAAAATCATACCGTAAATACGTTACGTCTGTGGCGAGCGGGTGCATCTGAAGAATTTAACTTTAAAGTTTTCGATAGCGGTGACTATGCGGGAGCCGTAACTGATAAAATCTTTTCCGAGAATATCTCCAAAGTCCTCTATCCCAACGATAATACCTCCCAAGGTCAGCAACTGCGGTTAGAACAGCAATATTTCTTCGTCAGTTGTTCCTTGCAAGATATTATCAATACTTACCGCCGGACTCACCAAACCTTTGACCATTTCCACGAAAAAGTCGCTATCCAACTCAACGATACCCATCCGTCTATTGGTGTGGCGGAACTAATGCGCCTGCTGGTGGATAAATATGAAGTCGGTTGGAACTTAGCATGGTATATTACTAAGAATACCTTTGCTTATACTAACCACACCCTACTCTCAGAAGCCTTAGAACGTTGGCCTGTGAGTTTGTTTGAACGGCTGCTACCCCGACATTTAGAGATTATCTACGAAATCAATCAGCGCTTTTTAGAGCAAGTCCGAACCAAGTTTCCCGGTGACGAAGAACGAGTCTCTCGAATGTCACTGATTGAAGAAGGCCCGCAAAAGTATATTCGTATGGCACACTTAGCTTGTGTCGGAAGCCATAGTATTAATGGCGTAGCCGCACTCCATACGGATTTACTTCAAGAACGAGTACTGCGAGATTTTTATGAGTTGTCGCCTGAAAAGTTCAATAATAAGACAAACGGCGTTACTCCCCGGCGGTGGATCTTACTGAGTAATCCCCAACTATCCGATCTTATTACTGAGAAAATTGGCAACGATTGGGTAACTCACCTCGATCAGCTTCACCAATTAGAAGCCTTTGTCAACGATCCAGACTTTTGTCAGCGTTTTGCTGCCATTAAGCAGCATCACAAACAAGAACTAGTCGATTATATTCTGCTCTTCAATGACGTAGAAGTCAATCCCAATTCCTTGTTTGATGTTCAAGTGAAACGGCTACACGAATACAAACGCCAACTCCTGAACGTACTCTACGTTATCACCCTCTACAACCGAATTAAACACAATCCCAGCATTAATATTGTGCCGCGCACCTTTATTTTTGCAGGTAAAGCGGCTCCTGGCTACTTTATCGCCAAATTAGTGATCAAATTGATTAATTCCGTCGCTAAAGTGGTGAATAATGATGGGGATGTTGGCGATCGCCTGAAAGTCGTTTTCCTCGAAGGATTCTCCGTATCTTTAGGACAACGGGTTTATCCTGCCGCGAATCTATCCGAACAAATCTCTACTGCTGGTAAGGAAGCATCGGGTACTGGTAATATGAAATTTGCCATGAATGGAGCGTTAACAATTGGCACATTAGACGGTGCGAATATCGAAATTCGGGAAGTCGTCGGAGAAGAAAACTTCTTCCTATTTGGTTTAACCGCTGAAGAAGTATTCGAGTTAAAAGCCAGGGGTTATAATCCTTGGACTTATTACAATCATAATGCTCAACTTAAAGAAGTAATCGATCGCATTGCTTCCGGTTACTTTTCCCCAGAACATCCCGACTTATTCCAACCCCTCGTAGATTCCCTACTGCACCGCGACGAATACCTCCTATTCGCTGATTATCAATCTTACATTGATTGTCAAGAGCGAGTCAGCCAAGCCTACCGCGATCAAGAGAATTGGACACGAATGTCAATTCTGAATACCGCCCGCATGGGTAAATTTTCTTCAGACCGCACAATTCGTGAATATTGTCAAGATATTTGGAAGGCAGAACCGATCACAATTGAGTTGCAAGAATACGTCCAGGAAAGCGCTGGGTTGAAATTACCGAAACCGTAATTGGGGTGAGGGGGTGAGGGGGTGAGAGGGTGAGGGGGTGAGAGGGTGATGTCTAATAAACCTCTCCTTACATCTGGCACCTGGCGGTTGAAACCGCTG
>DNGI01000383.1 GCA_003486645.1 Cyanobacteria bacterium UBA11370 | reverse complement strand
CTACAAATTCTGGCTACCGGGCATTCCAAAAAATAACAGGGAGAACCCTCCTAAATATAGGAGTAAAATCAGAAAACTTTCAAAACCAATATTGCCAATCCCGTGTTTTTCCCGCCGCAATAAACCTAATAAAAGAACGCCAGTCATAAGAATAGTCAAGGCGATCGCAAAACTTTGCGCTTGGGTTAAGGCATGATAGATTGAACCTTCTTGATAAGCAAAGTCAGAGAGAGCAACAAATAATACATCAAACGTATTACCACCAATAATACCGCCAACAGCAAGAGTCAGTGCCCCTCGTTGTACAGCAGCGACAGAGGTAACAAGTTCGGGTAATGCGGTTGAAAGCGCCGTGAATAAACCTCCCACCAACGTTTCAGACAGACCAATTTGTTCGGATAGGGATACTCCTGTTCGCGCTACTACATAACCCCCCACCGCCGTTACGATGGCAAAGAACCCAAAACGTAACCACAAAGTCCCTAATTCTGAGTTTTGTAATGGCTCATTTTGAGGTTCATCAACCTGTGTTTCAGGCGTAGGTTGTGGTCCCCACATGGGCTTTTTTTGAGCCTCTGAAACTAATCGCAATCCAAATATATAAGTAATTAAAAGGAGAATAGAAGCAGGATGAATCCCAAAAAGTGTCATTTGTGGGGTTGTCATTGCTAGGAGTACAATTGCCAACAAAGTTACTAACAATGCCCCTTGAGTCAAATTCGCTACTGAAGCGGCGGCGTGTTCCAAATTAGCCTTACGATAGGCAATATCTGCGATCGCCAGAAATGCAGTTTGAGCCGCAATACCCCCTAAAGCATTACTAATGGCAAGTTCTGCATGACCGTGTGCTGCTGCGGTGAGACAAGTAACAAGTCCAGCTAAGGAGGTAGTTCCTCCTAAAAATATTACACCAACGAGGGCTTCTCCAAGACCTGTTTTATCTGCTAATTGATCAGCTAGCTTCGCTATCTGAGTCCCAACAATTGCAATTACAACAGCCGCAAGTAAAAAGATACCAAGAGTTATGGTTAACGAGTTAGACACCTTTACCTAAGTCAAATAGATAAGATGATTTAACTGTAGCGATCGCTTGGCTTTAGCGGCTTCTCCTTTAGGATAGGTTTACAGAATGGGAAAACCACCTCTCTAGAAAGAAGGTAAGCTGCTTGTGGTTTTAAATTGCCTTTTTAAACAGAGGGGGAAAGGGGGAGAGGGGGGGAAGGTTTAATGGGAAAGTTCCCTAACTTAATACTATGAAATTTAAAGGCAACGGCAACTTAAAAGCAATTGTTACGTAGTCAATATCGTGCGGTTAATACTTGAGTCGCGGTTAACTCTAACTCTGGGAATATAGTAGAAACAATTCGTTCATTTCCTCTAAATTCGACAGCATCATAGAATCCTTCTGTCAGAGTGCATACTGTCACCAATTCTTCAAGGGGATCAACGATCCAATATTCCTTAATATTAAGTACAGCATACTCAGAGCGTTTGCTACGATAGTCGGTAGCTCTAGTAGACTCGCTAACTACTTCTACGACTAAAATTGGGGGAGGATCATTAAGATCAATAATGGCTTCCCGGTTAGCAAGGGCTTCCCATTGTTCTATCGGTAAAACCGTTATATCTGGAATTCTGGATGTGTCCCAGCGTCCCCCGCGAGGCGATCGCACACCGATTTTCGTATCTTTAGAAGTCCAAGGACTACCCTGTTGTCTTATTTCATCTTTAAACGAGTCGTTAAGAAACTCTGTAATTGCTCCATGTTTTCCTGTACCCAAACTCATCGGGATTAATTCTCCATTAACCAATTCATAGCGCGTATCTGTGCGATCGTTATAGTTGAGATAGTCTTCAAAGGTTAGTTTTTGGGTTGTTACAGTCATGGTTTAAATTCCTGTTGAATACTTGCTTCTCAAGGGCTTTACTAGCAACATTTAATCGTTGAATAATTGACCCCATTGAAATGTCCCCTCACTATCAAAACTCAATTCCCGGTTGCGCCTTCACCCCTTGTTCCCGAAACGGATGCTTAACCAACGTCATTTCCGTCACCAAATCTGCCCGTTCAATTAACTCAGTTGGTGCGCCTCTACCCGTCAGAATAATATGAGAATTAACTGGTTTTTCTTCCAATCCAGCTAGCACCTCTTGAACACTCAAATATCCTAACTTTAAGGCAATATTAATTTCATCCAACAATACCAACCGAAAATCAGGATTGCGGATAAATGCTAATGCTTTTTGCCATGCTTCCTTGGCTTTTTCAATATCCCGTTCCCGATCCTGAGTTTCCCAAGTAAACCCCTCACCCATGGCATGAAATTCTAACTGCGGTGTCTCTCCATTTTCCGCTACTGTCCAAGGTTGAAATGCGGCTTTTTCTGCGGGTTCCCAAGCCCCTTTAATAAATTGGACGATCGCTACCCGATAGCCATGACCCAGCGATCGCAATACCATCCCTAACGCTGCTGTTGTCTTCCCCTTCCCGTTCCCCGTATTTACAATAATTAAACCCTTCTCTTGGGACGCTTTTGTCAGGCGTTGTTCTTGGACTTGCTTGCGTCGCTGCATTTTTTGGCGATACTGTTCTTTTGCCAGTCGAGAAGTTTCTGACTCAAGACTCGTTTCAGAATCCAGCATTGGGTTTGAATGACTATCAGAATGGGTATTCATTAGAAAAAGATTCCAAGACGGTTGTTCCCCTTCTTCAATTTGGCGAACTTGATGACTCCAACTAGTCTGAATTAGGGGTTTCTCTACATTATTCATCCAAGAATAATCCCAGTTGGGTTCAAGTTCTTCACTTCGGCGCACCATATCCCCTTGATAGTTATGATTAACTTGCATCGCTTTAAACTGTAAATGAGCAGGTACGTAACGCAGATCGACTGGCAACCCGTGCGCCAGTAGAAATTGGGCTAATTGCTCAGAATGGATGTAGATTCTTTCCCTATGAAGACGCTGCAAAATTTGTTCAAAATTAGGCCAGCGCTCATTGGTTCGTAGCTGGGATAACAACGGCGTAGTAAAGTCCATCTCTCAAAAGCAGCTATTTTTATCATATCAGGAAGACTACCAAGGCTACGCACTTACTTTATATAAAATTCCGCAATCTTACCGTTGTTTGTATTGGCATAAACCTTATAGAGTCAGGGTATGGCAAAATCTCGACTCACGTTTCAACGGTCATGGTTCCACCCAATTTATCTTGGCTAACATCAGAAGTAGAAGAAACCAATAACGACTCATCCATAGTTCATCTCGCTCAGATGTGGGCAAAAAAATATGTTCGGAATTTAACTTCAGATCAGAATCTTGTTCATTTGCCAATGGGATGTTTGTCAGTTGCTCAAAAGTTACAAGAGTTTCTGCGTCCTGCTAGCATTCAAGCTTGGCATAAAACCGAAAATCTAATATCCAAAGAACTGCAACGGCATCAAATTAACCCCAAATTAGTTGATCCTTGGCAAATTGCCGAAGACTCATTTCGAGTCTTTGAAAAAACCATAGAAGTCTATGCTAAACAATATACTCCCCAGCGTCTCTCTACCATTATCAGTGGAGATGTCGGTAATATCCGCAAGAAATATACTAAACACGACCCTCGCATCATTGGTTTTGTAAGTATGCAATTTCATCATACAGGGCGGATACTGCTGAGTGGCATGGCTGACTCAGAACATAAACTATTAAGTCAATATTTTAAAGTCATTGACGACCACTTATATATGCCCTTACAACGGGCTTATGAAGGCGCAGCTCGATACGAGTATAATTCACCTATTCTAAAAGTTGTACAAAAGCTCTTACCCGTTAGTGGTGAAATTGCTACTAAAATCTGTAACCGTGTTATTGATTTATATCCTAACTACTCCACCTACAGCGGTTCTCTCAGTGAACCCGCAGTCAAGATTGCTAGCATCCGCGATGTAGAAATGTTCCAAGTTTACCTATGGGTGTGTGTGTTGGAACAAAGTATCGCCGCCGTACAACAAGAACTATTTCCCTTAGCTGTCATGTTGTATCCAACCTTAAAAGTACGCTGGGAATTAGTGCGGCAGATGATTCACTTACTCAAGTACGAAATTTACTCTCGGTTGGGTGCTGAAGAACTATCTCTATTTACCCCCTATCTTCAGGTACTTTGGGAGATGTTTTCGCCGGAAATATTTCCCGATACTTTGGCTTAATTTTAATTCTTAATTTCTCAAGGGTATCGAATCAAAGATTATACCAAATCCGGTTGATATACCCCCTTTAATCAGAGTTGCCAAAACCTCTCAAGAGAAGTTGGAATGCAACATCTCTACCATTGGTCGTAAAAAGGGATTTTTAAACCATGATTTGGTATTAGCCCTTACTATAAAGATATGGCTTTAAATCAGCCATAAAAAATAGTTTTTTTGGGTCAACTTTGGTCTTATCCCTTACTATAACCGCAATCCTAGCCTTTTACGTTGCCTGGAATCTAGGAGCTAACGATGTCGCCAATTCAATGGGAACATCCGTCGGCTCAAAAGCGATTACTCTACAGCAAGCATTACTCATCGCTGGCATACTAGAATTCTCTGGTGCCGTTTTATTCGGTCACGAAGTTTCCGCCACCCTAGCTACTAAGGTAGCAAATCCCACTTTATTTGCCGAAACTCCCCACATCCTACTTCTCGGCATGATTTCAGTATTACTCGCTTGCGGAATTTGGTTGCAAATCGCCACCAGCAAAGGTTTACCCGTCGCCTCATCCCACGCCGTCGTCGGTGCGATCGCCGGATTTAGCTGGGTAGCCGCAGGTATTGGTGCAGTAGACTGGACAACACTAGGCCGTATCTCCCTCACCTGGATACTAACACCCATAGTCAGCGGCATCCTAGCCGCAGGATTCTACAGCCTAATCAAATACTCCATCCTAGATCGACCCAACCCCCTCTACCAACTTCAAGAATGGATTCCCTGGTTAAGCACCATCCTACTCAGTATCTTCGGTGCCATCGTACTACCCACCCTATTTAACCGCCCCTTCTTCACCACCTTACCCATTCCCACCCACGACTTACCCATTCTTACAGGTATCCTTGGCACAATTACCCTCACCCTAATAACCTGGCATCAACTCAAAATTCAAACCTCCAATCCATCCACCCCATCCGTTACATCCGTTACCCCATCCGTTGCCACGCCTATAGAACAACAACTCGCCCGCTTCCAGGTACTTAGTGCTTGCTTTGTCGCCTTTGCTCATGGTTCTAATGATGTAGGAAACGCGATCGCACCCTTAGCCGCAATTGCTTATATCATTCGCACAGGTTCCGTTCCTTTAAGTAATTTCAACATCCCCTTGTGGATTCTCATCCTCGGTGGTAGTGGTATTGTTGCTGGGTTAGCTGTTTGGGGTAAAAAAGTTATTGCTACCATTGGCGAGAATATCATCCCTCTACAACCCAGTAGTGGATTCTGCGCCGAAATTGCCACAGCAACAACAATCTTACTTGCCTCTCGCTTGGGACTACCTGTTTCCACATCCCATGCCTTAGTCGGCGGTGTTGTCGGGATCGGATTGATTCAAAACTGGCGGACGGTTCACTTCCAAACTCTCAAATCCATTGTTCTCGCCTGGGTAATTACTATACCCATCGCCGTCGGTTTATCAGCGATAATCTTTATCGGTCTGCGTCTGATTTTTGGTTAAAGTAATTTAAAGTCTCTAATCTCAGGTTCTGTTCTGCCAAATGGATGATGATAATAATGCAGATCTTGTCTCTAATACCTCTGAGCAATCCTTACCCCCAACACCGCCTAATCCCGAACCACCGACTACAATTTCACCCTCCCATCCTCAACCTCAACCGCCTAAACAACCTCTGATTGGATTAGGGTTAGTTTTGCTTTCCTTACTCGCACTTTCGTTTGAAAATGTCGTCGTTCATATAATTTTTAACCCATCCTCCGTTATAGGAGTATCTGTACCAGTCGGCGGGTTTATTGTTCCTACACTCAGTAATTCCTTACTTATTTTATGGTTACGGATGTTGGTAGTTGTACCCCTGATAGCGATTTTAGGAACTTACTTCTATCCAGCCGTATGGCGAGATATCGGGCAAAATTTACAATCTAAAAATTGGAGGTTATTTGCTAATCTTTTTTGCAGTGGCTTCGTGCTATTTTTATCCAAGGTACTCATTTTTTTAGCATTAGGGTTGATTGCCCCAGGGGTAGCCGTAACGATTTTCTTCCTCTATCCCATTATTTTGTTACTACTGAGCGATCGCTTTACTGGCTCTAAAAATTTTCTCATCTTTAGTAGCATAATGGTAGGGTTCGTCCTCAGTACTTTACCCAGTAGTAGCAATGAGGATATATCTCGATTAGGAATTATGGCGGCGGCGGGTTCGGGAATTGCGTTTGCTTTACATTTAATGCTGATGCAAACTTCTGCCAAGAAGCTTCACCCAATCCCTATCCTTTGGATTAATCTAGCGATCGTCCTCGTGTTATCTGCCCTTAGTTTAGTATTACCCTGGTCAGGACTCTGGAATTTAAATATTGAGCCTACTCATTTACCGAGTTTGATGATTAGTGGTTTGGTGTTAGGAGGGGCTACCCTTTTAAGTTATCTCTTTAACTACATCGGAATTGCCAAAATTGGTGCGGCGAAGGCATCGGTAGTAGGAGCAACCTTACCTGGATTAACATCAGTTTTAGCGTTAATTCTTATTCAAAGCACATTACAGATTCCTCAAATCTTAGGGATAGTATTTGTTACCCTTGGAGTCGCTGCCCTGAGTTTTCAGCCTCCCCATCATTCTCCTAAAAGAAACTAAAAGAAACCAACCCACTCAATCCAATTTATAAGCACATTAGTGTAGTATTTCTCATTTACAGCACAATTCAGGAGTCAGGAGTCAGATTCTTGATATCTCCCTACTCCCCTTTCTTACCTGGAGATGTATTTTCCTCAAAATCTGGCTGATTTTCAGATTGACCTAAGCGATCGCGGATCAAACTCAAACACTCCTTACTCCTAACAGGTTCTCGTGGTGCAGGTAACTCTGTATTTGGCCAAGTCGGTAAATCGTAGCACGTACAAGACTCCGGTGGTAGCCCGATATTAATTACAGGAACGGGCATATCACAACGAAAACAAGGTTCTATATCCCATTTTTGGGTCAACAACTCTGCAATAGTCTGGGTGGTACCTTCCAAATAACAATCCCCGCTATCAGGTAAAATAACTCGCTGCCAAATCGTTTCAAATTCTTGGCTATAGCGATCGCCCTGATAGACTGATTTCGGCAGCAACGATGTGCAGTCTTTATGAATTACAACCTTTTTTCCTAACTGAAACCAGTAGGCAAGATAGCGCTTGACTTGTTGTTCAGATGCCATAACAATAAAAAAAGACCCAGCAACGTAAGCTGCTTTACATATAAGTCTGCAACTCTATGGTAACGATTTGAAATTTGGTAATGGGACTCCCAAAATACTGAGATTAAGAACATGACCCCCTGTCACAAGATAGACAGGATTAGCGATCATTGCCAACCGACGGACGAATTGCCCCAGGCGATCGCGGAATATTCTCCCTAGCGGATAAGCCGGAATCACACCCCACCCCGTCTCCTCTGCCACAAAAATTATGGTAGCCTGAGTCTGGGATAAACTTTCCAATAACGCCTTAGTCGTACTCTCCCAAACTGCCTCATCCTGATCCAGCCAATTTGCCACCCAAGTCCCCAGCGAGTCAACCAGCAAACAGTAACTGTCCTGTGAATACTCCCGAATCGTTCCAGCTAATTCAATCGGCACTAATACAGTCTTCCACTCCCTAGGACGGCGCTGTTGATGCTTTTCAATCCGGGAAAGCCATTCTACATCATCCGGTTGAGCTTGCGCTGTTGCCACATAGATTACCGCTTTGCCTGTCTGTATTGCTAGGGTTTCTGCCCACTCACTTTTCCCTGACCGCGCTGGCCCTGTTATTAAAATGATTTGAGGGACTGAAGTTGCCATGATTTTTGCCAAACTGTAGTAGCAATATATAATTCATAATCCATAATTGATAATTCATAATTTAATAAAGGAGTTGGGTAGGAATTCCTGCCCACAGCAAAGCGCTAAGGGCTTCCTTGCCGCAATCAGCGTGATTTTTGCACAGTGGCATCAGCAGATAATTATGAAACCAGAACTGCAACGGATTGAGACTGCACTAGATCAGTTGGCACACGAAGACTCAACGGACTCCCCAAAGGCATCTACTGCTGTGGCAGATTCAGCCGACTCCTGGGAAGAAGGTTCTCAACCTCATCAAACGATGCGTGAACCCTCATTCTCCATTGCTGTACAGCCGTTTCCTGCCAACAAGCACGCTGGGAAAACCCCTTCCCTGCCTAAATTCAAACCTGCTAAACTAAGCGAACATCGCCACAGTGCTAACCCTGCCTTAGCCATGAGTCTGCTGAAGGAAATCCAAGAGATTGTCGGCAGTTGGCAGAAGGAATTACAGGCGATCGTGCGACAAATTCAGGACATCTACATGGCAGGACCCATCGTTGATGGTTGGTTGGAATCTCATGCCCGTCAACCGGAAGAGGCAATGGCAGGAGTACGCCACGCCGACGTTGACCGACTAATGGATTACGTTACAGAACTGTTAGATCAATCTGATACTAACGTAACCTGTGAGTCTCCTCGGACGGGCTACCGCCTCTGTGGGTTGGATGGAGACGGTCAGTTTTGGGCACGACCTTGCCCTGCTGATCAGGTACCGAGTGTGAGTCTGGCGATCGCACGACATCAGAAGTTGCGGCAGTTATTGAGTCGTAAGCAAGATTTGGAAACTCGTCTGAGTCAGCTTGCAGAAACCCTCGTAGTGCTACACTCTCATTTGGGTAAAAACTGAAGATTTATAGCAAAAGGTAAAAGGTAAAAGGTAAAAGTTGATTACTGGGTTTGTGGTCGTTTCAGCCGTTACATCTGTCCTAACCTTTATGGTGATAGCGATAGAACGCAGTTGAGTAACGAAGTTGGCAGGTTTGTTGGTTAGAAAGTTATAACTTGGTGAAGGGGGAAAAGTCTAAGGGTAAAGGGAAAGGGTTAAAGGTTTCTTTCCGCCTTGCTTGTTGTCCTTGCCTTTTTATCCCTTGGGATGAGTACAGTGCCTATTCCCGATCCAGCAAACGATATCTACACCATCTGATTTGTACAGGGTGAAAACCGCTATAATCTACTCGCTTGGTTCTAGGGTAAAAGTCAAGGGAAAAGTCAAGGGAGAGTTGAAATTTTGAATTAAAATTATTAATCCTTGGGAATTATAAATTGACAGAAACGCCAACTTATGCAATTAAGCTAACTTACGGTTTTAAATTATGAACTCGACTGATGCCAAAATCCCCGTTTCCGTTTTGATTCCGGCCAAAAATGAAGAAGCGAACCTGCCAGCTTGTCTAACCAGTGTGGCGAGGGCTGATGAAATATTTGTGGTTGATTCCCAAAGTAGCGATCGCTCGGTGGAAATTGCCGAAAGTTATGGTGCAAAGGTGGTGCAATTCCACTTTAATGGTCGCTGGCCTAAAAAGAAAAATTGGAGTTTGGAAAATTTGCCCTTTCGGAATGACTGGGTGCTAATTGTTGATTGTGATGAGCGGATTACTCCAGATTTATGGGATGAGATTGCGATCGCTATTCAAGATTCTAATTATGAGGGCTATTATATCAATCGCCGAGTATATTTCTTAGGCAAATGGATTCGTCATGGTGGGAAGTATCCCGACTGGAACTTACGCTTATTTAAGCATAAAAAAGGTCGCTACGAGAATCTCCGTACTGAAGAAATCCCAAATACAGGGGATAACGAAGTTCATGAGCATGTGATCCTAGGAGGTGCTGTTGGCTACCTGAAAAATGATATGGATCATATCGATTTTAAAGATATTTATCATTGGTTAGATCGACACAATCGCTACTCAAATTGGGAAGCTCGTGTCTATCTGAATATGCTTACTGGGGAAGACGAATCAGGTACAATTGGAGCGAATTTATTTGGAGATGCGGTGCAGCGTAAACGTTTCTTGCGGAAAGTTTGGGTGTGGCTTCCCTTTAAACCAACACTGCGGTTTATTATTTTTTATATTCTTCGGTTGGGTTTTTTAGATGGAAAAGCTGGGTATATTTATGGACGGTTATTGAGTCAATATGAATATCAAATTGGAGTTAAATTGTACGAATTACGTCAATTTGGGGGTCATCTAAATGTTTCCCAAGCCCCACCCGTGACACCCCCTCAGTCATCCTCACCATCGGTTTTGTCACCCAAACCCTGAAAACTTATGACCGAGAGGATTTTGGATTTTGGATTTTGGATTTTAGATTTAAAGAAAGATGGTTATAAGCCCTTAGCTCTAACGATAAAATAAATCTAAAATTGGGTTCAGTCTGGTATCTCAAAGCTCCCAGGTTCATCTATAAAGACAAGTAACATTGTACATCTTGGTATCCCAAATCGAATGGTCAATAATACAGATCTTAGTGACCCAAATTTAGCTGAAGGGTTAGTTTTGGATCGGGAATCTTTAGTAGATTTACGTCGATATGATCAATCTAAATATGAGCGAGGACGCTCAAGTTGGTTTATTTTACTGTGGTGGTTGGTGCAGGCGATCGCATTTCCCTTGAGTCTCCATAATTTGAATGGCTTTCGGTGTTGGTTATTGCGGTTATTTGGCGCAAAAATTGGTCAAGGGGTGCTAATTCGACCGACGGCTCGTTTTACCTATCCTTGGAAGGTCGAAATTGGGGATTGCAGTTGGATTGGAGATGATGTGGTTTTTTATAGTTTAGAGCAAATTCGCGTTGGTTCTCATTGCGTTATTTCTCAAAAGTCTTATCTTTGTACTGGGAGCCATGATATTCAAGATCCAGCTTTTGGTTTGATTGTTGCTGGAATTACTATTAGTAATGGGGTTTGGATTGCGGCGGATTGTTTTATTGCTCCGGGTGTAGAAATTAGTGCCAATGCTGTTATTGGAGCGCGTAGTAGTGTGTTTGGTAATATTCCGGAACAGCAGGTTTGTTGGGGTACGCCTGCGAAACCGAGATATCAACGTCAGATGCGACAGGGATAAATTTATAGGAATTATCGGTGAGATGAAACTCACTTTTTTTTGCCTGAGCAATTCGCCAAACGACTCTATCATTACTGTCAATTGGTAGATTCATCTCCTTAAAAGTAACGAAACGAATCGGAAGCAATTCCAACCATCCTTGACTTGCAATATTGCCCAATAAAATCTCTGCATGTCCGCCAAGATTATGATCAACGAGAACAATCATACTTCTCGTTCATGTCTAGCTTTCTGCTCTCGGAGTTTTGCCCAAAGAGCCTCTCGACCTGGTTTTGGTGACATTGCTGCAACACGGGTAAAGTGTTCACGATTGCGCTGTTCCCAGTAGAGCTGATTTTCCTCAGCCTGTTTCAAAACAACTTGATACTCGGCTTCAACGGTGGCGCGATTTTCCTCAATATAAGCTAAAGCGGCGTTCATTTGTGCTTCTGTCAGCTCAAACAATCCCCGAATAAACTTAGGTGGATATTGAGCCGTCACGTAGTCCATCACATCGTAAAGAGTAATGCGTGTACCTGCGATTGTTAATCCCCGTTCTGTACGAATGATAGGGGACTCCTTATTGGATGTTTGAGTCATATCCAAAATCTTCTTGCTAGAAGTTATTTCTATAGTACTTCATACTAAAGACTGGGCGTGAATTTCCTTTGTCATCGCAACCTCAACGATTACATACATCACCATAACTTAATTGATAAACTGCAACAGCTCAAACTCGTACCGAATCTCCAGGAGAGAACGATCAAGCAAAGGCTCAAATTCTAGGAAAGGAAGACGCTTGTGGCGTTTTCGAGTTTTGAACCAAATTAAGATTAATTCTGGAATTAATAGCGGAAGAACCTTAAAAACTTCTCCATAAAGCCAAAGTACACCCTTCTCTTTAATCATGTTGTCATACATAACATCTACAGCAGGTGAATCTTTCATTTTCAGATAGGTTTGAAACGTACACTCACTCGTCCACCAAAAGAGCGGCAAGATTTTTAGCTCATCGTACATTCCCGTATCGCAGCCATAAATGACATGACCAACATCGTGAGCCAGCAAGATTTTAGCGAATTCTGGCGGTTGTGTTTCAGGAGGAGTTACATGAGGATTGAGGGCGTAGTACTCTGCTAACCCTTCTCGAAGCGTTTGAGTACTGTTTTTGTTGATGTAGCGAGGGTTTTGGCTCATATTCCTTATTTCGATACGATACAGTATCGTAAATCATAATAGCATCTATGAGTAGCACCCACAAAAAGCCTCCCGGAAGACCCCGCAGTATCAAATCTCATCAAGCCATGCTGCAAGCAACCTTAGAATTGCTGGCAGAAGTCGGTTTTGATGCCATGAGTATTGACGCGATCGCTATCCGTGCTGGAGTGAGCAAAACAACCATCTATCGCCGCTATACCTCAAAAGAAGAACTTGTGGCGGATGCAATTGAGAGTGTGCGAGAAGAAATCTTAATTCCTGACACAGGTAATCTTCAAGGCGATATTGATGCACTCATCCAAAACGCTGCCCAAATTACACTCAGTCCCCTCGGACGACAAACCGTTGCCATGATTATCAGCAGCGCATCAAGTAATGCTCAATTTGCCCAAATCTACTGGACAAAATACCTGCAACCTCGACGAAAAACCTTTGCGGTTGTCTTGGAACGGGCAAAAGCAAGAAATGAAATCCCAACAGACTTAGACTCTGATTTAGTTTTCGATATGATGAGTGGAATTATGCTCTATGCTTTGATTTTTCAACAGAACTCTGAATCTTGGACTATTTACGTTCGCCGCGCTCTAAATCTCTTGTTTAGGAACCCCTAAATGCCAACAGATCAGCTTCAAACTACCCCCAACACCTTACAAAGGTTAAACTGATATTTTAACCCAATTGCTTCTTAACTTCCTCCACCAAGTCTGCCAACTCAACCTTTACCTGTTCACCCGTTTTCATATTCTTCAAACCACATTTTTGTAAAGCCGCCTCTTCAGCCCCAATAATGACACAAATAGGAATTCCTCGCTTATCGGCTTGTTGTAACTGTTTACCCAAAGCTCGTTCTTCAAAACTTGTAATCGTACTAATTCCAGCTCTTCTCAACCTTTGAGATACTTCTAAATAAAGTGGTATTAAATCGCTTTGCATATTCACCACCATTACTTGAGCAGGTGTACTAGAAAACGACTGAAGAATACCGGCTTTAATCAGCCGACTCATCAAGCGCGTCAAACCAATCGAAATACCAACTCCTGGCATTTTTTCGCCAACAAACATTCCCACTAATTCTTCATAGCGTCCCCCGGAGCAAATACTACCCAAGGCTTCATGACCAATTAATGTTGTTTCATAAACTGTACCCGTGTAGTAATCTAATCCACGAGCGATCGCTAAATCAATACAAAATAGCTCTTCACTCACTCCTAAATTCCGTACACCCGAAATCACAGTTTCTAGTTCAGAAATACCGAGAGTTAACTGTTGAGTTTCAGGCTTATTCTGAAGCATTTCTTTTAACTTACTCAAAACTTCATCCACCGAACCTCGAATCTTAGTAAAGGCTAAGATTTGTTCTATTTGTTCATCGGATAACTCTTCTTCTGTTAACGCTTTTTTGACCTTATCCTCGCCAATTTTTTCCGCTGCATCAATAATCCGGATACAAGGAACAATTTTACTCTCTGCCAAACCAATCGATTGAAAGAACCCTGTTAAAACCTTGCGATTATTAATCCGAATTAAAAAGTCTCCAATATTAATCGCTTCAAATATCTCAGCAATAATGGCCGGAATTTGAGCATCATACAACAAACTTAACTGACCCCGCCCAACAACATCAATATCGCATTGTCGAAATTGACGATATCGCCCATCTTTTGCCCGTTCTCCGCGAAAAACGATATCCATTTGATACCGCGCAAACGGAAATTGGAGTTCATTCAAATGACGAGCAATATAGGCAGCTAAAGGTACGGTTTGATCGAACTTTAACGCTCGTTCTTCCGATCCACTTTCTCCCGCTTGCTCCTTTTCCGCTTGGCGATTTGGTGGCAGAATAGGATTAAGACCATAAATGATATTATCCCCTTGATTTCCCTTCGCTTGCAGAACTTCTAAACGTTCAACGGCTGGCGTTTCAATCGGTGTAAATCCGTAGCGTTCAAAAACCTGCCGGATTGTATCCATTAAATATAGCTCTAAACGCTTTTCTCCAGGCAGAAACTCTGGAAAACCACTGGGACAAGAAAAATTAATTTTATCAGTTTTTGCCATTCTTCCCTCTATTTTGAAAATGGGGAGTGGGGAG
>DNGI01000069.1 GCA_003486645.1 Cyanobacteria bacterium UBA11370 | reverse complement strand
GCCACATCTGCGGAATGTGGGCTCCAACGTCCCCGGCTCTGTTGACAGCGCAACAGTTTTATGCTCACGCCTTGCGTCTGTGGAATCAACGCCAATCTCAAGCCAAGGCAATCTCACCAGGCGTTCTGGTTTTACAGGGTAATCGCTATACCATTAGCTATGACTCTAACCTTGACCATTTCTGGGTCAGCGATAAGCAACGGGGAATGCTGGTTGAGAAATTAGCGTCAAAGTTTTCATTCACTCAACAGCTGACTCTTGAGGACGTGGAAAACTTTGCCCAGGGAGTTCAACAGCAACCCGCGCCAAAGCCGCACAAGCAGCACAAGCCATCCCAAATTGAACTTTGAAAGTCAGGAAGAGCCTCACTCTAAAAACCGAACTCTCTCAATGGGGAAGTACAGATTGTAAGCGACACCCTCAACTAACAACTCAACCTCAGTGGAAGTGCATTTTACGACCTTACCTTTGACTCCATGAAACTTGCTGTCTTCCCAATCAAGCTGAACATATTTATCCAGTTGAGAATGGTTATCTAACTCTGGAGACTGTGCCACTGGTTGTACCACTTTTTCTAACGCTGTCGATTTAACAGCACCTGCTGTGTCTAGTAAGTTGAGCTGAAGAGTTTGCGCTATTGTCTTGACTTTTCGCCGTGTTGAGGGGATAAAAGACATCGGTCACAACTCGACATTATCAGCGAACTCATTACCACTATTCCTAATATTCAAATCCAGGGAGTCGTGATGCAAATTCACACACCTAATGCTGACCGACTAAGCGGAAAAATCCTACTCCTCGGTGTAGTGATCGATAAATTGCGGAAAATTCAGACTGAGTTATTCAACCATGACTATATCCTCGCCATTAAAGCTTATCAAGAACGCCTTCCCCTAATCTGTACGGGAGATTTAATCAAAGAAAATGACATTTTTCTCCTCAAAAATCCTCGTAACTTCACGTTAGAGGCAATAGCACAAAAGTGAACGGAGAGTACGTGGATTCATCTCAACATCACAAGCGTTGGGAAAGTCGGCTACACAAATAATTTCGACTTGCTATATTTGCTTATATTTTGACGAACTAAGCTGATGTGCGTTTAAATTGCACAGCTTGGCGATGAGGAAAAAACTCTCTTGTTTGCTTCTGCGCTGGAGCCTTCCCTTCAAGAACTATCAGCTTGTAATCAACTGAGCCAGCTTTTGATACTTCCGCTCCAGTGCAGTGACTCGCTTTGCCAAAGACTGTACAGAGTCTACATCAGTCTTATTCAAATAGAGGGCGATCGCCTCCCTAGCTATCTCCGAAGGAGACTTCCCCGTTTCAACAGATATCACCTTAATTTCCTCCATCCAGTCGGATGGAATTCGACAGGATATCTGCGGCTTTATCCCTTTGCTCATCAATGTTATAGCTGTTATAACTGGTGACACCTATTCACACAATACATCAGTGGCAAGGATTAACCGCATTTGTTATCAGTGTTATTTGATAGTGAGAGAGGGCAAACGCCGCAAAGACCGGATTACTTACCTACCGCCTGGAGGAGCTCAAGCTATGGCTGACTGGCTGGATATTCGCGGGCACTCTCCTGGGGCGCTGTTCTGGGCGATTAACAAGGGCGGACGGCTCATTCCTGGACGCATCACTGCTCAGGCGATTCTGCTGATTCTGGAAAAGCGAGCTAAACTGGCGGGCGTGGGAGATATCAGCCCTCACGACTTCCGGCGCACTTTCATCAGCGATTTGCTGGATAGGGGCAATGACATTGCGACGGTTCAGCAGCTTGTTGGTCACGCTTCTCCTGAAACAACTGCCAGATACGATCGCAGAGGGGAGAAGGCAAAGAAACGGGCTGTTTCTACTTTAGACATTCCCTACCAACGGCAAGCGTGCCAAGTAATATCAATTTAAATTGTGAATACGACACATCAGAACTTTCCTAACCTCCCCTTGGGTTCGGGGAGAAGCCACAGGCAAGGGGGTGATCTGTAGCGATCGCCATTTAAATCGGTATAATTCATAGCCTTACTCATGAAGGCGCGATCGCACTCGACCTTTTGGTCTACGATGACCAGAAATTGGGGGAAACAGATAGTCTCGTGATCACTTATCTGTCCGTAATCCCAGTGTAGTTTTCGGCAAAAGGGCTGGCATAATCCTGTAATTCCTTGAGCCTACGACAGGCAAGCAACTTGGCAGAAAACGTGGATGCGCTACCAAGTCTGTTGCTTCTATAGTGCTTCTATTGGGATATTGAACTTAACTGGGAACTCCCAAGAGTATCGATTCCTCCAACTGAATTTGAATAGAGTCAATCTGATTTGTCTGCCGGATGTCAACTATGATACTGAAATGGTTAATGTTTTATGCTCTAGCTCCCTAGAGAACGCAATTTTAATTGCCTGTATTGCGATCATAATTTGGTTGTTTGTATCTTACTCTAGGGCGCGACGAGCCTTGCAGTGGTGGGAGCGAAGGCGAGCATTTCAACTTTATTGCGAAACCGAGAGAATTCGCAACGGGTTGTTGCAAGAATCATTGGCGATGCGTCGCAGCATAGAGTTATTGCTAGGAGATAGTTGTGAGATTTCACTTCAGAGTGTCCGAGACTGGTTAACGGGAATTGAGAAGTTCCATCATTCCCTCGGACAATTGAGCGATCGCCTATCGCCTCCCTACGTTGAGGAAAGCTTACCCCTGGCGATTCAGTACTTGCTCGAACTGTGGCAAACCTACAATCCCAAGCTCAACATTCAGATGGAATTGCCTAGGGATTGGCCCGATGAGTCTCCGGAGTGCAGTCGAGTGATTTTAATCGCCTTAGATGAATTACTGCGAATCACTTTATCAGAAGTGGGTACATCCCATTTGGGTAACAACACCGACACAGAGAACCGACTAAGAGCGTTCCAACAATGCGAAACTGACAAAATTGGAATGCTTCCCTCAAACGTTTTAACAGAACTATCGATTCATGTCAGCTTAAAGAAACAGGAGAAGTTTGGTGAGATAGAGGTTCAAATCTCTTACCCGAATGAATCAACCCTTGTCAGTCCGTCTAGCCTCAAAGATTTGGACTATCTTAAGGAAGCCTTTCATTTTTTTACAAGAGGACAGTGCTTTTATAAGAGGAAGGATCTGACAGTTGTATGGTACTTCCGTTGGCGATCGCCACGACATCCGCTCCCAAAATTAACCGTAGACTGCGAGGGATTTAATTATGAGTCCAAAATCACCAAAGCCAGTCAAGCAGAAAATTCTCGTGGTTGACGATCACGAATCCGTCTTGGATGGAACCGTTAATATGCTCAGACAGCAGTACCCAGAGGCGGAAATCCTGACAGCTCAAACCGCCGAAAGCGCTCAAAAACAAATGGAAAACGATCAACCTGACTTAGCTGTCATGGATCTTTCCATTCCCGAAAAGCTTGGAGAAATGGCTCGAACGGATACAGGTATTCAACTGTTGAGAACGCTGATGGAGCGATATCCCACCCTCAATATTGTTGTGCAAAGCGCTCATGTCCGCTCGCTGGTACGTCTTAAACCTGCTATTTCGACTCATGAAGGTGGTTTTACTATTGTAGACAAAAGTCTCCCACTTAAGGAAATGTTAACCAAAGTTGAGTGGGCGCTTCAAGGAGTGGTTTATACACCAAGAGAGATGCGAACGGGGTTAGAAGTTAAACCCGAATGGTTGGAACTACTAACCTTGGCATTCCAAGAAGGATTGCAAGATAAAGCGATCGCTGAAAAGATGAATATTGCTGAACGAACCGTGCGTCATTATTGGACGAAAATCCAAGATGCTTTAGGGGTTTATCCAGAAGCTGGAAAAAATATCCGCATTCAAACACAGATGCGTGCTAAAGAGGAAGGTTTAATCGATTAGTTATTGGTTATTAGTCATTAGTCATTAAGCTAATCGGCATTTAAATTGCATCTTCCCACACCCCACACCCCTTTCAAAAATTTCAATATCCAATTTAAATGCGTCTTAGCTTAAGTAGCTAGACTTCCATTAAACGAACAATACCAGGAAAAAGGCAGGAGGCAGATGGCAGAGGGCAGTTCGCGTATTTCTGGAGAGGTCTATTGGTTATTAATCATTAATCATTGGGAAAATTCCCCTTGTCTTCCCTATTCCTTATTGGCTATTCTTTGTGGAGCGAAACCTTTGGCAAAAAATTAAAGCAGAAATTGCTATCTGGCGTGTCGGTGCTTTGCCAGGATTTGTGATTATCGGACTGGTAATGCTCACTCGCTTGACGGGTTCGCTGCAATTTCTAGAATGGGTGGCGCTGGATACTTTTCTGCGGCTGCGTCCTCCCGAACCTATCGATGAACGAATTGTTATTGTTGGTATTAATGAAGGAGATATCCAGAGTGTAGGAACTTATCCCATACCCGATAAAGACATTGCAGAACTTTTGAGAACGTTACAGAAATACAAGCCTAATGTTATTGGTCTTGATATCTTTAGGGACTTACCTGTAGAACCGGGTCACGCTGCTCGGGTTGCCGCGTTTAAGGATATCAAGAACTTAATTGCTATTGAAAAAGTTTTGCCAGATCGCCAGGGTTTTACTGTTAATCCACCGCCAGAACTCCCGCCTGAACAAGTCGGATTTGCCGATGCTATTCTTGATGCGGATGGTTCTATCAGACGTAGCGTGCTTGGGACTTGGACTTTTCAAAAAGATTATAAATTTTCTTTGTCTCTACGTCTGGTTGAAACCTATTTGTCTAGTAAAGGAATTCCCCTGAACAACGGGATTCGTGACCAAGATGCCATGCGATTTGGGTCAACGGAGCTAACTCGTTTTCGTCCTAATTTTGGCGGATATGTGAGAGCGGATGCGGGTGGAAATCAAATTCTGATCAATTTTCGCAGTGGTCAAAAACCGTTTAGAATTATTTCACTAAGGGATATTAAAAACGGGAACGTAAATCCAAATTGGATTCGCGATCGCATTGTCTTGATTGGGATGACTGCTCTCAGTGCTAAAGATATTGTCAATTCTGCTGCTATATCCGGTGTTAACCCAAAACTGGTTTATGGGGTGGAAGTTCAAGCTCACGCGGTCAGTCAAATTCTCAGTGCGGTTCTAGATAGGCGATCGCTTTTAAAGGGTTGGTCGGATGGATGGGAATATTTGTGGATTTTTGGATGGGGTTTATTAGGAATTAGTTTGGGTCGGCTATTTGAATCACCCTTAAAGATTCTCCTGGGTCTTGGGGTTGCTAGCGTTGGATTAACGAGTGTTTGTTATTTATGTTTAATCTTAGGCTGGTGGCTTCCCTTTGTCCCGGCAATGCTCACCCTCGTCCTCAATGGAGCCGGACTTACTGCTGCGTTATTCTATCGACAGGAACGGGATTTGAGGTTGCGCCTGCAAGAGCGTCAGCTCATTATTGAGCAAACATTTGACACGATTCATAACGGACCATTGCAGCGGCTAGCGAGGATGTTAAGATACTCTCAAGAGTTGGATTTATCCTCTGACCAGTTGTTTTTAGAACTCCAACAGTTGAATAAAGAAATTCGGGATGTTTATGAATGTGTCCGGCGAGAAACTTTAACTCAAGGCGCAAGTATTTATCTGGGTGGCGATTTAGAATTAGATTTGTCTGCCCCAATTCATGAAATTCTTTATCAGGTTTACGATAATACCATAACTCGTGATTTTCCCTGTTTTAAAACGATTAAAATTAAGATCAACAAGTTTGAGCCTCTAGATAGTCGATATTTAACTATCGAACAAAAGCGGGGCTTATGCCGATTTCTAGAAGAGGCGTTGTGTAATGTGGGGAAATATGCCGTTGGGGTGACTCGTCTGAGCGTAATTTGTATGGAAGAAAAGGGTCAGAATAGTCTTCGTATTATTGATAATGGGGTGGGTTTGAACTCATTATCGGACAAAGCGGCTCAATTCAAAGGTCGGGGAACGCAACAGGCTGAAAATTTGGCTCGACAACTGCGGGGGAAGTTTCGGCGGTTTCCTAATTCTCCGAAAGGTACAGTTTGTGAATTGATTTGGCCTGGGGGAAAAACTTGGTTCTGGCAATTTTAAGGGAGTTAAGCTTGTTCGGCATTTAAATCGCATCTTCCTAAACCCTCCCCTTACTAAGGGCCCAGGGCTGTTTCATTCTCGGTT
>DNGI01000467.1:2089-4417 GCA_003486645.1 Cyanobacteria bacterium UBA11370 | reverse complement strand
CACCAACCAACAACCAACAACCAACAACCAACAACCAACAACCAACAACCAACAACCAACAACCAACAACCAACAACTAACACCCAACAACCAACAACTAACAACCAACAACCAACAACCAACAATGCCTCTAAAAAATCGCCAGTTCTGGATTGTAGCTTCTATCAGTCTAATTCTGGATCAGTTCACTAAATATTTAGTGGTGCAGAATTTTCAACTCATGGAGAGTTTACCCTTGTGGCAGGGAGTGTTCCACTTAACCTATGTCACGAATACAGGTGCAGCATTTAGTCTGTTTAGTCAGGGAGGAGGCTGGTTGCGCTGGCTATCGTTAATCGTTAGTTTGGGTTTAATGGCGATGGCTTGGTTTGGACCAACCCTTAAAACATTTGAACAGTTAGGTTATGGGTTTATTTTAGGTGGGGCTTTGGGTAATGGAATTGACCGCTTTGCCATGGGTTATGTGGTAGATTTTTTGGATTTCCGCCTGATTAAATTCCCAGTGTTTAATTTCGCAGATGTTTTTATAAATGTGGGAATTATGTGTTTACTAATTGCTACCTTTCGCCATACACCATCAGCATTGAAATAGAGGGGGTTACGATATTAAAATGAGAACTTCAGGTTAAGGTTGAATTTCTTCCGTGGATTCTAATTAAAGGTTGGGTTTGATTGTTACCTCAAGCCGATTCAGGATTCAGTAACCAGGATGGATGGACCAACAATTCAGCAGTCGATCGCTTCTCAACCATCTCTCGTGTAATGGCACAACGCTTGATATCTTTACGAGACGGCAACTCATACATGATATCTAACATTAATTCTTCTAAGATACCGCGTAATGCTCTCGCTCCAGTTTTGCGTCGAGAGGCTTCTTGGGCGATCGCTTTCAAGGCATCTGTCTGAAAGTCTAAACGTACATTGTCCATCTTGAGCAATTTTTGGTATTGTTTGACTAAAGAATTGCTAGGCTGGGTAAGGATGGCAATGAGCGCTTCTTCATCTAATTGTTCTACCGTTGTCATCACAGGTAATCGACCAATGAATTCGGGAATTAGACCGAATTTTACTAAATCTTGGGGTTCTACCTGTTTCAAAAACTCGATAGTGGAGGGTTGGTGCGATCGCCGTTCATTCGGTTGAATAAAACCCATGGATTTTTTACCTAGGCGTTTTTCAACGACTTTTTCTAACCCCACAAACGCACCCCCACAAATGAACAGAATATTGCTAGTATCGAGTTGAATACACTCTTGATAAGGATGTTTTCTACCTCCTTGAGGGGGTACATTCACTACAGTCCCTTCCAAAATTTTCAGTAAGGCTTGCTGAACTCCTTCTCCGGAAACATCGCGGGTAATCGAAACACTTTCACTTTTCCTCGCAATCTTATCAATTTCATCAATATAAATAATCCCTTGTTGGGCAGCTTCTAGATCAAAGTCGGCAACTTGTATAAGTCGCAACAAGATATTTTCCACGTCATCCCCGACATAACCTGCCTCGGTTAGAGTCGTGGCATCAGCAATGGCAAAAGGGACATTCAATTGATCAGCTAGAGTTTGAGCTAATAGGGTTTTACCACAACCCGTCGGCCCAATTAGGAGAATATTTGCCTTTTGTAATTTGACGCTGCTATCCGATTCGCTGGTTGTGCGATCGCTTTGGTTGGCTCGCAGGCGTTTGTAATGGTTATAAACTGCTACAGAGAGGACTTTTTTCGCCTGATGTTGACCAATGACGTGCTTATCCAGCGCTTGCTTAATTTCCAGGGGTTTTGGTAGTTGTTGCCATGCTTGGGAGTTAATCGAGTTCGGTTGCGGCGAGAGAGGATTAGAAGTTAGGGAGGGTTGAGTTGCTCTTTGATAGGAGAATGGGTTCAGTTCTTGCTCTAAAATCTCGTTGCATAGTGCAACACATTCATTACAAATGTAAACATTAGGGCCAGCAATCAATTTTCCAACCTGTTCAGAGGACTTACCGCAAAACGAACATCTTAAATAGGACTCGTATTGAACCATTTTTAAAATCGGGCTATTGAATGGGGAGAATGAGGTTGATGTGGACGACGGTTTTACTCGATAGGGTCAATCAATCTACTACCATTCTAAGAACTACGAAGACCTTTCGACGCATGAGAATAGTGGCACGTCAGTATCTGGACAAAAATAATGTCGCGGACAACCCATCGAACCTGAACTTCAAGCCAGCGTAGATTTGGTGTTTAGGAAGAGAAGACTTTATTCATAAAAAAATTGAAGCAAATCTAGAACATTATCAGAAAAGTCTGAATTTCTGCCAGGAGACAAAAGGGAGACAAGGAGGACA
>DNGI01000467.1:0-1846 GCA_003486645.1 Cyanobacteria bacterium UBA11370 | reverse complement strand
GTGAGTTATTTCCGCCATGCTTCCCTAGCCTGTTGTCTCTTCAGACGCGAGAGTACTACCGTCATCAAAAACAACAAAAATTGAGCAACAACAATACTAGGGCCGGATGCTAAGTTTAGGACTGCCGAGGATACAATACCCAGAATTGCACTTATCGCTCCAACTCCAGTTGAAAGCAGAATAAAAACTGCAAATTGCCGACTGAGTAACTTAGCTGTCGCTGCCGGAATGACTAGAAAAGCATTTACCAGTAGCACTCCAACTGCTTTAATTGCAACAGCAACCGCCAGTGATAATAAAACTACAAACCAGGCTTGATGGAGACGGACTGCTACCCCTTGGGCTTTTGCCATACCTTCATGGAGAGTGAGGAGTATTTGCGATCGCAACGTTAGTCCTAACGATACTACACTGAGCGTCAGTACAGCCAAACTCAAACCCAAATCTTTACCCTGAATGGCTAGAATATCTCCAAACAACAGGTTCATTAAATTTCCCTGATAGGTTTGAATAAAACTCAGGGCAATAATTGCCAGGGCTAAGGATGCTGAGAAGACAATGTTAAGTACAGTATCGCTCCATAGGTCAGTTTGGGAAATTAGGTAGATCACACCTAACCCAAACAGGACGGTGAAAGGGAGTAAAGTTAGAGTAGGGTCAAGGTTGAGTAGAACTCCCAGAACAATACCTAGAAGTGCGGCATGACCAACCGTATGACTGAAAAACGAAAGCTGGCGTAAAATAGCAAAGCTGCCGAGTAATCCCCCTAGTAACCCTAATAATACTCCCCCCAAGAGCGCCCGTTGCATGAATGGAAATTCCAGCAGTTCGATGAGACGGGTAAATTCGGTGTTTAGGGACATAGTTTTCAAGCTATACTTCAGGTGGTTATAGATATGGCTAATTGCTAATTGCTAATTGCTAATTGCTAATTGCTAATTGCTAATTGCTATAAATAACGATGAAAATCTTCTTCCCCACTCTCCTAACAACAGTTTGAATTAATGATGATGGCGATAGCGGGTGAGTTCTGGCCCATAAGCAGCCATTAAGTTCTCCGTAGATAGGGCAACTTCTGGGATGCCTTGACAAATAATTGAACGATTCAGACAAATCACTTTATCGCAGTGATGGTTAACCATGTCTAAATCGTGGGAGATTTGCAAAATCGTCCAGCCATGTTCTATCTTAAGTTGGTTGAGTAATTGATAGAACTCTGATTCTCCCTGATAATCTAACCCAGCAGGCGCTTCATCAAGAATCAATAGCCGACGCGGACGTACTACACAATAAGCCAGTAGTACCCGTTTGGTTTCACCTCCAGAAAGGCTACTGAGGGACTGATGGATCAAATGATGACCGTTAACTTGAGCTAGGGCTTTAAGTACTGCCCGATATCGTTCACGACGATTCAGCCAAGGCAGGTTTAGACCGGGTTTTTCCCAACCTAAGCTTATCAGTTCCGCAACGGTCATGGGAATGCCCCGATCAAATAAAAAGTTCTGGGGTAAATAGGCGACTTGCTGTCGAATCCAATTAGGGAGGTGTCCGGAAGAGTCTACAGGCTGACCTAAAATACAGATTTTCCCAGATTGCCGGGGGAGAATGCCTAGGATAGCCTGGACTAGTGTGCTTTTGCCTGCACCATTTGGGCCAATGATCGCGGTATCTGTTCCTGACTCTAAAGTAAAGGAAACTTCCCGCACAGCCGTATAAATACCACGATGGACACTTAGTCGTTCCACCTCCAATACCGTTTCCATCAATTAGTTTGTCCTAGGTTGAAAATGGGGTGTGGGGTGTGGGGTGTGGGGTGTGGGGGGAAGGAGAGTTTTATTCATTTGTT
>DNGI01000384.1 GCA_003486645.1 Cyanobacteria bacterium UBA11370 | reverse complement strand
AGGCTGGGAAACTTGCCGATAACCTTGCGGTTGCCTGCATTGGTGATTTTTCTGGTTCTGACTGCTCCCGATGGCACTTCACTCCTTACCGTTATCTGAGGTTAATCTCCTCAGATTAGCGGTTGTGGCAGTTTTTTCAGCTTATGTGCAAAGAAATTTCATCTTATGTGTCAAATTTTCAACTTATGTGCAAACCGACATGGAAGCTAGTGACACTCATATCTCGCTTATCTAATACCGGAAAAAAACGTTCCTGGTATTAAGGAGTAGGGGTTGGATGGTTTACCGGAATCGTTGTAAATTAACGAAGTGAAGACAAAATCCTTGCACTCTCCTAGAAGAAGGCTCCCATCCAACCCCCCTGCACTCTTACCCACCACTGAAGCGCTGCTCAATGCCTTTGGCGACTTCTGCAAAACTGATGTGGCGAATGGGAATGCGGCAAAAGATACTGAGTCAACTTATAAGCGGCGCATCAGAGCATTTATTATCTGGTGCGAGAATAACGCTCTTCATCCCGCCTTAGCTACCAAAGAAGATGTTGTGACTTACCGACGCTATCTAATTGAGGAGAAAAATCAAAAGTCTGCTACCATATCTCTGACGTTATCGGTGCTGCGTCGGTTTTATGGCTGTGCAAGGGAACGGGGGCTGGTTAAGGAAAACCCCGTAGAGGGTGTCAAACCCCCACGGGATTTGACGGATGCGGCAGAACGCATCACCTATTTAGAAGAAAGTGAGCTACAACAATTTTTGGCGACGATTCCTGCTGACGGTAGCCTCAAGAGTATAAGAGATAAAGCGCTGATAGCGATTATGGCGCTGCAAGGTCCCAGGACTGTAGAGATGCACCGAGCCAATGTGGGTGATTTGGTTAAGCAAGGTTTAAACTGGGGCTTGAAAGTGGAAGGGAAAGGCAGCAAAAGGACAATACCCCTGCGCCCAGATTTAGCGCAGCTTCTTTTACAGTACTTGGAAGCTCGTCAGCTAGCTGGAGAACTGTTAGACGATTCTAGTCCTTTATTCATTGCGATCGGGAACCGGGCAGGAGGTCAGCGTTTATCGCGTCGTGGTATTCGTTTGATTGTTGATGGCTACCTGGAACAAGCTGGGTTGAAGCACACCCAAGGGAGAACTCTATCGGCTCATAGTCTGCGCCATACGGCAGCGACGTTAGGGCTACGCGCTGGTGCTGATTTGAGGCAGGTGCAGGATTTGCTGGGTCATAAGAATCCAGAAATGACGGCGATTTATGCTCATGTGGGTGAGCGTTATACCAAGAATCCGGCTTTGGGAATTTCGGTGAAGGTTTGACATGAGAGCATTCTTGCATAGTCGAGATGAGAAATACGGTAGCCCTACAGCTAAAATGAAGGCGCAAGGTGTGCCGATGCTTTTTAAATATCATGTATCTCCTACCCACAGACTATTTTTATGGCAACCATCCATTTGACAGACCGCTATTTTCCCCTTGATGATGCGATCGCTACTGACGATGAAAAGCTGATTCATCTGCTCACTCCCTATTATCCCCAGGTTGTTGACAGTGAAATAATGCGGCAATCTCAAGAAGACTCACTCCATGTACATATCATCAAGCCAACCAGTCCTGAAACTGGGTTAAAGGATAGGGTAGGGGGACAGGATATCGCAGTTGAAGAAAAATTCCAGAGCCAACCAACCTCAACTATACTGCCCGATACACTGCACTACAAGGCGGTTGGATGGGTGAGAGGTCAGTATATCCCTAGCGTTGATGATTTCACGACAGGTATTTTGCTTTTAGAAGATGGCGTAGTTGCTTCTGCCAATTTATTAGTATCTGCTTCCCGATTTCTTAAAAACCGCAAGGGATTGGTAGAAAGCAGTCAGGTTTGGATTGTTTATCCACACACCCGACCCAAAGATCCGCCCTACTTTCATTTTACTATTCGAGGCATATCTTTACCCGAATCTAAAGCTAAGTTAGAAGACTTTATTGAGCGCGTTGATTCCTTCCAAGTAGATGGGTTGGTGACCTATAGCAACATTGAAACCAGGATGCTTGGGGTGCGGATTTACCGCAATATTGATGCACTGACAAGACCCATAAAAAGTGAGGAAAAAGATAACTTTTTTCTTTTGACGATTACGGGTGTCTTACCTGGTGAACCTTATGGTCAGTTCTGGAGTTTACGTCTGAGTAGAAACGGAGAACAGCTAGTTTTGGAAGAAAGTACGCTGGTTGCTCAAGTATTTCCACCTAAAAAGCCTAAGAAAAATACTAAAAAGCAACGACGTTCTAAGCGAAAAGCTAAAAGCAAGACACCACAGTAAACTACCTACACACTGAGTAGCTTCCATTCTGGTGTTTGACCAACGTGGCAGAAGTTGGAGAGAATCCAGATAACTTTCCTTTTTGGTAGCTACCAATGTCTACTAGAAAACGTTCTCTACCACCTATCAGTGTTAACGACACCGACCAATCTTTCTCCCTAAAACAGAAGATACGGGCATCGTAATCAGCCGATGTGGGGAGGAACTTTCTAACGGGTTTGTTCATTCTTTTCGCTGTGAAAGCGATTAGAACTCACCCTCTCGGTTATAGTGGGAGCCTCCTGCCGAAATTAGGTGAGAGGGTCTTGGAGCATAATTTCTGAATCACGGCTATACTACATATGTAATACAATCGCGATAACTGAAGAGGAAATCTAGCCAATGACCAAAATTCATCAAACGTTATTTTGTGATGCAATACCACAAGGACTCTTGGGTAGGTTCAACCTTGTGAATCATACTCCATCAGATTTGATATCAGATTTGATAAAAGTGGTAGTTCCCTCAGTATTACCCCCGATTAGCATCGCTGTGGGCTAACGCTCACCATGCTTGCCTTCGGGACGCTATTGCGATCGCGTGAGCGTTTGCGATCGCAATTTAGCCCAATTACAGTATGCTTATCTTAATCAAATACTAGAGCCAGGGAAACGAGTATGGAAATAAAGCCTCCTGGCAGAAACCGACAAAGTTTCATTACCAACATAGCATGATTCTGAATCCATCAGCACCCCAGCTAGACCTCTCAGTTCAAGTTATTTGGTAATTGGTTTCCGCGAAGAAAGGTTCCAACTCTCTGGCTCTAGGTTAATACCTTGAGGGTTAACTTTATGCCTGTAACCGGAAACGCATCAGCTTTCGACTCTCCATGCCATGTAGCATCCAAGCGAACGTTAGCTTGTCTCACTCCCCCTTTAATTGATAGGGAAAAGCGATCAGATTTTAGCAGCTCGTACCGAGGCAGAGCTTTCGTCCCCGCATCAGAGTGTCCCCCGTCTCCACGTCTGTTCTTGAACTCTGGCGCAGTGCTACATTCAATTGCTTTGTTGGGGGTGTAGAGATGGAATTCCAAAACAACCAAACCACCACCCGCCTAGAAACCCGTCACGTTAAAGAAATCCAGCGACGCGGACTACCTTTAGATTGGACAAGTGCCAATTGTCGCTCTGTCTCAGCAGAAGATGCCTCATTCCGACTCGGTTATAAAGCCAAATCTGGGGGAATTTTACTTGAAGGCACAGGCATTCAGATTCAATTCAAACCCGACAAACCCTGGCGAGACGACAAAACCAAGAAAGCTCCCAAGTACCGCACTCCCCTAGGCGACTACGATGCCATCTTGCTTAATCATCCAGAAGATCCGCACTTTTGGCATAATTTAGAAGCCCTCAAAGAGAAAGCCTATAAAATAGATGGGCATCCCTGTTTAGTGATTACCGAGGGCGTTTTTACTGGGGTAGCACTATTCGCTATCGGTCTGATTCCAGTGGTTTTGCTTGGTGTCGAGTTAGGTCTAACCAGTGCCAAAAGCGACTTGCAAGGTAAACGCTATCTTGTTCCTTCCTTGGAACGACTCGCTAAAGCCGGATTTGGATTTATCTTTTGTTTTGATGCCGATGCTGCCACAAAACCAGGCGTAAACTGGGCGCAACGGAAACTCGCCCACCAGTTAAAAACTTTCAAAGTTCCCCTTTTCAACGCCACTGGCTTATGGGATTGTGATGATAGCTACCCAAACGGCAACAAAGGAGCCGATGATTACATCCAGAATCATGGTGCTACTAAATTCATCCATGAGGTAATTGCTAAATGTATGCCAATCCATAAGTGGGAAAAGCTATTCGATGAGCCACCAGCCGTCGATTGGAGCGAACCTCAAAGTTATTTGGGGACAATTGGATTTTGGCAGTCTGGTAAGGAGGGTGATGTTAGGTGGGAACCCCGGTGTAACTTTGACTTCGCAATTGAGCGCGAACTCAGCAGTAGTGATGGCGGCGGTTTCGTACTCCAGCTTAAGCCAGAATGGGAGCCGAAACAATATCGAGTCCTGGTAAAAGCCGAGGATCTGACCTCACCCAAAAAATTTTCCGAAGCCCTGAGTAAGGCGCTAGGATTTGTTGTCATCGTTTCCTTAACTAAATGGGAACTCAACGCCCTGTTTGCCGCTAAACAAGCCGTATATCGTCGAACCCGTGGGGGTCAAATTTTCAAAAGCATTGATCGCTACGGACAACAGGAAAACGGCTTGTGGGTATTTGAAAATACTCAATTTACACCATCGGGTCAACAGACAACCGAAAACGATAGCTTGACGGTTTTTGACCCAGCATTAGGGAAAGAGGACTTCATCCCCTGCCCTATTCAAGCTCAAGGGAATGGTACGGTTGGATTAAAGCGGTTAGTTGATGCAGCAAGAGTAGTCTTCGGTACTGAGAATATCCATCAGTTTCTCCTTTGCTGTGGTTGGGTAATTGCTGGATTACATTTCCAGGCTATTCAAACTGCTGAAGGACGTTTTCCGATTCTCAATGCTTATGGTTCTGTTGGTACCGGAAAAACCATTGCTCTAGAAGCCGCATTATCAATGGTGGGAACGAATTGGGCTGACGATGGCATGATTAGTAAAGTTAGTATCTCAGCCGTTTACGAACATTTATCTAAGACAGGTAGTTTACCCGTCATCTGGGATGACCCACCCCGTGGTGATAATACCAGGGAGTTAGATGAATTCTGTAAGGCGGTCTACAATGCCAAGCCGCGTGTTGTCAGAGGCAATCGTCAAACGCCCCATAGTCCAATTGGTTTCACCACGAACCATATACTGGGTGGTGAGCATGATGCGGCATTTACCCGGTTTTCCAGGGTTCCTTTTTACGATTGTGGCAACATACAAGGAATTCCGGATCTCAAGGCAGCGATGAAAGTTGCTAGTGGTTCCTTTGAGGAGTTGATTAGGATCGGCTATCATCCTGGGGACATTAATGCGATTGAGAGGGAATTTTTAGCACGCTTGCCACTCGCTCATGCCAGAATTGCCTGGAATTTAGCACTAATCGTATTTTACGCCGAAAAGTTAGTTGAATTAATCGATGGGTGTGAGCAACCCCGGAGTTGGGTACTTGATAATCTAATTCCGATTGAGAATGATGCCGATAATGCAGGTGACTCAATTGCCGATTTTATCCGCTGCCTTCAGTCTTTGGAGGGGAAAGATGCGATCGGCAGTTGGGATAAACGGCTGTTTACTGACGAGAATGGTGTGCAATGGGTGGCGATTTATCCAGGAAGTGTCTGGAGTGAGGTGCAAAAAGCGTTCAACCCAGCCACATATAATCAAAAGTCTCTCAAGGTGCAACTGGTAAAAGTTGGGGGCGTGGTTGATAAAGCGGTGCGTTTTTATGCCTCACGGGATGAAGTCTTAGCCTATAACCGTGCTTTGTTAACAGCCAAGTGTGACACTCAAGGTAAGTTGATTCGACCCCACCCGCCTCAGAAAAAGATGAAGAAGGCGTGGTTAATTCCCCTGGATCTGTTTGGTCTTGATCTGCTGGATATTGACCCTGACGATGAACCACCAAACAATCCGACGGATGATGACCCTGGTAATGGTTCAGGTGGGAGTAGTAACAATAGCACAGACTGGGATGATATTCCAACGGATACTCAACTTGTACCAAATTGTGAAACTGTTGAAACTGCTGAAACCGCTGAAACTTTTGAGTCTAATGATTGGGTTTCAAGCTGGGATGACCTAGTAGCAGGGGTTTCCAGCTTGAAACCTCCCCAAGGAAACCTAGAAACTGAACAAGTAGAAATTGCACAAGCCAACACTGCACTCACAAAAGACATGAATGAGGTTTGTGATGAATTGGCTGACAAATTGGTTGAAACTTCCCTTGATCCGGTTTCAGAGGTTTCACTGACCTCAACAACGCATTTTCAAGGATTGCAGCCTGAAACCCCTTTAGGTTTCGCTCAGGAACATCCAGTTTCATTCGTTTCAGAGGTATCAAATTCTGCTGTAGCCACGTCGCCTATTAAGGACGATACACCCCGTACTCTTACTCTAAGAGACGCTTCGGGTACGCTGATTGAGCTTCCGGCAGAGTACCCAGGTAGCAGGGCGCGAAACCAAACAAAAGAGCCACGGTTAATTGCCAAACTCTTGAGAACAATGCAGTGTAAAGCAGACTGGGAAACAATTGTGAATAAATATGGAGAGGTTAGGGCGCTGTGGGTGTGGCGATGGCACTTCAATCAATCAGAGCGTCAGGTGCTGGCCAATATTATTGTGGGAAACTGTGAACAGGGAAAGCTTGATTTGTGGTGAGCTGCGAGAATATCCCCATGACTCATGGGGTTGGGTTACGGCGGAAAAAATGGCAACAATTGCCATAAATTGCCATATTGGAAGCAGTAGCAATGGGAGAATGCAAGTGAAAAGCATTAATATTTCTCTGCCAGATGCGATGCGCTCGTATGTTGAGGAACAAGTCGCCCAAGGCAGTTACAGTACGGTGAGCGAGTATTTTCGCGAGTTAATCCGTCTCGACCAAAAGCGCAAGGCACAAGAACGTCTGGAAACCATGTTATTGGAGGGTTTGGAGTCTGGAGAGGCAACGGAAATTACCGCTACAGACTGGGAGGATATCCGGCAAGCAGTGCGTTCTCGGCTAGCGAGGCGGAGTCAAGCGAATGGGCAAGGAAGATGATTAAAAGGGAAGTGAAACAACAATGGTGACGCTGCAATTGAGACAAATTAGTGTACCGCCTGGACATCGGGTGCTGTTTCATGAGGTAAGTTGGTCGGAATTTGAAGCGATTTTAGCGGAATTGGGAGAGCATCGCGCAACGCGAGTTGCTTATCTCAATAGCACTTTGGAGATTAGGATGCCTCTACCGGAACATGAAAAACCCAAAATTATTATTGGAGATTTATTAAAGATTTTACTGGATGAGTTAGAAATTAATTGGGAGCCGTTTGGGTCAACGACGTTTAAGCGGCAAGATATGATGGCGGGAATTGAACCGGATGATTGTTTTTATATCCAAAATTATGCTCAAATGGTTGGGCGAGAAAACCTGGATTTAACGGTAGACCCGCCGCCAGATTTAGCAATAGAAATTGATGTAACGTCTAAGACTCAATTGAGTGCTTATGAGGTGTTAGGGGTGCCGGAAATTTGGCGCTATGAGAAGGGCAGATTGCAGGTTTATGTGTTGCGAGCGGGAAAGTATGTAGAGTCGGCGATAAGTCCAACGTTTCCTGATTTTCCGGTGATTGAGGGGATTTCTCAGTTTTGTAAGATGGGGCGGCAGTCAGGAACTTCTCAGGCGTTAAGGGCGTTTCGGCGATGGGTGAGCCAGAGGTCTAAAGATTCGACAAAATCTTAAGGGGGTTGGGGTATGGCTGAGGATGTATTGCAAGAGGCTGTCCCGTTGTGAGAACTGATAGGGAACGAACCAGAGGATATTTTGGAAGCGATTCTAGGAAGCCCATCCCATCATCTTTGATTTGGGATGGGAGGATGTCACATCAAAATTTGTTTATTAGCCATGAAGGATGGCTAGCGCCTCTGTTATGAGGTGAATATTTTTATGCAACACAATAATGCCATCAGGAAAACCTGCTGCTGTTTGAAGGCTCACACAGCAGGACTCTTGCTACCACAATTACAGGCTTAAGCACTCACCCCAGCTTAACTATCAAGAAGGCATCTACTCATACCCCAGAGTAGTGGTTAACTGGTTGTAGTTATACAGAACTCAAATAGGTGAGGGTGGGTCAATACCGGGGTCAATAGTAAATTTGAGCTTGCTGTTAGCAACGCCACCAGGGGTTTGGACACTTATAAGTCCCTCGGTAACTCCTTTAGGAGCAGTTGCAGTAATCTGAGTAGCTGAATTGACAGTGAAACTAGCAGCTAGTTTGTTAAAACTAACCGACTTTGCACCAGTGAAGTTAGTGCCTGTGATGACTACCTTGGTACCTGCTCTCCCACTGCTGGGTGTGAAGCTACTGATAGTAGGGCATATTATAGTAAACTTGGGGACTTTGTTTGTTAAATCCACCTCAACGCTGCCACACTCGAACGCTCGGCGCAGAACTTTGGGATTAGAGGAAACCTGTTGATATGGTTCAATCGGATTGCCGAAGTTGTAATAATACTCTGGGTACTCCCAGAAGTAATCGTAGAGGTTGCTACGGTCAGAGTAGCTAAAGTATGCGTTATTTCCCTCTGCAATCAAAAGATATGTGGCAAGCGCAAAACGAGCTTGTTCATCTCTGTTTGTGCTGTTACCAGGCGCACCAGCAATATAGTTGTTGCCTTTCTCAAGCCACTTCTGAGCCTGTTTAAGCTGATTTTCGATAGTGCTTGGGCTAAAATAGCCGTTTCCCCAGTCAAGTGCAAAAGCTTCTAGGAGTCCACCTTCTAAGTATGGCTCGAAGCGATCCCACTCTGAGTCAGAGTTCCAAGGTGCTCCCTCAATCATATTCGCCCAGAGAGGGAAGTTATTGTTGTTGGTGTGGAGGGCGTTGTGGATACGTTTGATAAAGCTAAAAACTACATCACCGTATTCTTGGCTGGACTGGTACTCTTCCAGTTTGGAAGTACAGTTCTCAGGAAGTGTGGGTTTGCACATATCCCGCCGCACCTTGTTCCAGCTTAATTCCAAGTTATCCAAGTAGATACCGTCCATTCCCGACTTGGGATGGTTGGGGGTGCCCTTCATTTCGCGCAACAGTCGGGCGATAAAATATTCCTGCCAGTCTTTATTGTCAGGGTTGGGGTAGTAGGCTTTTCCCCCACCGCCATTTCTAACAATCCGGTAAGTTTCAAGAGATTGGAAGGGTCTGACGTGGAGAAACCAGTCCTCAGTAGCTTGAATTGGCGGAGTACTTGGGTTGAGATCGTGGTCGAACGTTTTTCCCGTGGCGATGCTGTCCTGGATTTCGCAAAAAGCACCCTTATCCATAGTTACGTTGTTATTCCATGCACCGTCCCACTCTCGTTCCTCTTTGGTGCATTCCTGCGTTTGCTCTAGAGGACTAGAGAACACGCGCTCTGGAGGTCCGACCAGTTGCTCCATAATTATGTACTGCATGAGAGAACCCTGCAAACCAAGGCGACGGTACTCCAACGCCTTGGGAGCTAATCCGCGATGAAATATCACGGCATTAAATTTTTGAGCAATCTCCTGTGGGGTAAGTTCTTGTTGAGTGGCAGGATTCTTGGGAACCTTGTAGATGACTGGGTGCTTGGTTGGAGTGGTAATGGTAACTGGGGAAATAACTAATGGTGTTGAGATTGAAATTGACGTGGGAGTTTCTTTCTCCAGACTAATGTTTGACCCCAAAGTTGGCTTTTCAGTTGCTTGAACAAAAAGGGTATCAGCAAGAGCGGGCATATCCACCAAGAATGGTAGCGTTAGGGCGATCGCACAGAGAATGGCAAGCGCCCAAAAACTCGGCTTAACAAGTTTGATAGACATAATTTAAATCTTCTTATTTCCTGGTGTGAAAACACTGTTATGGATGTTGGTGAAAATGAGTTTCGAGCGATCGCTCGAAACTCATAAGCTGTTGTGTTGGTTCATTACTCAAAGAGAGTATGCAGCTTAACTACTTTCTTCAATGGCTAAGTTTCCCGCATACACAATTTTTCAAAATGAATAGCTGCCAATAAAAATAGTTTTGGCTGCTATTCATGCAGTTTTAGCCTCCAAAAGTTTTACCTTTTCTGCTAAGGCAGATATGGTATTTTGTTGCTCTTTCAGCGCTTGAGTTAATACAGCGACAATATCCATCGGACTGAGTGTTTTTCTGTCAGAAGTTGCCACTAATTCTGGGACATCTTCCGCGATAAATCCAATATGCAGATTTTTGTCGCTATCTGCTTTGAAATTGAACTTAACGGGGTTGAGGTTTTTTAATGCCTCAACGGCTTCTTTTCCGGAAAGTTCGGCAATATTTTCCTTTAATTCCCTCGAAGAGCTGAGTAGCATCCCATTGGCATAGACATTGCCTGTAACTCTGACATCGCCATTTGCTTGCAACCTCATTATTTCTTGTCCATCAGCAGAGCCTCCGACTCCTACAAAGATGAATCTGAATACATCATCAGTATTGTCCCCCCATGCAATGACCGCATCTTGGCGATCGACAATGCCTCCTCTGGTAGCGATGGTAAAGGACAGCGGGACGTACTCTGGTTACTCCAACAAACCCTTAATCAAACTCCGATTCATATTCAAATCTACACCACAGTCAATGGTGAAGAGGTGCTTGACAAGAAAGCTTCTCAGGAAGCAACAGATAGTGCGATCGCTCAAACTCAACGGCTCAAGGATGAGTTCAGGACTTGGCTCTGGTCAGATAAAGACAGAGCCTACAGCCTCACTGTTAAATACAACAACCTTTACCCGCTGCCCCAAAAGCGGGTTTTTGATGGCTCATATCTGACCTTACCTGACTCTAACTCTAACATCAAGCTCAGACCCCACCAGCTCAACGCCGTCGCTCGCGCCAATGCCTCAAAACGGTTGTTCCTTCTACACGAAGTTGGAGTAAGAAAGACCTTTTCAATGATTGCGGCTGCTTATGAAGCCAAACGTTTAGGAATTGCAGAAAAACCCATTTTGGTAGTTCTAAATAGTACATTATCACAGATTGTTAGCAGTTTCAAAGCCCTCTACCCAACTGCTAAACTATTGGTTGCTGATAATAGTAGCTTCAAAGAGCGCAACAAGCTGGTGGCGAAAATCCAAACTGGCTCCTATGACGCGATTATCCTGACCCATACGCAATTCTTCGCTATTCCCATCTCTGCCCAAACGAAAATCAAGTATATCCAACAGCAGCTTGATATTATTGAGCGCTACTTGGGGGAGGCAAAAGATGAAAATGATCGGCTCCTGTTTAGGGAACTACAGCGGCAAAGCGACTCCTTGAGCGAACAGATTGAAAAACTCTCCACCCTTGAAGCGATTCGCACTACTCCAGCAGATTCCCAAGAATTCGAGGAGTTACTCAGTCAATTGTTGGCTGATGGGACAGTGAAAATTAACGATAAGGGCGGTATTGAGTACATCAAACCAAGGCTACGACTAGCTAATTCTGGGCAAGAAATCAGCCAGAAGGAGTTGGATAAGAAACATACCAGCCTCAACAATTCGGTTGAACGAGCAACCAGCTACTACTCGCGAAATTCAGTCGCGATTGACTGGGAAAGTCTGGGGTGTGATTGGTTGATGCTGGATGAGGCTCACTGCTCGAAAAATATTTGGTTCCCCACAAAAATTACTGGCACAGCGGGGATAACCAACGTGGATACCCAGCGAAGCTTAAATACTCTAATGAAGTTTCGCTACCTGTGGGAGAGTGGAGGCTTCATTGGCGGTGGTACTGGCACTTGGCCATCCAATAGTATCAGTGAGATGTTCAATCTGATGCGGCTATTTGCCCCGGATGAACTGCAAAGAACTCAGACCGAGCATTTTGATAGTTGGCTGGGGCAGTTTGGTGAAACTTCGACTAATTTGGAGTTTACCAGCACTGGCGGCATCAAATCTAAAACCAGGGTTTCTAGTTATAAGAACCTGTGGGAGCTAATGTCCTTGCTCTCCATCTTTACAGACTTTGCTACGGCTTTCTGTGTGGGCGTTGAAAGACCAATTCTGCACCGACATACCATCACCGCACCGCCTAACCCGACTCAACTAGCAATCAACCAAAATATCAAAATCTGGATGGAGGGTTGGCAACGGAAACAGGGGTATTCGTACCTTAAGGCTGATGGTAAGCTTGTTGAACACAATCCCCTAACTCTGACTGTGTTCATCGGCAGGGGAACCTATGGCCAGAGGTTTGGGTGTTTGACTATGGCACGGCAGGAGTGGGGAACCAACCTGGATTTGATGCTTATAAGGCGCAGTTGGTACGCACCAAATCTGAGATGGCTTACCAAATTATGAGTGGCAATGTGCGAGAGCGTCAATGTCAGGACATTGGGGAAGATGCGAGTCATTATTTGATGGCAGCAGCCGTTCTTTCTGGTAATGGTGCAGCTTTGAACCATGCTAAGATTCAGGCATCAATCCGTAAGTTGGAGGCTGATTTATCAAGCCAAGCTACGAAGTTGGGTAACGACCTTTATGCCCTGAAAAAGCTGGATTCTGACCGGGCAGAACTTGAATCTCAACTCGCCGCTGCGTCTCTGGATTTAGCTGCTGTTTCTAAACAGGGTGAACTTAAAGGAGAATCCTTCAGGTGCATAGTGGAAGGTATTGAGTACGATAGCGTCAACGAAGCCTCTGAGGCGTTGATCCAGGCGATTTACCGAATCATTCAGTCCAATCGACGAGGGTTTGATATTGAAATTGGCACAATTGCTTCGCTCTCAATCTGTGTTACTTACACTGGAGGTAACTGGGTACAGTATGTGAGGCTCAAAGGCTCACAGTACCAAGCGGGTTCGTTCTCTCGCAACCTGTTTTACAGTCTAGGGAATTGGAATACAGGTAGGGGATTGGTTTATGCGATGCGGGACGCGCTCAATGATATCAAGGGGGAAAGTACTTTGGCCGAGTCAGTCGCCCATCGTATAAGCATCAAGCTGGAACAGTTCAACCGGGAGGCTTTTCGCTTACCCGAGCGTGTTGAGAAACTTTCAAAACTGGTAGAGAATCTGAAAGGGGAGTTAGAACCGCTCAAAGCGGAGGAACTCAAGCTGAGGCAAGAACTAGCTAAGGTGGAGGAGGTTGAACCGTTAGCTGATGACTCACTAGAGAGCAGAAGTCGCTTAGTACCCGCCCCGATGCCTGCGTTTTATACTGGAGCTGAGTCTAGAGTGGTTGACTATCTGCGGGGTTTGGGAGAGCCAATGGCTACTGATGCTGATGGTCATCAAATTATTTGGATTGAGCAGATGGAGTCTTTGGCGCTGAAACTAGATGTGACTGACAAGCATTCTATTGAGGAAGCAAGGGAACAGCTAGAGAGAACGTTATCGTACTCGGTGGAAGCCAGTGCTGACAAGCTGAGGGTACTTGATGTACAGTTACGGTCAATACGGCTCCTCATTGGTGCTATTGGGCTGTCTGATCGGGCAATTGACCGTGTGATGGAGCGCTTGAATACTCGGCTCAAGCTGGAGTTGGGTCTGATGAGTACTGACAGTGGCGGTTATCTCTGGGAGACGGTGGGCAACACTTTGCAGGGGCGATTGTTCTAAGATACGACTGCTGTTAGGTTACCCCATGTGTCTATCCTTTCCCGTTGGGGAGAATTTTCCCTAACGGGGAAGTATGCTTTGGCATGATGTATTTTATACTGAGTTGTATTCATACCTAGTACATTAGGCTTCTTGCAGAAGTTAAGGAACAGGGAACAGGTAGAGAATTTGACGCGACAGTACCAAGATTTGATTTAATTTTTAATGAATGCAAGAGGCCTATTCATTTTCAGGAGCGTCAGTCTTAACTGTTATGTTTGAACACAACGAAAGTATTAATGGGTTTGGCTACTATATTTCCAGTTTATGACTGATGAGTTTCCCATCCTGCTGGTCACGCAAGAAGCTTATGAAGCATCCTCGCAGGAAACTTTAGGTAGCAAATATAAGTTTTGGTTCTACCATGAAGAACTTGGTCGTTGTCTTTATAAGCAAAGCCGACCCAACCTGGGAGAAGATTGGGCAGAAAAAGTCGTATCAGAATTATGCAAACTATTGGGACTTCCCCATGCTGTTTACGAATTAGCTTTAACATGGGAAGGCGATCGCGGTGTAGTCTCACCTAACTTTTTACCACCAGGAGGAACCCTTGTTCATGGTAATGAGCTTCTTTCTTCAATTGTGCCGAACTACCCGGCGTTTGGGACTTATGGCATATCACAACATACTATAGATATAGTGCTGAGGGTGATTGCTGGTGAATCTGTAAATTTACCCATTGGTTGGACACCGCCCTCTGGTATCCAAACAGCAGTAGAGGTGTTTGTTGGCTATCTTTTGTTAGATGCGTGGATTGGTAATGGTGACCGTCACCACGAAAACTGGGGGATTGTGCGAATGAAAACAGCATCGACTTCAGAAGAAACTGAGCATTTAGCACCGACTTACGACCATGCTTCAAGTTTAGGACGCGACCTCTCTGATGCTCAAAGGCAGAAACGCTCAGTTCAGGCTTATGCAAACAAATGTTTCTCGGCATTTTATGGCAGTGTTGATGATAGGAAGACTCTTAAAACTTTGGATGTGTTCTCATTCGTTGCTCATGGCTATCCTGAAGCAGCTTGTGTGTGGTTGGCGCGGCTTGAAAATATCTCCAAAGTCAATATTTTAGATATTTTTAATCGGATTAACCGCTCACGCTTATCTTCCGCAGCTAGCCGTTTTGCTCAGGAAATTTTGGAAATTAACAAACACAGGCTACTTACCTTGAGGGAAACACTATTTTGAAAACACCAAAAACGCTATTCTTAGCTTGGCAAGATCCTATTAGTCGCTATTGGTTCTCGATTGGTCGGTTAACATTTGATGGCGGTATCTATCAATTTGTCTATACTCAAGGTGTAAAAGAGGCTGAAGAGAAGTGTGCTTTTAAACCTTTGTCTTCATTTCCACGTTTAGATCAGGTTTATAGCTCAATTCAGTTATTTCCTGTGTTTGCGAATCGGTTAATGTCGCCAGCGCGTCCTGATTATTCAAATTTTATTAAATGGCTCAATATTCTCAACGATCAAAATGACCCAATGGCAATTTTAGCCCGCAGTGGTGGCGAACGAGAAACAGATACACTCGCCGTTTTTCCTTGTTCGGAAGTTGATGAACAAGGACAGTATCATCTGTACTTTTTCTCGCATGGGTTGCAACATTTGCCAAGTAGTGCAATTGAGCGGATTAATCAGTTTGAACATGGAGAAAAGTTAGGGTTGGCTCACGAATTTCAAAATCCCTATGATTCTCAGGCTTTAATTTTAAATACATCAGACCACTACATTGTCGGTTATTGTCCGCGATATTTGCTTGCAGAAGTTTTTGAGTTGCTGCGACGCAATTCTAAGTTAGAGGTACGGGTAGAGCGTGTGAATAAGCCTCCAACTCCACTCCAGTTTCGCTTGTTATGTAAAATGAATGTCGATGTGATCGATGATTTTCGCCCCTTCTCCACTCGTCAATATCAACCCCTGATTGCAGAGATGGCGGTACAATCTACGTAAACATGAATAGGCTTTAAATCTAGGCAATTCAGAAGCCCCGAAAATGGATCACTCTGTTTTAGCCCACATTCCGCAGATATTTAAG
>DNGI01000443.1 GCA_003486645.1 Cyanobacteria bacterium UBA11370 | reverse complement strand
TTTGGCTATCTCTTGTCCCGCTATTGTATTACTGGTAAGGAGCAAATTGGCTTTCTGTTGGATGGAGATGCACTGCTGTTTTTTTTCTTCGGGAATGTCCAGTTTATGAACATCGATGGTTTTGATGGATAAGCATTGGTACTTCAGGCTGGAGAGGAATTTCTCTTTCTCTTCATCGGGTAAACTATCCACCTCATTTTGCAGGGCAACCGCTTTTTGGATATTATTCGCAATCAAGCCAATTTTGTTGGCACTGGCGGCTATTGCAATCTCTCCAAATGTTTCGGCTATATACTTTTGCTTTTCGGCTTTGATGACTTCGGTGTGGCGGTTTTCGGGTAATTGTTTTTCTTCTATTTCGGCAGTTAATATCGGGTAGAGGCTGGCTTTTTCAAAGGCGAGTCTATCACCATCAAAGTCGGCTTGTAGGTAAGCAGCGGCGGTTTCGGGATGGATGTGGATGGTTCCCTGTTCGTTGGCAAATTTGGGTAGGTGTTTGTTGGTTAAGGTAATCACGCCGTTACTGTTAATTAAAGGGGAACGGGTGACGATTAGCTTTTCGCCTTCGGGAAGGTAGGGAACACAGACTTCATCTTTTTGCAGTTCTAAGCTGGGTTGGGCTAATCCCGATTGGAATTTGATGGCGCGTCCTGTGGCGATGTCTGTCCATTCTTTGCGGATTAAAGTTGTTAGTTTATTAACAATATTGGGGTGTTCTAGGAGTTGGGGATGATGTTCAACGCAGTTTTTCAGAATGGAGTAGAAATGCTGGTTGTCTTGTTGTTCATTCGACTCTAAATCTGTCTCATCTAAATTAGTTTCATCTTTATCTTGCTCATTATGAGCTAAAGTCGTAGACTCGGTTACAGAAACATTTTGACCCCGTAGCTGTAACTGTTTTTCGTTCTTTTCTATAAAATATTGAGCAATTTTTCGAGGGTCAGATTGGACTTCAGCTAGCCGTTGGGCAGCTAATTCTATCCTGGGTAATATATCCGCTTTAACCCCTTTGGGATAGTTAACCAAGATTTGAGTTCCCAAGCTATGTAAGCCATACTGAGCCAAGGTTTTTACTCCAATCCCTACTGTGATATTATACTCTCCTGGTTGGATTTTACTCTCATCTTTACGTCCTTTGAAAGAACTGGTTGCTAAGATTAAATCATATCCAGTTTTGGTTTTTAATCGTCCGTCCTGAGTGCGAGAGATTGTGGGCTGACCTAGGTTTTCTAGTAAACGTGCTGGGGCGAGGGTTCCTTTGGCAATGCGATGAATTTCACTGCCTTCTTGGGGTTTAATCCCTAAGCGGAATTGAAGGGGTGTATTGGTGGTTCCTGTGAGTTCATAAGCTAAGTCAGAACTCATTCTGCCATAACAGTCTCCCACGAGGAATTTGGCTTTGTCATTTGGTATTTTTCCGCCGTTTTCTCCGGTTTCATCATCGACGACTAAAATTTTGAGGTTTTTTAATTCTTTAAAGTCATTACAAGGGGTGAAAACTAGGGAACCATAAGCTGCCCCATCGCTTTTTTCGGGATAGATTTTTTGTCTTACGTCTTCGGAAGCGAAATAAACTTTTTCACCATTGGAGAATTGAGGGGTTTTGTCCTTATAATTTTGCAACTCTTCTGGAGTTGTAGCATTTTCATAAATGCGGGTAACGGCAAAGTCTAGGTTGGGGAATAGGTAAGAAGCAAGGCAATTCTTAATTTGTTCTTGAATTCCGGTATCGGCTTGGAGTTTTGTGTCAAAATAGGAGATATTCGTTGGCATAATCGGGGAGAGGTATGAGTAATCCTGAATGGGTTTTTGATGAGGATTGTGATGACGATGAGTCGGAGGATAGTGGAGAAGATTATTCGGAAGATTTTGATGAAGATGAGTTGTATGAATACGTCTGTCAGCATCGAGCTTTAAGTGGCTTGACGGTTGATGAAGCGCTCTCTGAAGGGGTAATTGATCTGGATGATTTGCCTCAAGCCGAATCTCAAAAAATAGAGGAATTTGTCTACGTGGATGATGACCGGGAGTATGTAGAGTTTTAATCCTGCACGAGCGAGAGAGAGGTGAAAAGAACGAATTAAAAGCCATGAGGAATTAGACGTTTACTCAATTGCTTTTGACGCAGTTAGGAAAATCTTTGGTTTTTTGGGTTAATCCCCATCCTAATAAAATAGAGTATGACTTGTCTGTAGAAGTTGTAGGAATTCGTGGTATCTTCTACCCTGTATTTGTGAGTATTAGTGTTAAACTATTGGCTGACTAAAACTTAATTTTTGTGGGATTTGTCGAACTTTTAAGGAAATCTAAATTTCTGAACTTCTGTATTCTTCTGGTTCAAGGACTTGTCCATGACTCAATCTCTAGCCATTTCTAAAACGATTACGAACATGGCTCAACTTCAGGAGCGGTTTACACTGATACCAGCAGATAGCGATCGCTTCTTTCCTGAGTGGCATGAGAATTTACCGGAGTTAACGGAAACGGAACGGGCATTTCTTGATAAAATTAAACGCCGATTTATCCGCCATCGTCTACAGGGGGAATTGCCGGAAGAGACAGTTAATATGGAGAGCGAAAAATTTTGGGGGA
>DNGI01000532.1:8268-14667 GCA_003486645.1 Cyanobacteria bacterium UBA11370 | reverse complement strand
TTGTACCTCATGAGTATGAGAACCGCTACAGGATGCCATAGACAAAAAAAAGTCCCTCAGCACAGAGGCTAAGGGTGGGAAAGAAGTTGCATCTTTCTGAATTTTGAAGTAAAGTTGAACGTTTTGTGTTTAGCAATGATGAAGTCTGTGTAAAGAGTTGATGAATTTTTTTTAAGGAAGGGAAGATGGGGAGATGAGGGTTCGACTCAAGAGCCTTACAAAGTATATGCCATCCGGTTTACTGGAGGTAGCGATCGCCACTATCACCGTAACTAGCTTACTTCTAGGAATCCGTCATGTTGGCTGGCTACAATCCCTAGAACTGATGACCTACGATTGGATGGTACGCCTCGACCCTGATCAAAGTTCTGACCCTCGGTTGCTAGTGGTCGCTATCACTGAACAAGATATCCAAAATCAAAAGTTATGGCCTCTATCTGACCGCATATTGGCGCAAGTCTTGGCAGAATTAGAACAGTATCAGCCTAAAGTGATTGGGTTAGATATCCATCGCAACATCCCCCAAGAACCGGGTCATGGTGAATTAGTCAAAAGATTCCAAAGCCCTAAAATTATTGCTGTCACCAGTATGGGCAATACCACCGATGAAGCTGTCCCACCACCTCCTACCATTCCACCAGACCGGATTGGTTTTAGCGACTTGGTACTCGACCCCGATGGTGTTGTTCGCCGTAATTTAATGTATGCTAATACTGGAGAAACTGTTCTCACTTCATTTTCCCTTAACTTGGCTCTTGCTTATCTAGCAGATCAAGGAATTGCACCGACAGTAACCCCAATGGGTGAGGTTCAATTAAGCCAAACCGTCTTTAGTAAGTTGCAACCTAACTCTGGCGGGTATCAAACCATCGATGCGAGTGGATACCAGGTGATGATTAACTACCACTCACCTAGCCATATAGCACGACAAGTTAGCTTATCTCAGGTCTTAAATGGGCAGATCAATCCAAATTGGGTCAAAGACAAAATTGTACTGATTGGTGTTACCGCCCCTACTGTTAAAGATTTATTTTTTACTCCTTACAGCGCAACCCAACTAGGAAATCGCCAGATGGCGGGGGTACTAATTCATGCTCAAATGGTAAGCCACATCCTCAGTGCCGTCAACGGCGATCGCCCGCTATTCTGGTTTTGGTCAGAATGGGGAGAGGTACTCTGGATCGTGATTTGGGCAGTTTTGGGGGGTATTGGGGCATGGCGAATTCACTATCCTTTAATACTAGGACTTTTTGCCGCCGGGATGCTGGTTTTGCTATTTGGTTGTGGAATAGTACTGTTTCTCCATTCTGGATGGATACCGCTAGCTACTCCTGTGATCGCCTTCATTGTAACTGGCACAACGGTAGGCGCTTATCAACTGCAACAAGCAATCCGCCAACAACAGATGGTGATGAAATTGTTAGGACAGCAAACCTCACCTCAAATTGCTACAGCACTTTGGGATAACCGCGATCGCTTGTTGGAATCTGGGTTATTGCCAGGAAAACGGATAACCGCTACGCTATTATTGACCGACATCAGAAGTTTTAGCCGAATTGCCGAACAAAATCCTCCAGAGTTGGTGATGAGTTGGTTAAATGAATACTTAGGAGCGATGACCCAAGTTGTTCAAACTCATCAAGGTGTTGTTAATAAGTTTACTGGCGATGGACTGTTAGCCGTTTTTGGCGTACCTGTACCCGCCCCAAATCAGGAACAAGTTGCTGAAGATGCCCGCAGAGCAGTAAGTTGTGCTTTGAGAATGGGCGATCGCTTGCAACAACTCAATCAGGATTGGTATTCTCGTGGCTTACCCGTAGTACAGATGCGAGTCGGAATTTTCACGGGTCCTGTAATGGTCGGTAGTTTAGGAGGAAAAGAACGTTTAGAATATGGGGTTATTGGCGATAGTGTAAATATTGCTGCTCGTTTAGAAAGTTGTGAAAAAGACCGTCAAATTAGTAACTGTCGCATCCTCATTGCTAAGGAAACTTTAGTGCATGTTCAGGAACAGTTTCAAGTAGAATCTTGGGGTTCTCTTCCCTTAAAAGGTAAAGAACGTCTTGTTGATGTTTATCGTGTAGTAGGTCAGCGAAGAGAGTTTTGAGTTTTGTTAGCGTAGCGGGACGATAGTCCGTTTTGAAATTTAGGGTGCATCTCAATACTAAGCAAAACTATTACAACCCAAGTTGCTATTCAGGACTTACGCCAACTTCTCATTTAAACACTAGGAGTAGGGTAGACACTGCCCACCTACATATAGAGTTTCTGCATAAGTCCTATATTGATAAACTGGGGTGGTCTTAAAATTGCTCTTTGGTAATGGCTAAGGCTAATTGTTCATTGCTAATTGGTATATTAGTAAGTTGGGTGAGCGTTTACCGTTTGGCATGAGGTATTATATTATCCTTTATGTTTTTCAAGATGTATCGAACTCAGTTTTCATTAAATGTCTTAACGGTTAAGTTAACCTTACTCCTAAGTCTTTTGCTCTGTAGTTTACCGATGGAAACATTGGCACAAAGTCGATCAATTCCACCCGTTGAAGGTAGACCCAGAGGAACATTACCGGGAGGACCACGATTCCAATCACCTAGCAGAAACCAACCCACACCTCCAACACCTCCGGCAAGTATAGATGCACCAGGAGCAAGGGAAAGTGTGCCAGTACAACTCAGATCAACTTGCTTAAATAGTGAGAAACCGCTGACTCCATTAATGCCACAAGGTAGTGGGTTAACGGTTGCCGCTTATCCTGAATTCTTTTTCTATATTCCCCAAACATCGGCAACAAAAGCAGAGTTTGTTCTAGTCGATAGCAAGGGAGAAGAGGTTTACAAATTCAGCTTCAGAATTACGGGTGAACCTGGTATAATCAGTCTGAGTATTCCTAAGTTTGCGAATATACCGCCGTTAGAAATTGAAAAAAATTATAGATGGTCTTTGTCTGTAATTTGTAATCCTCAAGATCGGTTAGAAGATGCGAGTGTAACGGGTTCAATTCAACGAGTCGAACCTAACCCAACTTTAAGGGCTGAGTTGGAACAAGTAACACCTCGCGCACAAGTTTTTCTGTATGCAGAAAATGGGATTTGGTATGATGCTTTAGCAACGTTAGCTGCGCTACGTCGTGCCTATCCGAATGATTGGACAGTGACATCTGATTGGACAACTCTGTTAGAGTCGGTTGGATTGAAAGAATTTGCTCAAGAACCGTTAGTTAGTAATTCTAACGAATGACAGGAGTTAGTAGCAGGACAAAGTATTTTTCTTTTCCTTGACAAAAATTGAAATTATTCGGTTAAATGATACAGAGCGATAGATTAATAACTATCTTCAGTCCCAACCGTCTCTAGGGCTAAAACTTGGTTAGCACGATTGAGCCGATCCGCGATCGCTTTTCTGAGATGCAACTCTATCGATGGTGTCGCAAGTACCTCTTGAGCTTGTTGTCGGTATAAAGCACTGGTAACAAGGTCAACCTGATCAATTAGAGCCAGATTGGAATATACAGTATTAGCAGAAATAATCATTCTCTAGTCCTCCTTTCAGGCTTTAATGCGATCTTGGCTCAAATATCCCCCAGGTGACAACCTCAACTGGGTTGTTGAAACATAAATTATTTGATCAATCAATCATGATATGAAGATTTTTTGTAAGAAGTTAGGAGTTATACCAACTGGCTTTCATCCGTAGTACATTCATTTTCTCCACCAAAGCGATCCCCGAAGCCCCAATCCGAGTTAGGATCAATTCTAATTTTGAAAAATCCGTCTGTTGTGAATCATGCTTATAAAGCGCTACTTATCTCGTATTGTTGCCCTAGTCTTAGTGGCAGCGATCGCCTTGGTTGGGTGTTCCTCGAACAGTGTCACAGGTTTGACAGGGAATTACCGCCAGGATACCCTTACCGTATTGGAAACCTTAAGAACCGCGATTGAGTTACCCCAAGATTCGCCCGATAAGGCATCGGCTCAGTCAAAAGCGCGTCAAAGCATTAATGACTTTGCTTCTCGCTATCGCCGAGATAATGCAGTGTCGAGCCTAAGTTCCTTCACTACGATGAGAACTGCTCTCAATTCTCTAGCAGGTCATTACAGCGCCTACCCTAATCGTCCCTTACCGAAAAAGTTGAAGGATCGTCTAGAGCAGGAATTTCGGCAAGTAGAACTTGCTCTGAAGCGCGGCGCTTAGTATCTCGAAGAAAGGGGATGGGGAGAGGGGGAGATGGGGGGATTTAAACTGCACAATGTATAGCAGTTCTCATAGTCATGAGGTATTTCTTGGATCTGGGGAAGTAGGGAGTAGGCAAGAAAATTAAATGTACCTCACGCATCTGAGAAACGCTATAAACCTGGAGGGTGGTCAGTACCAACGGACAACGGACAACTGACAACTGACGACAGACAAATTATCCGGAAGAGTAGGCACAATAACAGAAAGCACATATGTAGAGCGTAAACGATCTTAATATATATAGGGATTCTCAGTCGAGCGAGGTACAGTCAGACCTAACCCCCAACCCCCTTCCCACCTCTCCCTAACCCTCCCCTTGTAGGGGAGGGAAAAGGAAAAACTTTTACTCTTGGAAGGGGGCTAATTTCAAAGCCTCTCTCCTTGTAGGAGAGAGGTTTGGAGAGAGGTCAAAACTGTGCCGCACACGAGTGAGAACCGCTATAATTGCGGATTGGTTAGCAGTCTGTTAAGACTGAAGACACCAATTTCTGTTCTTTTGTGGTGTTTGTAGGAATGTCTAACGGTTTTCTTGGAAGGGCAAAGCATCGGTGGCGTATTTCTCATCGTGTTGTAGCTGCTCTCTGGACTAGTGGTAGCCTGGTTAGTCAGTGCTGGTTAGCCCCAACAGCTCAGGCTGAGACCGCCGCGTATTGCAAGTTTACCAATGAGGCGATCGCTCAAAAAGAAACCTTGCGCCTCAATGCCTTGAAAGGCAATCCCGACTCTGACAACCGCTACAAAGCGATTTTAAAGCAACATGGGGATTCCCTACGCCAATGTCGCACTCGGACTTGGCCTAATGACCAAGCGGTTTGGTTGCGTTTATACCCCTGTGATATCCGTCCTGGGGGGCTTGATGATATTCTCGACCGTATTGTTAATCGAGGGTATAACAAGGTCTATGTTGAAGTCTTTTTTGATGGTCAGGTGCTGCTTCCCGCTGCTGATAATCCCACACCTTGGCCTTCGGCGTTGCGATCGCCGGGAACGGAACGTGTAGACTTATTAGCCCAAACCATTCAAAAAGGGCGGGAACGGGGTTTGCAGGTTTACGCCTGGATGTTTACTATGAATTTTGGCTACAACTACGCCCAGCGTGCTGACCGCCAAGGGGTATTAGCAGTTAATGGTCGGGGAGAAACGAGTTTGTCCTTCGTTCATGACCAGTCTCAAGTCTTCATCGACCCTTACAACAATCAAGCCAAAACCGATTACTATCAACTTGTTCAGGCTGTACTCAAACGCCGCCCGGATGGGATTTTATTTGATTATATTCGCTATCCACGCGGAACGGGAGCGGATTCGGTTGCTACGAAAGTAGAAGATTTGTGGATTTATAGTGATGCGTCTAGACAGGCGTTATATAACCGTGGTGTCAATAATCAGGGACGAGAGCTAATTCAGCGCTATGTGAGTCAGGGTTCAATTAGTGCTAGTGATGTCGCATCGGTCAAGAAACTTTATCCAGAAGAAGGATCACCGCTGTGGCAAGGTCGTACCTCGAACGGTAACGATACCGCAGCATCCTTGAATTGGCAACTGTGGCAGTTAAGTGTTGCTCACGCCGCGCAAGGGGTGTTGGATTTTCTGGCATTAGCGACCCTTCCTGCCCAACGGAGTGGTATAAAAGCTGGAGCGGTATTTTTTCCGGATGGTAATCAAGTTGTGGGTCAAGGCGGGTATGATTCCCGACTCCAACCTTGGGATCATTTTTCCCCCTCGATAGAGTGGCACGCCATGTCCTATGGAGTTTGTGGTAACACAGGTTGCATTGAGAATTTGGTTAAACGAGTGGTGGATCGAGCATCTCCTGATACAGTAGTAATCCCCGCTTTAGCCGGAACTTGGGGTAAGGCTGTGCAGAATCGTCCGTCGTTGGAAAATCAGATGGAAGCGCTACGTCAGAGAGTACCTGGAATTGATGGAGTGAGTCATTTTGCGTATTCTTGGCAAGACCCTCAGTTCGACCGCGATCGCAAATTTTGTCGATTGAATTAAAAAAGCAGTTTCTTATACTCTATGGGGTCATAGATAGGGCTAATTGCTAATAGCTAATCGCTAATTGTTAATGGCTAATGGCTAATGGCTAATGGCTAAGGGAGCATCCCGTTTTTTCCAAAGTACCTGGCGATTGGAAATCGCGGCTACACAAACGATGTCCGC
>DNGI01000532.1:4142-7960 GCA_003486645.1 Cyanobacteria bacterium UBA11370 | reverse complement strand
TGCAACTTTGGGATGCACCCATTGCTAATTGCTAATTGCTAATTGCTAATTGCTAATTGCTAATTGCTAAAAATGCTGGCTTCCATTAGCCATTAGCCGTTAGCTATTAGCTATGGATACCTTGGCTTTAGTCTGTAGAAAGTGATAAAACTGGATCAGACATCAGCCTGAAGGTAGAGAATGAAGCAACTTGTTGAATTTTCCCTAGAAGACGGCACGAAGTTCTTAGTAGAGGTAGATGAACCAGAGACTACCGCTGTTAGACGAGTTGCTTTGCCCTGTGGTCGATTCGCCCTGAAAGCCCAACAGTCCTTTGAAGAGGCGCTGGAAAAAGTTAAACCTGTAGCTTCTAGTATTATTTCTAAATTGCGTAGCCTCAATACCCCTGCTGATGAAGTGGAAGTTAAATTTGGGCTGAAATTGACCGCTGATGCTGGGGCAATTTTCTCTTCTGTCGGTGGTGAAGTCAGCTACGAAATTACCTTGAAATGGCACCAGAATCAACCCCAGAATCAACCCCAAAATCAGTCTAACTCAGGTGATGATGGTTAACTCAAGCGATTATCTTAATGCTTTTAAAACGTCCATCGTTCGCATATTTCATGCTAATGGACTAGTGGTTGGGGCAGGGTTTCTGGTGTCGCCTCAGTATGTGCTAACTTGCGCTCATGTAGTAGCACAAGCCTTGTGTATTCCAGAAAATTCGATAGAAGTTCCTACAGGTTTAATTGAGTTAGATTTTCCCTTAATTGCCGCAGGAAATAAACTAAAAGCACAGGTAGTTTTTTGGCGGGCTGTCGATTCATCGGTAGTCGGAGAGGATATTGCTGGATTGAAGTTAGAGGGGGAACTTCCTGATGGAATTCAGCCTGTGCGATTGGTAACGGGAGATGATTTGTGGGGTCATTCGATACGGATTTTTGGTTTTCCTAGTGGGCATAATGATGGCGTATGGGCAACTGGGGAACTGCGGGGTGAAAAAAGCAATGGCTGGGTACAGATGGAGGCTGTTAATGTTCCTGGCTATCGAGTGGAACCTGGGTTTAGTGGTGCGCCTGTGTGGGATGAAACGTTGTCCGGTGTTGTCGGAATGGCTGTAGCAGCTGAACGGCAGCGAGAGGGAGTCAAAGCAGCGTTTATGATTCCCATTAAGGTGCTATCTCAAGTCTGGAGTGAGGTGGTTCAACTCAGTCAATCCCCACCAATAAATAAACCAAACTTAAGTCGAGTGCAGGCTATCCAAGCCAGAGAACTGGAAAAACGTTTAGGAATTTTAGAAAAAGATTATGTAGATGTTTATAATCAACTCAACTATACGACGAATGCTGAAGAACGTAACAATTTGCAGCGGCGGCTGAGGGAATTCGAGCAACGTTTGAATGAAGTGGCTAACGAATTAGATTTGTTAAGCAATGGTATTAAGTAGGTCTCAACAAGTTCAACTTAGGCATTTACAACGTCGCTTTGATTTTCTCGAACAGAACCATACTGATGTTTTTGAGCAATTGAATTATGAGAGTAATGCTGAGAATCGGAATAATTTAAAGCGACAACTTGCTGCAATTCTGCAACAAATGAAAGAAGTTGAGCAAGAAATCCAAGAACTCCAACAAGGAAATGTAGGGACTGAGGCTCAAAGTCTGATTCCTATCCTAACCCCAATTGATGACCAAATTACCAAACGAATTAAAGCCGCCTATCTTGCAAGTCGTCCTTCAGGTTGGAGTGATTCTCGTCCAGATATCCCGCACACAATCAAAGAAATAATAGCCGATTTAGAGGATATGCCACCTGGCGATATTGGGTACAAGCGAATATTTCAGTTTGTGGCGCGTTTAGTTGCAGATTCTGAGATCCCTCAGCCGTTACGCCAGCAGTTAAAAAACTGGCTTAAACCCAAAGTAGATAACCTTCAAGCATTACTGAATCAGATTAAACCACCAGTAGATTCAGAACAATTTTACCTGATGGTATGGATTCAGCCTAGTCAGCAAAAAAGCGATCGCTACTTTGTAAAAGCCTGGTTAGCTTGTGCCAGTCAACCGGATGAAATAGAAGGCGAATATGAATGCGAACCCATCTCGATCTCTGAGGAAGAAGCCTTTTCACTGAACCAGATTCCCCAGTTACTCAAAGATATTTTAATTCAGAGTAGCAACAAATGTGCTATTAGCGATTTAACGATTGAATTTTTCTTGCCACGTCCTCTCCTCAATCATGAAGTAGATCGATGGGAAATTGAAATTACGGAGGATTTGTTAGTTCCGATTGGAGTTGAATGTAGAGTTGTGATTCGTTCTCAGGAGCGGTTGTTGCCGAACTATTGTTTAAGAAAGAAGGATTGGCAGAAAAAATGGAAGAAATTAAAGCAGCTAAACTCTTACTCTTCCGCTCAAGTATTTACTTCAGCCGATTGTACTTGCCCTGAATTATATGTTGAATTGATCAAAGAGGATATCCTCGGTTGTCAACTGGCAAAGGCTCCTGAATTACTAGGTAAAGAAAGTATTTTTAGTGTTATTTTGGGAACAGCAATTCCTTTGGCTCTTTGGGTTCGGTGTAATCTGGCACACATGAATTGTCCTAAAGAATTAAATCGGTTATTAAACTGTTGTATCGCCGAACTTCCGACAACTGTAAAAGGAAAGCGTGGTGATGCTTTTGCCGCTTCTCAACAACTGAGAGAATCCCATATCGGTTCCCATCTTTCCCTGCTGTGGGAAGACCCCTATCGTTTACCGCCTAGTATTAATTATACGACTTTTTAACGATGAGTAATTGGAAAATATTTCAGGGAACCGGAACTCCGCATAACGCGATTTCTAATCTGCCTCCGCCTCCAAGTTGGCGGCAATTTGATAGCACCGCAGAAGGTTCTACAGCCGCCAAGAAACAGCAACGAGGCGCAACGTTTCAAGCGCGTCCGGAAGAAATTGATTTAGTCAATGCCGCACTCTATTTACGACGACCATTATTAGTAACCGGAAAGCCGGGAACTGGCAAAACATCGCTGGCTTATGCTGTTGCTTATGAATTGCAATTGGGAGAAGTTTTGAGGTGGTCAATTACGACTCGGACGACTCTAAAAGATGGGTTATATCGTTATGATGCCATTGGTCGTTTACAGGATGCACAAGGTCAGGGGAAAGATAATTTAGAAGAAATTGGTCAATATATTCAGCTTAGTTCTTTGGGAACAGCTCTGTTACCCTCGGATCAGCCGAGAGTGTTACTCATTGATGAAATTGATAAAAGTGATATTGATTTGCCTAACGATTTACTGCATATTTTTGAGGAAGGAGAGTTTGAAATTCCTGAGTTGGTGCGGATTGCGGGGAGAGTCGAACAAGTTGAAGTTCGGACAGCTTATATGGATGAAACAGAGACAACGGCTAAAGATTTTAAAACGGTTATTACGAAAGGACGAGTGCGCTGTCAATCATTTCCTTTTGTGATTTTAACCAGTAATGGAGAGCGAGATTTTCCACCGCCGTTTCTGCGTCGCTGTTTACGGCTGAATATGAGGGAACCGGATCAAGATGAACTGGAAAGAATTGTTGAGGCTCATTTGGGTGAAGAAATTGCAGTTCAGGTAAAAGATTTGATGGCTCGTTTTTTAGAGAAGCGAAAACAGGGAGATTTAGCGACAGATCAATTACTGAATGCGATTTATTTATTAACTCGTGAACGTAGACCATCGACTCAGGAAAAAGATCAGTTAATTGACCAATTACTGAAGTATTTAAGTAGTACAGAGGATGTATGATATCATGTCCAGTTGAATAACCCTAAAAAAGAGTGAGGGGGAGAGGGGGAGA
>DNGI01000532.1:0-3879 GCA_003486645.1 Cyanobacteria bacterium UBA11370 | reverse complement strand
GATTTGCCGGACATCATATGATTCAACAGGCGATCGCACTTTTGCATCAGATAGGATTAGAACTCACGGCAGAAGAAATTGCCGATATCTTCTGGTTGGCGATGCAAATGGGTGAGGCGGAGTCAGCATCTGAGTCTGAATCAATTCAGCAGATTCCTCTATCTGAATTATTACTAGAAGAATATGAAATACCTGTAGATACTTCAATTTCTCCGATCAATTCACTTCCTACTACTAGCGAACCTCACGCTTCACTTTATTCATCTCCGCCACCTGATCCTATTCCTCAATCCAGTTCTACCCCATCATCTCAGCCTAGTTCTACTCCATCGTCTCAGCCCAAACCTACCCGATATTCTCCACCCATTCCCTTTGAAACTCCCGCCGCACCAGCATTACGGAATCCTTTAGCTTTAGCACGGGCAATTCGTCCATTAATGCGAAAAGTGGCATCTCGTACTGAAACAATTTTGGATGAAGAAGCGACTGCTAGACAAATTGCCGAAAAAAATATTTGGACTCCTGTACTAGAACCTGCACCCGAACGCTGGTTAGAATTAGCATTAGTAATTGAAGAAACCAGTTCCTTTCCAATTTGGCAGGAGACTATTACTGAATTTAAAAAACTTTTAGAACGGCATGGAGCATTTCGAGATGTCCGTACCTGGCGCTTAAATGTCGATCCTAATGGCTCATTATACCTTTTACTCGGACAGGGTTCTGCTACTCTAAATCAGCGCCCTCGTAGTCCCAAGGAATTACTAGATCCAGCAGGAAGGCGATTAATTATATTAGTGAGTGACTGTACCTCTCAAATGTGGCGATTAGGAACTATTCAGAATTTGCTATATTTGTGGGCGAGTCAAAATCCAGTCGCAGTTCTTCAATTATTACCAGAACGTTTGTGGATACGCAGTGCTTTAGGTACAGGGTTTTCAGTTCAATTTAGCGCCTTTACTCCTGGGGTTCCTAACACCAAATTGGTGATTGAAGATTTACCCCCGTGGCAAGAGGTGAATCTATCTACTGCATTACCTCTACCTGTCATCACATTGGAACCTGAATCCTTGGTACAATGGGCGCGGGTGGTGGCGGGTACGGGTGGAATACGGACATCGGGAGTTTTATTCGATCCTGCGCTAGTAGCAGCGATGGCAGAGGAGATGGAACAGGTAAGTTCCCCTCTCTCGGCGTTAGAGTTAGTCAAGCGTTTTCGGGAAACGGCATCTCCCATGGCACGACGTTTAGCAGGGTTGATGGCGGCGGTTCCGGTAACGTTACCTGTGGTGCGTCTGATTCAGCAAACCATGCTGCCAGAGTCAGGACAAATTCATGTGGCAGAAGTGTTTATGAGTGGGCTACTGTGTCCTTTGACAGTCGATAGTGTAGTGGCTAAATCTGACTCAATTGCCTATGAGTTTCAACCAGGAGTTCGGGAATTATTATTGGATTCTATTCCTATTTCTGATACGGATGAAGTTTTAGAGCAGGTGTCTCAGTTTATTGCTCGTAAAGCGGGATTGTCGATTAAGAGTTTTACCGCGTTCTTATCAGCGAATAAGGATTGGGATGAAACGCAGCGACAGCAGATTGCACCCTTTGCTCAGGTTACAACTCAGGTTCTGCGGCGGTTGGGGGGAGAGTATGCGGCTTTAGCGGAGCAGTTGGAGCAAGGTTCTCAGGTTGTTTCTGATGGTTCAAATTTAGCGGAGGAGTTGGAACAAGGTTCTCAAGTTGTTTCTGATGGTTCAGAGGTTGCGGCTACTGAGTTACCACGGTTGCAAACCTTTGAGTTTGACGTAGCAACTATTGCGATTGAAACAGAAACGACAGAAACAGAAACAACCCCAGAAATTGACTTGCAACTGTCTAATTTTGAAGCAGAAACCGCACAAACAGAAACAACCCCAGAGATTGATCTACAACCGTTTAATTTTGAAGTTGCAAAAATCGAACTGAAACAAACAGGATTATTTCGCAGAAAAACAGAACTGATAATCAAGCGCCATCAGCAACGAGCTTATCATTTTATCGAATATTTAGGTAATAACGTTCAACTCGAAATGGTGGCTATCCCTGGGGGGACGTTTCTCATGGGTTCGCCAGAAACGGAAGAGAGACATAGAATCAAGGAATCTCCCCAGCATCAAGTAACGATTCAACCTTTCTTCATAGGCAAATACCCCATCACACAAGCGCAGTGGCAAGCTGTTGCCTCATTACCCCAAATTAATCGAAAACTCAATCCTGCTCTATCCGATTTTAAAGGAGCAAATCGCCCTGTAGAATGTGTTTCTTGGTATGATGCAGTAGAATTTTGTGCTAGGCTATCAGAGCTTTCCAAACGCCCCTATCGGCTACCGAGTGAAGCCGAGTGGGAATATGCCTGTCGTGCGGGAACAACAACCCCATTTCATTTTGGCGAGACAATCAGTACGGAGTTAGCCAATTATCGTGGCACTGATTGGGATATTGATGGAACTGTATATAAAGGTGCTTATGGTGCTGGCGACAGGGGAGAATATCGAGAAGAAACAACCCCAGTAGGTAGCTTTGAGGTAGCCAATGAATTTGGACTACACGATATGCACGGGAATGTGTGGGAGTGGTGTGCAGACCATTGGCATTCAAACTATGAAGGAGCGCCAAGTGATGGAAGTGCATGGATAGAGGCAGAGGATAATGAGAATGAGAATAATTATCGGCTGTTGCGGGGCGGATCTTGGGGCAACTATCCTGATGTCTGCTGTTCTGCGTTTCGCAACGCCTATGATCCGGGAGGCAGGTTCTTCTACGATATCGGTTTTCGTGTTGTGTGTGCCGTTGCGTGGACTTAGTAGCCCTTTGCCCTTTTGCCCTTGAGTCTTTTTCATGAGTTATTTCAACTGACGATTCACTTTAGGGAACCCAAGCGTGAGAGATCGCTGGGCTGTCTGCAAAGAGGGATTATGGTGATACTATCAAATTATCGCTGATCGTGCTTGCACAATGTTCATTCTGAACAGAGTTAAATAAGCCAGAGGGCAGAGGGCAGAGGGCAGAAGGGAAGAATTTAATTCTTTCTAAAACTAAAATTCAAAGTTTCTAAGTTTCTTAATGAAAAGCCAAACAAAGAGGAGCATTCCAACTCCCCACTCCCCACTCCCCACTCCCTCTCAACAGCGTTGAGAAATTACAGCATAGAAGGGATCACCTCCTCCTATCCCTAACATTTGCAGAAAACTCAGTCCAGAAGAAGGACGGGAAATAATTTCTGGGGGACTGAATCCGGGTGTAGATTGAAAGTAGCGTTTGACTAATTCAACTCGACTAGCTTCTGTACCATCTCGCCATGCAGCGATCGCTTTTTGGAAGAACATCCGGTTGGAAAAGCTAATTATTACAATACCACTCGGTTTGAGGATGCGGTGAATTTCGGCAAATATCGCATCGGGATATTGCAAATACTGTACAGAAACACAGTTAAGAACCGCATCAAATTCTTGATCCGGTAGGGGTAACTTGGGATTTTGGTTGAGATCTTGGACAAAATAATGATTGAATCGGGGATTACGGGCAAGTTCCTCTTGATTCATGCCATGTCCTTCGACGTGAGCAAATTCGATTTCTTCTGGTAAGTGAGAAACATGACTGCTCATCATATCTAGAATACGGCTATTAGGTTGGAGTTTTTCTCGATAGAGTTGGGTGAGTTGATCGATAAACCCTTCATCCACATGAGTGACGAAGCGGGGGAAAGCGTAAAACTCCGTATCGTTGGTATCGTCAAGTTTTGTACGTTGTTCGGGTCGCAGTAGCATCGTTGAGGATTGAGAATAGGGTTATAGTCTTAGTTTAAAAAATAATTACGAAATGTTAAGGGAGGGGGAGTGGGGGGTG
>DNGI01000531.1:11988-13035 GCA_003486645.1 Cyanobacteria bacterium UBA11370 | reverse complement strand
TCCCTTAGTTTATAACTAGCAACTTACGTTAATAAAATTTCTCCCCTCTCCCCCCCCCCCCCCACTCCCCCCCAATCTTTTTTAGGCTTATTCAACGAAGCTAGGGCAACCAAGGGTATTGCCGAAAATTGGGCGATCGCTTTTCTAAGAATGCTTGCTTCCCTTCAGCCCCTTCCTCAGTCATGTAGTAAAGTAAGGTCGCATTCCCAGCGAGTTCTTGCAAACCTGCTTGACCGTCACAGTCGGCGTTAAACGCCGCTTTCAAGCAACGAATTGCAATCGGACTCTTTTCCAAAATTTCCCTTGCCCACTGGATACCCTCCGCTTCCAACTGGTCTACAGGCACAACACAATTAACTAAACCCATATCCAATGCCTGTTGCGCTGTATATTGGCGGCAGAGGAACCAAATTTCTCGCGCCTTTTTCTGACCAACAATTCTTGCCAGATAACTTGCACCAAACCCACCATCAAAACTACCCACTTTTGGGCCAGTCTGACCAAAGATAGCATTATCCGCCGCAAGCGTGAGGTCGCAAATTAAGTGCAAGACATGACCGCCACCAATGGCATATCCTGCAACTAGAGCAATTACGACCTTGGGCATCGAACGAATTAGGCGTTGCAAATCCAAGACATTTAAGCGGGGAATGCCATCATCTCCAACATACCCAGCCTTGCCTCGTACTGATTGGTCGCCACCAGAACAGAAGGCATATTTGCCATCGGTGTGAGGTCCAGCACCTGTGAATAGGACAACCCCAATTTCTGTATCTTCACGAGCATCACAAAAAGCATCATAGAGTTCAACAATGGTTTTTGGACGGAAGGCGTTGCGTTTGTGGGGGCGGTTGATGGTAATTTTGGCGATGCCCTCGGTTTTGTGATAAAGGATGTCTTCGTAGGTTTTGGCAATTTGCCAGTCGATCTGCATAAAAATTTATACCCAATTGCAGTCAGAATCGTAACATTTGGAGTGGGGAGAGGGAGAGGGGGAGAGAGGGAGATGGGGAGATGGGGAGATGGGGAGAGGGGGAGATGGGGAGA
>DNGI01000531.1:6595-11769 GCA_003486645.1 Cyanobacteria bacterium UBA11370 | reverse complement strand
GGGGGAGATGGGGAGAGAGGGAGGTGGGGGGATGGGTGAAAGACTCAAACGGCGAGAGAGTCATGCCCATGGGTATATAGAATGAGAACTTGATATGAACCACAAGAGAGAGGTTTGTACAAGAGTCTGAAGACATGATGAAGCATGACCTTACAGTGAGGATTCCCTCATGCTTGGCATTTCTTTAACTCATAAAATTTCCGAATTTCTTTCTTTAGTTCTGTGTGCTGTGGTGGGTGTTGGTTTAATTATGCTGGCTTATTCTTTGGCGTTACCAAGAGTATAATTCCCTACCCATTCATTTTTTCCGCGTCGGGAGCGTCTGGAGTGTCTCTGTCAACGACTCTCGTGTTAATGCAACTTCCTCGGAATCCGACCAGAAGCTCAAAATCCAAAATAAAGCCAAAAATTAGCAACAAACGCGGATTGCAATGGTATCATGGCGATGAAACTCATGTAGTAACAAAGAGTAATACATATGATGCAAGCACCTGTTTCTCCTGTGGTGCTGGTCATCTTGGACGGCTGGGGTTATCGGGAAGCAAGGGACGGAAACGCTATTGCCGTTGCTAAAACGCCTGTGATGGATAGCCTCTGGACGGCTTACCCCAGTACAACCATTCGGACTTCCGGAAAAGATGTCGGTCTGCCAGACGGTCAAATGGGTAACTCAGAAGTGGGACACCTCAATATTGGCGCTGGACGGGTAGTACCTCAAGAACTGGTTCGCATCTCGGATGCTGTAGAAGATGGCTCCATAAATGAGAATGTAGCGTTATTGAGAGTCTCTCAAGAGATTAAGAGTCAGGGAGGTAAGCTTCACTTAATTGGCTTATGCTCTGAAGGTGGGGTACATTCTCATCTCGATCATCTGGTGGGATTGCTGGATTTTGCTAAGTCCCAAGGCTTATCTAAGGTTTGCATTCATGCTATTACGGATGGTCGGGATACTAAGCCGACTGAAGGTGTGAATGTACTGCAAACAATTCAGGATTATATTGACAAAATCGGCGTTGGATGTATTGCCACCCTCAGTGGTCGGTACTACGCCATGGATCGCGATCGCCGCTGGGATCGGGTCAAAAAAGCTTACGATATTATGACTCAAGATGGTTCTGGGGACAGGCGTTCAGCCGTTGAGGTCTTAAAAGCCTCCTACGAGTCAGAAATCACCGACGAGTTCGTTTTACCCACCCGGATTGCTCCTGGAGCAGTAGAACCCGGAGATGGTATTATTTTCTTTAACTTCCGTCCAGACCGCGCTAGACAGCTTACTCAAGCCTTTGTTGATCCAGGGTTTAAAGGGTTTGAGCGAGAACAAATTCAGCCCTTAAGCTTTGTTACCTTTACCCAATACGATCCGACCTTTCCAGTCTTGGTGGCATTTGAGCCGCAAAACTTGAATAATATTCTCGGAGAAGTGATTGCCAAGAACGGTTTACGCCAATTGCGGACGGCTGAAACTGAAAAATATGCCCATGTGACTTACTTTTTCAATGGGGGTTTAGAGCTGCCTTTTGAAGGTGAAGATCGGGAACTTGTACCTAGTCCGATGGTAGCTACCTACGACAAAGCACCCGCGATGTCAGCCGAAGCGGTGACGGATGTAGCGACAACAGCGATCGCCAAGGGCATTTACTCCCTGGTTGTAATCAACTACGCTAACCCCGATATGGTCGGACATACGGGGAATATAGAAGCCTGTGTTCAAGCGATAGAAACCGTTGATCGCTGCTTGGGACGGTTAGTCGAAAGTATCAATAAAGCGGGTGGCACTGCCATCATTATCGCAGACCATGGCAATGCTGAATGTATGCGAGATGAAAACGGCAATCCTTGGACAGCCCACACAACTAACCCCGTTCCCTTTATCTTAGTAGAAGGGGAAAGATTAAAAATTCCCGGACATGGTACGGAAGTTGCCCTGCGTAATGACGGTCGTTTGTCAGATATTGCACCAACAATCCTGCACATTTTAAACTTACCACAGCCACCGGAAATGACGGGGCGCTCCATGATCAAACCTGTCGAGTTTGAAGTCCGAACCAATCGGACACCCGTGCGAGTTGCTCTTTAGTGATTGGTTGTTTGTTGGTTGTTGTTTGTTGTTGGCTATTGGACAATAACTAATGCGGTTGGTTCTTAGTGATTAGATAATAGCTAATGGCACATGACTAAAAACCAAGGGTAATATTATGTCCGGTTGAATAACCCTAAAAAAGAGTGAGGGGGAGAGAGGGAGAGGGGGAGAGAGGGAGAAATTTTAGTCAGAGTAATTAGCCGGACATGAGATAACATACAAACAATCAACAACCAACAACCAACAACCAACAACCAACAACCAACAACCAACAACCAACAACCAACAACCAACAACCAACCACAAATTATGACAATTGATAAAATCGTACAAATTTTCTGGCTTATATCTGCCCTCGGTCTAATTGTTTTGGTACTACTACACAGTCCAAAAGGGGATGGGATCGGCGGTATTGGTGGTCAAGCCCAATTGTTTACTAGTACTAAGAGTGCAGAGACAGCCCTAAATCGAGTTACTTGGATACTGGCTGTTCTTTTCATGGGATTGACAGTAATATTGAGTGCGGGTTGGTTGGGTCAATGAAGGCAGGAGGCAGACGGCAGATGGCTTTTATGCAAGTTTTTGGAAGAAGCTTGAACTTCCACTCCTAAATTTTCCCCTTAAAAGGGGAGGCTTGTACCGAGTTAGCTTTGGTCAGTAGACGTTTTGAGTTTTAAGATCAATCCTCTCTTACCTATACACTTTGGAAGAACTTCTGTTCACAACTTGAGGCGTTTCAAAAGAAGTAATCGGAAACGCCTTGTTTGGTTGGCGGTAGGATTTATTACTGGTTTGTTGGTTATTTTTGTTTCTTTAGGACTATCTCCGCTTAGGAGTATTACTGCATCTTCTCTACCCACTCCTCGTACTCATCCCTTACCCGCTTCCTTAGCCCAATGGCAGGATAGTACTAGTGCAGGTGATTATTTTACTGAGGTTCAGTTAACTCCGGTAAACTATCTGGTCTGGTATCAGTTTCCAGTTAAGATTTACGTAGACACACCGACAGAACCTGCTGAATCTTCCGCAAGTGCCCAACGGTTTCATAATTGGTTTAATACCGTACTCCAAACTATCCAAGAATGGAGTATTTATCTACCCTTAGAAGTAGTCACTCAGTCAGAGGGAGCAGATATTGTAATTTGGCGATCGCGTCCTCCAATACAGTCCTCTATCAATCCCGAAACTCGAAAATTAGAGGTCATTCGCGCCCGTACTGCTGAAACCCGATATGAATTTTACCTTCGTTCGGTAGCAAATGAACAGCAAGTTTTAGCGCATAAATTTACGATTCAACTCAGTCCTGATCAAACGGTTGATTATACAATAGCTACTGCCCGTCATGAACTGGGTCATGCTTTAGGAATTTGGGGTCACTCTCCGTTAGAAACCGATTCGATGTACTTTTCTCAAGTGCAGAATCCTCCTAAAATCTCAGTGAGAGATATTAATACTCTCAAACGAATTTACGAACAACCCACTCGTTTGGGATGGCCTTTAGGGGAAGTGGGGAGATAGGGAGAGTGGGGGATGGGGAGATGGGGAGATGGGGGAACCAAAATCTTTGCATCCCAAATGGTCTTACTTATTTGAAATGTTTGATGCGCCTCGATGATTAATCTTTGTAAAAAGTTTGGATTTTAAAGCAAACCAGAGCGATCGCAAAGCACAGCAAACACAGCCGCGATCGCAGTAATTCCTAAAGCCAAGAGTGGATGTTGACCTTGACTAACCGCAAAAGATGTTACGATTCCCGCACCCAATCCAGCGGTAACAAGGGAACTCACGAGGTCTTTATCGGTATTTTTGTTGTACATCAGTTAGCGATCCCGTCCTTCAATAGTTTTCAACGGGTGCATCCCAAAGTTGCAAATTGCCTACAGCGTCGAAGTCTGAGGCTATACAAACTCGCACCCGCAAGGCAAGGGTTTTAAGAGGGTCCGCGTAGGCGGACATCGTTTGTGTAGCCGCGATTTCCTTTTCAACAGGTACTTTGGCAAAAACGGGATGCTCCCTTTTCAACAGATTCAAATATGTTTCTCAAAGTACCACTGTATTTTTATCTGTTTAAGCACTATAGGAAATATTGCAATTAAGCTTTAGATTTAGCTAATTTTCTTAACATCAACGTTAGGAGTTCAGTTTCGTACCTTGCTTTGTACTTAATGTCAAGTAATAGAAGCTGGGATAAAAACAAGCCTTCTGCCCTCTGCGTCCTAACTTTCTGCCTTTATTGGTCAATGCGATCGCTATTTGGGTTATTCTTATGATTGGTTTTCGACGGAGAGACTCACCAAATTGGATGAGGGGTGTAGGGTATGAAAAGTATGAGTCAGTGGGGTCAACCAATCGCTCTGTTCGCTTTAGTGTTAAGTCCGATGGGAGGACTGAATGCGACGGCTAGTGTTGTTGCTGGAATCACTTCAACCCCGATCAGTGAGGAACAACCCACTCTTTCTCAACAGAGGGGTAACGTTGAACTCGCCCAAGGATTGATTGGGGAATGCCGCGCCGCAGCTAGGGCAATGTTTGTTTACCCAGAACGTTCAACCTCCAATCCCCTTAGAGCCTTACAGACAGACGAAAAAGTGACGATCGCTGAAGAAAGTGGTCGAGGAGGGTGGATAGCAATTAGTTCTCCTGTCAACGGATTTGTACAGGCACAAGATCTGAAACTCTGCTCTAGTTCGCCACCGCGTACCCCTCCTACTAGTACTCCCCAAAGCCGTTGTCGCCGAGTCAGCTATGAGGGCACGGAGGGTTTAGCTATCCGAGAACGACCTAGCGTTAACTCTCCTAGAATCGGTGGAGTATTTTTTGAAGATCGAGTAACTCTCGCCGATCCTCCACAATTTAGAGTTGATGACGAAGGGCGCGAATGGGTTCGGATTACAGCGCCGACGGCGGGATGGCTATCGAATGGTTTTCCTAAGCTTGGAGATATTAATCTTAGAGCTTGTTTTTAGTGTTGTTAGTTGTTGGTTGTTGGTTGTTGGTTGTTGGTTATTAGTTATTAGTTGTTAATTGTCAGCTATCACTTGAAAAACAATGCTTTTTGTTATTTAAGAGCAAACAACGAACAACGAACAACGAA
>DNGI01000531.1:0-6368 GCA_003486645.1 Cyanobacteria bacterium UBA11370 | reverse complement strand
AACAAACAACAAACAACAAACTATTCATTAATTCGTTCAATATTACCTGCCTTAATCCAACCCTCTTGATCGCCATCTACTACCCGCACTTGCTGCCATCTTTTATCATCGCTTTCTTTGAGAATAATGATTTCTTGATTGTAAGCAACACCACCAATGCGGTTAGCTTCTAAACCCGGTGCATCCCGGAGACTCAGCCCTTCTGACCAACTGACCCGCGCTTTATAAGCCCCTGGCGGTAGTTCCTTTTCTTCAGGAGACTCACTGGGAGTAGGGCTAGGACTCGGTTTGTTAGCTGGTGAAGATTTAGATGTTGTTGAAGAACTTGTTCGCTGATCAACAGTGGGTGATTCTGGCTTTTGTTCTTCGGCAAAAAGAGGTCTGGGAGGGTTAACAGAAAGTTTTGTATAGAAATAATAACCAGCAGCAACACCACCAGCCGCCAAAATAAAAATACCGAGTACAAAACCGATTAAAAACTTAAAAATACCTGAAATGCTCATGTTGTTGGTTGTTGGTTGTTGGTTGTTTGTTGTTTGTCAGTTGTTCTTTGTTGTTTGCCAGTTATGTACTGTATTTACTAATGACTCATGACTAATTAATAAATTATTGAAATTGTCGCTGAATTCGACTGCTTAAACGGCTATCTCTTGATGCCATTCGGGCTTTACCAGCCGCCGCCCAGTCTTTAAGGAACTGAATTTGTTCTTGGGCTGTGCGAGCTAACGGTACAATTTGACTGGCAGATTCTAAGACATCATCCGTGGTAAAGTCTCGGTTCTGACTAAAACCAATGTGCATCGCTTCAATGAGGGTTTGTTCAATTTCTGCTCCGGAAAAGTCGGGGGTTTCATAGGCTAATCGTTCCAAATCGTAATTCTTTAAATTATGAGGGCGTAATCGAGCTAAATGTAACTCAAAAATCGCATAACGTTCCTCCTGACTGGGCAAACCTACAAAAAAGATTTCATCAAATCGACCTTTTCTGAGCATTTCTGGGGGTAACGCTTGGATATTATTCGCCGTAGCCACAACAAAAACAGGAGATTTTTTCTCTGCTAACCAAGTAATAAATGTTCCAAACACACGACTCGTTGTTCCGGAATCTCCTTTAGAATCAAATCCTGAAAAGGCTTTATCAATCTCATCAATCCACAGAATACAAGGCGCTAAAGCTTCGGCTAATTGAATCATCTGTCGGGTACGAGATTCTGATTCTCCTACCAACCCACCAAATAAACGCCCGACATCCAAACGTAGTAGCGGGAGATGCCAATGATGAGCGATCGCTTTTGCCGTGAGTGATTTTCCTGTCCCCTGTATTCCTACTAGCAGTAAGCCACGAGGATGAGGTAAACCGTATTGTCTTGCACGTTCGGTAAACGCTCCTCCCCGCCGTAATAGCCAGTCTTTGAGGTTATCTAAACCGCCGATATCGGAAATTTTTTCAGTGGTTGGGTAAAACTCTAAAATTTGAGTTTGACGAATAGATTGGCGTTTTTCTTCTAATACTAATTCCACATCTTCAGGTTGAATTTCTCCGTGAGCAGCAATCGCTCTCGCTAATACTCGACGAATGCGCTCTAGGGATAACCCCTGACAGGAACGTACCAATTCATCTAATACTTTATCATTTAACGATTGACCTGTCGCCGCTAACAATCGCTTAATTTCGCCTTTAATTTCTGATACATCAGGTAAGGCAAATTCTAGTACAGTTAGAACTTCGGTTAGCTCAGAAGGAACAGCAATAGAAGGCGTTACAATTACAATATTCTTAGGCTGAGATTTGAGGAGGCGCGATAGATTTTTGAGTTTACGAGCAACAGAGATATCCTCTAAAAATCGATGAAAATCTCTTAGAATAAAAATAGCTGCCCCATCTTCCGGTATTTTTTCAACAAATTCTAACGCTTGTAACGGATTGCGCCGTCCGAAACCGTCATCATTAGGATTACCTTGGTATCCTTCAACAAAATCCCAGATATAAACGCTGCGATCGCCTAAGTGTTTCGCTGATTGTGCGATCGCGCCTTCAACTCGTTCTTCTTCAGGGGTGGGAATATAAATCAAAGGATAGCGGGCGCGGAGGAGTAGTTCAAACTCATGGTTAAAACTCATGGTGGATTAGGGTTAGGAGCAACAAAATTCAACACAATCATTCGCCAAACCTCATTTTACCGAAGTTAGGAGATTTTACTGTGGGCAGCTCATTGATCTATGTCATTCAGAGTCATACCTGGCAACGGATTTTGTAGCGGATGTAGCGGATGGGTGGTTGGCAGAAACGCATCCGTTACATCCGTTACATCCGTTACCCAATCCGCTGCCACCAATCCGCTGCCACCCACCTATCCCGGAAGCTGTCCTTTGAGAATTTCCAGAGCCTGCCAACGGCGATCGCTTAAACCTGTATTCCCATTATCAGTGATCGGAATTCCTGGGCAATTCTCATCACAGACTTGCCGTGGAGGAATTGCTAAACACAATTGCTCGTACAACCAAGTTTCTGGTTCAAAATATCCTTGGGGTGGCAGGGTTTCCACCAATTCTTCCAACGGAGTTTCCCGTTCCAATGATCCCAAATCCGGTTGATTGGCTAACTCATCCAACCAAATCAATTCCGACACATCAAGGGTTAAACGGTGATTATACTGTTGTAAACAGCGATCACAAGACAGAGTAATAATCGTTTCTGCTTGAGCCGAAATCTCCAGATAATTTCCCTGATGAGTCACTTGCAAGCGTCCTCGGACAGGGGTTAGAGTTTTCAAATCCGTGAGGCACTCATTCACTTGAATGACATAGGTTTGCTCTGGTAATTTGAGCAGTTCAGGAATATAAATGACTTCCATAATGCCTATCTTTCCTCCCTTAATCATTAGGAATTATGAATTATGGATTAGTGAATATCACTGTGCTTTTCTTGCTTTAGAAATCGCTTTTGAAATATCTCCAAAAATAGGAATTGTTAGTCAGAGTTCAGCCAATTCGATCCCGTGATTTCAATTCCTAATTCCTAATTCCTAATTCCTAATTCCTAATTCTCTAAAACCGTCGGCGCACAACTAGCCGTCGATCTGGCTCTTGACCCCGACTGTAAGTTTCTAAATCCTCACACTCTTCTAAAAACGTATGAATTTGACGGCGTTCCGCAGACGAAAGAGATTTGATCTCAAATTCTTGACCCGTTTCTCGAACCTGTTGCGCTGCATGATCCGCCAATGTCCGAAGTTCGGCTTGACGGCGAAGGCGGTAGCCATCAAGTTCAATCGTGTAAGCCGCTTGTTGCTCTTGCTCCTGACCCAGGTTGAGAATTGAATTAGCCAGATACTGGATTGCATCGAGAGCAGAACCATCTGAGCCAATTAAGGTTTGAATTTGTTTGGGTGTCAGTTGGGTTTCATCTATCGTCAACCAGTAGCTAGGTCTATCTGCCTGGGAGTCGTCAGTTTCTGTCACGTTGACACTGGCAGGCAATCCCGATAAGTGCAGGAGTCCTTCGAGCCACTGCTGACCCCGCTGCCTTAGCTGATTGCTCATAATTTATCTGAAAATAGGGAATAAGGAATGGGGCTTTTGATCCAAAGTTCCTACCATAGAAACGGAGGAATGTCTAGCTTGAAGCCTTTTTCTTAGAACGCTTGGGTTCAAACGGTAGTGTTTCTCTGCGTTCTTCCGATTTGGCTTGTTTTTGCTCTGCTTTTTCTTGCTGCTCTACCATCTTCTGGATGTTTTCCGGTAAAGGTTCTCGCATCAGAATGAAGGTTTGGACGGTCTGAAAAATATTAGCAATCAGCATATACATCAGCACACCAGCCGGGAGCGGGAAGAAGAAGAACATCCCAGAAAATAAGACTGGGGTAATCTTATTAACTGTATTTTGCTGGGCTGAGGAAGGATCGTTGCTAGTATTCTGACCCGTAAGAATTTGGTTGATATACAAACTGATCCCAAAGACCAAAATCATCCCCACAATATCCCAGTGAATCGTACCATCGGGTTCAACCGCACCCACACGCCCCAAGGCATCGATAAATAAGAATCCTCGATTAGCAGCTAGTCCTGGAATCGTCCCTGATAGGGTTACTTCTCCTGGTTCTAAGGCTTCAATTGTGCCGTCTTCAGAAATCCGTAAGCGCTCTTCGCCTTTGGTTACTTGTAACTTAGGAAGAATTTTCGTATCTGGATACTCAGAGAGCAACGCTTTGAGGGGTTTACCCTCAACGGTTTGAAACTCTACTTTGGTCTTTTCACCCACCACTAAACGATTACCCCCTGGTAGCAAAGCTGCAACGGGAGCATGAACTCCATCCGCAATGTAAATATTTTGGGGTGGGGTGGTAAACGCTTGGGGTTGGATCAACTCCATCTGTTCTCTCGGAAAGATTTGGATGTTAAGGGAATAGTTAACATCCGAAAAGGGTGATCCCCGTAAGGTAGCAAATAAAGCAAACAAGACTGGCATTTGCAACAAGAGAGGCAAACATCCAGCCAGAGGGTTGCCAAACTCTTGAAAGAGCTTGCTCATTTCCTCCTGCTGTTTGACTTTATCATTGGCGTAGAGTTTCTGAATTTCCTCTTGCCGCTTTTTCATTAGCGGTTGGGTGATCCGCATACGCCTCATGTTGCGAATGGAGCCAGCGTTTAGAGGAAACAGAGCAAAGCGAATGACTAGGGTCAGCGCTACAATGGCTAGACCGTAGCTAGGCACAATCCCGTAAAAGAAGTCCAGGATTGGCAGCATGACGTTGTTAGAAAGAAACCCGATACCAAAATCCATTCGTATGAAGTCAACCTAGGCGTTGTAAAGTTTTCTGAATCTAATCTATCTAATATTTGTCCCAAGATGAGGAATTAAAGGAGTTTAGATGGCATCATTTATCGCTTATCCCTCATCCCGACGCTCCTTACGTCGCTACCGCTACGCTATCATCCTTTCCCTAAGCCTTCACTGAATCAATGGGTTTACCCGTTTTAGCAGCAGCTTTTTCGGCAATATAGTCATAGATTTCCCGAAACCGAGGCATAGCCCGCAGTTCGAGGCGACTACCATCTCTGAGAGTCACAACGATGTCTCCCCACATCCCCAAACCACGAGGAACTTTTTTAACTTGGGCAACCTCTGAATAGATAATGTCGGTGCGATCGCGTCCTTTCCACCCCCCCGTTACAGAAATGCGCCGATCCGTAATTCGATACCGCAGCCATAACGCCCGCACGATTGCCCCGACACTCAAGGGCAAGCAAATCACCGTAAACCCCAACAAAATGTTAATAATCAAATCGCCTCGGTGGGGAGCGCCTTCGTAAAATATCTCTTCTTTAATGCCCATGGATTACCTCAGCTTCTACCAGCAACTGCTCTAATTCTTGCAAAAATTGTGCATAATCGCACTCTAAGGCTGTTGGTCGTACCACCACCACCAATTGCCAGCCGAGTGATAATCGGGGCAATAACTGGCGTAAAGCTGCTCGAATCTGTCGCTTGATTCGATTCCGAACTACTGCCTTTTTGCTGACTTTTTGGCTGATGGATATGCCAATGCACGTTGGTGATTTGCCATTACCCTTTGGCACAGGTTTGTTGCTCAGACAAGGGGAGAGACGTTGCTGTGATCGGGAATCGCTGTGTCCTTTCTCAGTCACGAGTATGGGCATATCCTTCGCACTCGAAAGTTGCCGCCGTCCCCGCAACGTTAGATAATGACCTGAACGACGAATCCCTTGGCGATAAATTACCTGAAAATCTCGCCAGTGCCTGAGTCGATTAGCTTTAGGCAACACTACGAGAAACTCCAAAGAGTGAACCTGACAACGGCTCAACGGCTTAACACGCTTGCGGGTAGGTTTTAGGTTTTAGGTTAAGAGTTATCCCAGACAGCTTGCATTGAATTAACGATTTGCAACAGTTGAGTATCTTCTCTCACCTAACACCTAATCCTTTAAACCGACAGACGATAACGTCCCTTACTGCGACGCGCTTTAATCACCGCTTGACCATTTTTCGTCCGCATTCGGGCACGAAAACCAGATTTTCGCTTTTGCTTGCGGCTGGTTCCCTCTAATGTACGCTTAGTCATAATAAAATCCCGCTAGAAAACCCCATACCCTCAAGGGGAAGGGGAGGAAAGCAGGGCGGGGTTTGCCACTTTCCCTGGTTTACCCAAGAGTCACAATCTACTAGCTTATCATGCTCAATGAAAGCTATAAACAGATAAAAGAATTAGAACCTACGCAAATTTCTCATTTAAACGCTATGTCTAGGCGTAAGGTGGGCGGTGGCTACCCTACATATAGAGTTTCTGCATAAGTCCTAATTTTCAATCTCATTCAGTTGCCATCGGGTGTGGTCACGCACCAGTTGG
>DNGI01000530.1:9145-9851 GCA_003486645.1 Cyanobacteria bacterium UBA11370 | reverse complement strand
GAAATTGCCTACGATATTGAACATTCTCCTGCTTATGCTTGCTTAATTCTAAACTTGCAGGCGAATCAAACTGTATTAGTGGAATCCGGCGCTATGGCAGCAATGGATACCTGCATCAAGATGAAGTCTAAAGTAAAAGGCGGCTTGATGAAAGGATTGGGTCGGATGGTCAGTGGTGAATCATTATTTATTAGTGAATTTACGGCTGAAGGTAGACCCGGACAACTTTATGTTTCCCCTGGAGTTCCTGGAGATATTCAGCATTATCACCTCAGAGGAAATAGCTTAATGCTGCAATCGTCTGGGTTTGTTGCTGCTAGTCCAACAGTGGAAATTGATACTAAATTTCAAGGATTTAAAGGGTTCTTTAGTGGTGAATCGCTATTTTTAATCAAAGCAACAGGACAAGGGGATATTTGGTTTAGTTCCTATGGGGCAATAGTGGAAATTCCGGTAACAGGCGACTATGTGGTTGATACGGGCTATATTGTAGCCTTTGAAGATACGCTCAATTACAATGTTGAAATGCTGGGAGGGTTATCATTTAGAGGTCTGAGAACGGGAATTTTAGGGGGTGAAGGATTAGTTTGTCGTCTCAGTGGTCAAGGACGTTTATGGGTGCAGTCTCGTGAACTTTATGGATTAATTAATTTCTTAAATCCGTTCCGTCCAACGAAGAGTAGTTAAAAATAGGGAGTGGGGAGTG
>DNGI01000530.1:0-8935 GCA_003486645.1 Cyanobacteria bacterium UBA11370 | reverse complement strand
TAAAAATAGGGAGTGGGGAGTGGGGAGTGGGAAAGAAGTTTTAATTGAAAACTCAAAACTCAAAACGAACTACGTCCCGCTACGCTAACAAAACTCAAAACTTTTATGTCTTCTGAATCCAATCATACATTTAGCGATCGCAACCCTCCCCCTAATAACCGCCAACTGTTGATTTTATTGGGCTTATTTATTGGGTTTGTTGTTGGTGTTATTTGGTTATTAAACGTCCTACTCAATGGTATAATTGGACTCATTCCTCCAAGTGCAGAACGACAGTTGGGAAGGGTAATTGTGCCAGTGTACGAACGGCAGGCGAAACCTTCACCGACTCAAAATACTCTGAATGAACTATTAGATCGGTTAGAAACAGAAATTCCTTCTGAACAACAGCAAAAACGAGATTATCGGGTTTTGTATTTACCAGATTCTACAGTGAATGCAATAGCATTACCAGGGGATGTGATTGTAATTTATGAGGGTTTGCTTAAACAGGTAGAATCCGAAAATGAATTGATGATGGTATTGGGGCATGAATTGGGTCATTTTGCTCATCGAGATCATCTACGCGGGTTGGGGAGGGCGCTACTTTTACGAATAGCTTTAGCCTATTTTATGGGTGATGCAGGAGCATTACAATCGGCAGCCGTTTCCGGTTTACAGGCAATTAGTCAGTCCCAATTTTCCCAATCTCAGGAGCGTGAGGCGGATGAATTTGGATTGACTTTGTTATACGATACTTATGGTCATGTCGCTGGCGCAACAGATTTTTTTGCGCGATTGAGTCAGCAATCAGGGGCAGATTTTGACTTTTTAACGACACATCCTTCTCCTGGTAAACGGGTTAAAGAATTGGAGCGTTTAATTAAAGAACGGCAGTATAAAATTAAGGAACGGACATCAGTGCCACAAACGCTGAGAATAGGAGATTAAAAATAAACCCCACGTTCATCACTTTCTTTGACCAAAAAAAATTCCTCAACTGTCAAATCAACTCAATTTTTTTAGAAAATTTTCTCATTACTCTTGCCATCTGACCATTTCAGCGATTAACAATGAGGAAGGAAAGTGAGGAGTAGATGTGAAAATGTATCAAATTAGGTCTAAGTTTCAGCGGATGAGTTCAGCCAGTGCGATCGCGGTTTTGGTTTTCTGTAGTAGTGCCGTTGCTACGGAAGATCCTGCGGCTGTCAATGTTGTACAAGATTCAACTAACGAAAAATTGACAGAAAAAACAAACGATGTAACAGAATCAACAACAAACTTAACTGATTCAACCAACAGTATTTTAGATCAAATCAATCAATATACTAATGATAGTCCAGCGCCTAACCCTTTGGGTCAAGTCACAAATGTTTCTCAGTTAAGAGATGTACAACCAGGGGATTGGGCGTATCAAGCATTGCGATCGCTTATTGAACGATATGGCATTATTGCAGGTTATCCTAATGGTACATTCCGAGGAAACCAGTCGATAACTCGATATGAATTTGCAGCGGCGTTATTCAATGTTCTGGAACAAATTTATTTGTTGATACAGAGAGAACAAGATAGCGTCCCTTCAGCAGATTTGACGGTTTTAGAACAGTTAACCGATGAATTTATATTGGAATTATCGTTACTGCGGGGGGATGTTGATGCAGTTACTGCCCGTACAATTGAACTGGAATTGACTCAATTTTCTACAACTACAAAACTGGATGGCGAAGTGATTGTTGGCGCTGTTGGGATTGTTGCTGGCGAGAATACAAAGGGTAATAGGATTGATGATGTGATTAGTTTAGGTCATCGCACCCGCTTAAATTTAGAAACCAGTTTTACGGGTCGAGATTTACTGCAAACGGAACTACAAGCGGAAGGATTAGGTTCTCTAGAAGAACGGACTTTGACTCCGGAAGGAGAACTGGCGTTTACAGGTTCAATGGATAGCAACTTAGAAATTGATGCCCTACTTTATACGTTTCCAGTAGGCGATCGTACTCAAGTAGTTGTAGCTGCTAATGGTGGAGATACTGATGATTTTACGAATACGATGAATCCCTATTTAGATGGGGATGGTGCTAGCGGTGCAGTCTCTCGCTTTGCAACTCGCCCTCCGATTTACTATCTGGTTAGAGGTGCGGGTGTGGGGGTGAAGCATACTTTTAATGATCGTTTAGAATTCAGTTTAGGTTATTTAGTAGAAAATGGAAATAACCCTAATTTGAATAGCGGTTTATTTGACGGTTCCTATGGGGCAATTGCTCAAGTTGTCTATCAACCCAGTGAGCAAATTAGCATTGGATTAACCTATGTTAATGCTTACAATCAAGACTTACAAACAGGTAGTAATCATGCGAATCTATTTAATCAATTAGGATTGCCTGTTGTGAGTAATTCCTATGGGATTGCAGCTTCAGTACAAATGAATCCTCGGTTTATTGTGGGAGGATGGGCGGGATATACGGTGGCGCGGGTGATTGGTGAGGGAGATGTTAGTATTTTGAATTGGGCTGTAACGTTAGCGTTTCCCGATTTAGGTAAAACAGGTAATTTAGGGGGTTTAATTATTGGGATGGAACCCAAGGTTATAGCAACAGATAATAGTTTGAAAAATCTGGGAATTAATGATTCTAGTACTTCCCTACATTTAGAGACATTCTACCAATATCAGTTGACGGATAATATCACGATTACGCCTGCAATTATTTGGTTAACAGCACCAAATCACAACAGCGATAATCAGGATGTTTTAATCGGAACAGTGCGAACTACATTTCGGTTCTAAGTCGGTATAAAGTGTTTTTCTTTCAAACTCTCGGATTCTCAATCCCTTGAGTGATATAGTTCAAGATTGCCTCAAAATCATGACGGATTTCCGCAAGGTGCTTGAGTGATTGGTTTGAAGCTGCGATCGCATGGCTTTCTTGGGTATAAGCAGCCATGATTTTTTTCTCAATCTCCCCATAAACTTGTCTTTCAAGTTCTAAACATTCAATTTTAATTTGATTTTGTAACTCTTGAGAGATTGCCTGAAACTGACTGGTAATATAGCGGCGTATATCAGCCATTTGCAATTCTCGACGCATTTCGAGAGTCTCTCCTCTATCTGAAACCCTCCCTAAAGCAGTAGTCATAAATTTCGCCATACTGCTAATTATTTTAGCTATATCTAGGTCTTGCCACGGTTTAAAATCATAATTTATAACTTTTTCCGATGTCTCCCCTTCAGTAATTTTTAGTTCCTCTGATGTTGTCGTGTTGTTGACTAGATATTTTCCCCTATCCCCAATGCTTTTAATCCAATTGATTTGAGCATTAACTCCGTCCAATTTTCTCACATTAACCCCAGTTAATTTATCTTTTTTAGATTGAGTAACGCAGGTCAAAAAAGTCTCTACTAGAGGCAGATCAAGAAATTCATTAATTCTTTTATCTCTTGAATTAATAGCCGCATTAACAACAGCTTTTAGTTCTTGTTGAACTTGATCATAGTACTTCCTTATCTTCAATTCAGCTTGTTGATTCAGTCTCTCAAAATCTACATTTGTTAGCGCACCACTAGCAATCAGAGTTCCTTCCTTCACAATAGCTGAGGAGAGTCGCAACGCGATCATATTGACGTTAGTGCGTAAGCGATCGCGTTCTTTTCGCACGAGACGAGATAAACGGGTTAAGATTTCCAAAAATGCCGAATCCTGGTTAGAGTTGCGACTCACAATCCACTGAGTTTCATCAACACAACTTAAAGCAATGCGGATGGGTGTATCAAATTTTGCTAAGTAACCCCGACATTCTACAAAAGTATTAAGTCTATCAATAAAGCTTTGGAAACGGCTAACTTCTACGAAAAAATCTTCCCCTTGATCAACCCCTTCACAATAATCTTTAGCATCGATAAAACAAATGGGAAATTCATCAAGACTGTAGGGATAAATTGCCTCACCTAAACTCTGAGAGTAATTAGCAATCTTTTGCTGATCGTCTCCTGCTTCATCCGACATTTTATTCACAACTAACATCATTTTCCAGCGATAGCCTTTTTGATAAGCTAACTGCTTAAAATTTTCTACTGTTACACTGTCAAATAGCATTGACGTAACACAGAAAACCAATAAGTCTGCTTTAGCAATAGCGGCATAGGTTATCTCATCGTGATCGTGCCATTCTGTAAAAAGTCCTGGTGTATCAATAAGCTTGATTCCATTCCAATCATAAATTGTAGTTTTTTGAGTTGTAATATCGGAATTAATCTGAATATCTCGCCGTCCCGTTAGAGCCGATATAATTGTAGATTTACCACTACTATACTGACCGATAAAGGCTATAGTTAAAACAGATTGTTCTTGGTATATTTTTAGCTCGTTTCGCAATTTTTGGCGGATTTGGGTTAATTTTGCACTATTGTAGTGAGCCAGTAAATGGTCAAATTTTACACAAGTATCCTTAAATTTTTTACTGACCGTAACCGCCTTGATTGTTATTTTATTAGAACCCATTTTAACTCAAGATTATTGAATTCGCTGAATAGAAATATCCTCTTGTAGAATTTGATTAATCTGTTGAGGTGACATTTTGCTTTGAATCGCAAATTTGGTTTCAATAGTAATTCGAGAACCGAAATTTCGTTCAACTTTAGTAATGGTTTTATGAATATTTTGCTCTGTTAATGGCTCATAGTTTTCCAGACACCAATCAACAATTCGCTTGGCATAAGCCAGATTCAGAGTTTGGACACTAGCATCAAACTTTTTTTTGGGTGTTTCCAACTCAGGGATAAGAGCTTCTAATCCTTGAATCAATCCCTCAAAATACTTATCCATGCTACCACTTGCATAACGATAATATTCCCTAAATTTAACCATTGCTTCTTCCATTATGGCTTGCTGACGTTCTCGGATTTGAGGTGCTAGTAATTTGGAGACTCGTTGCACAGCAAAACGACGTTTTTCTTCAGGACTTTTAAAAATACCAATTAGGTTATTCAGAAAAACTGCACCCATCATTACCGTCTTATTTACAGAGGGTTTAAACGAAGTAACAATAGTTTTTGAAAGTCGTAAAAAACTTCCCCCTATTCGCTCAAAAGTTTGATCATAAATTGGGCTTTTATCTTCATAAAAACGGAAATCGACACCCCCTAGTTGAGCAATCAGGGTTAATTCGCTACCAATTTCCTCAATCGCCTCCTGTACCTCCTGATTAAAGCGTTGGTTAGTGGTGTTATAGACATTTTGCAGGCGATCATCAAATTTTATAGCTTTAAGTTTATGTTCCCAATTCCGCTTCAAACTATCCTCGTTAAAATTCCAATTCTCTTCAGCAAATTCGGGTAATGAGTTCAGCAAATCTTGAAAAATATCGGCGATTTTTTGCTGTAATAAAGCTAAATTATCCTTGCCCGCTGCTAAAATTTGATCATCAAGCCTTTTTCGCTGATTTTTTAGCGTTTCTATTAACTGTTGATAGACTTGAATTTGTTGGGTAATCCAGTAACAAGGATGTTCAATTGCACCGACAGTAGAACCAAGCAACGTTTGCGATCGCCGAATTACCCCATGGTTCACTAAAGACTCCCGGATTGAATCCAAAAAATCTTGGATTCGGCTAGCTTTAAAAAGCTTATCTTTATACCCTTGATGTTCAGGTTCGCTTGCCATTTGTGCCGCAAGAAGCATGACTGGAATGATATCAAAGTAATCGTTCGCATAATGCTCTTTAGCATAACGTCGAATACGTTCAATATGTCCACCCAAACCACTTTTCCCCTCCATCGCTAAGAGTGTATTGGGTTCATTTAAAAAATACTCCAATCGTCGAGAATCGCGCAGATTATTCTTAACATTGAGTAAAATAATCAGTGGCTTGGCTTTCTGTTTTAACTGCTTCAAAAATTGAAACTCGGTTTCTTGAATACTATCATTAGTAACGACATAACAAATCACATCAGATTCTTCAATTACACTTGCAACAATTTCCTCATCTGTTTTACCCCCAGGAGCGCCAATTCCAGGAGTATCAATAATCCGAATGTTTTTCCATTCATACACCCGATTAAACCGAGTTGTGCGTTGTCCTCCTGTTCCAATGGCATCCCATCCACCACCTGTAATAATGGCATGAAGTGTACTTTTTCCAGTTTTCGTTTTACCGATAAAGGCAATACTAAAATAATTAAGGGCACGTTGTTTTGCTCGTAGTGACTCACGCACCCTGTCAATTTCTTTAATAATATCAGCCGTAATAAATTCTTTGCTACTCTCTAGTTGCTTTACAATTTCTTTCGCCGTAATTCCATCTCCCTTAGTGAGCGTGTTTTGCTGTAGTTCTTCAATCGTTTCTTGGATACGTTTTCCTAAATTTGCCAAAGCTGATCGGGTTTCTTTTAAAGCCGCTTCTGCTAACTTATAATCTTCCGATGCGATCGCCGTACACCGCTGAACAGCCTCACTATATTCTGGTCCTGCTAAAAGAATCTCTCGCTGTAATTGTTGAATGCGATATCCCATAGGTTCAGGAACTAACTCGGCTAACTTTGTCACTAAAGCGCGAGATAAAATAGACTCAGCTCCCTTGAGTAAAAGCGCTCCCACCGAAAGTTTTGATGGCTCTTGATTCTCATTAATAGAAGGATTATAATTTAACCGTTCTGCTTCTACTAATAGTTGCTGGAGTTCCTCTATAGACCAATTCCAAATCTGCGCTACCTGTTCGATCAATTCCCGTTCCAAAGGTGAAAAGAAACCGTCTACATACCCCATTGCTAAGAGTTGTCGCAGGGTTTCTTGTTGCTGATCGGGTGCTATTTTGCTCGCTATCTCCTCCACAGAAAGGCACTGTTTATCTTGAGTGAGAATTTTCTCCATCTCTGCGATCGTATCCTCTCCTATTTTTGTTTGACTGGCGAGTTCTTGTAGCGCTTGTGCCGTGTCACGATGAATTTGTTGTTCCGCACAAACCATGTGACTAAGGAGGAGAAAGGGATAGTTTAGAGATTCGTTGGCGGTTGAGTTTGCGTTTGACATCGTTATCCTCTGGTAAATGCTGGCGGTTAAAGAGGTCATAATTGAGGAAAGCACTAATGGTTCTCTTACAAAGTTCTCAACTTAACCATTGCCAACCGGAAGTTCTGCCACAGATAACCTGAAATTTGTTAACATTCTGTAACATACTGGACGTTCAGTGAGATTGTATAAAACCATCATGAACCCTAAATTATCCCTGATTTTGGTTTAACTGCGTCGTTATTTTGAAGCTTTGGTTTGATAATTAACTGGTCAGCTCTAGTGGGTTAGACCTACAATTAATTTAAGCAGTATAGGAGGTGGTAATAAAATGAATATAACCCTCAAACCGGAAGAGGAACAGTTGATTCAAGAAAAACTCAAAAGCGGTAAATACCAAACGGCTTATGAGATAATTGTTGAAGCATTGCGGCTGTTAGCCGAACGGGATAATTATTATCAAAAGTGGGTAGAAGAAACTCGTCAAAAAGTAGTAGTTGGTCTTGAACAGCTTGACCGAGGAGAAGGGATTGATGGAGACGTTGTTATTGCTAGATTGCGAAACAAACTCAGTAAAGCTCGTGAGAATCAACACTAATGAGTCGTTACATTATATCACCCGAAGCGAGCCAGGACTTAGATGAGATTTCTGATTATTTTACAAGTCGAAATATAGAAGCTGGAGAACGATTTATCAATGCTTTTGAGCAAAAATGCCGGAACTTAATAACATTTCAGAATATGGGTCGTAGTTATTCTGAAATAGAACCTTCCTTACGAGGTATTCCACTTTATGATTACATTATTCTTTACCGCGCATTTGAAGATGGAGTGGAAATTGTGCGGGTAGTTAGTGGATATCGTGACTTGGGTTCGTTATTTGCAGAGTCAGATGATGACTGAGGCGATCGCACACCCTCTGACTCTCTAATTAGCTTATCACCCCTCCGGTTCAATTCCAGCCGCCCGTAACTGCGCCGCCAATCTCTCAGCACGTTCCCGTTCTTGTTCAGCACGTTCCCGTTCCCGTTCAGCACGTTCCCGTTCCTGTTCCGCTAACTCCTCTCCCCACAATAATAATTCTCCTTCTTCATCCCACCACCGTAACCAATATCCAGTTCGATTTTCTCTCGTACCCTCCCATACGCCTAAAAATAAACTCATTTCTGCAATCCAATACCGTTGATTTTCATCCGGTTGCTGCAACTGATACTGTCCCGATTCATCTAAATGATAAAATTCCAAAATTCCCTCTGTTAGTTCAAAAATGGCGTAGTAAGGAACTCGTAAAACTTGCTCATAAAAAAACCATTTGCCAGGAGGATAAGTTGGCTTACTCGAATACTCTCCACCATCCGTATCTGAAAGAAATTCAATCACAAGTGTCGGAATTTCTCCCTGAAGTTGAGGCGTATAACTGCGAATAACATCCTCTCGCGGGACTCGAATTTCAGGAATATAAGCCCAATCTGGAGCTTTAATCACCATTTTGCCATTTACAGTAGCACAAATCCCGTAATTGGTTGGCGTGAGCATCGTCACTTGCAATCTACCAGCAACGACCAAACTATTGGTTAAAGCAGCAGCTAAAGGCGGTTGATTGATATTGTCCACAGGATCATCAGGTAAAACAAAATCGTCGGGTAATTTTTCCCAGGTAATCTCATAACTAGCAATACTAACTACCATACTTTGCCCTAATTCAATAAAATTTCAATGTTATCAATGCTATTTTAAATTGCCAGAGTCAGATTCGGAGTATGGCGATCGCTCTTAACCCTAACTCCATCCCACTCCCCACTCCGAGTGTGGTCACGCACCAGTTGGTGTTCAAGAAGACAAGGAGGACAAGGGGGACAAGGGGGACAAGGAGGACAAGGGGGACAAGGAGGATAAGGTGGACAAGGGGGACAAGGAGGACAAGGAGGACAAGGGGGAAAGAAAGTACTACATAT
>DNGI01000377.1:12069-12189 GCA_003486645.1 Cyanobacteria bacterium UBA11370 | reverse complement strand
GGGGATGGGGGGAATTTTTCAATCTTTGGGTGTGGGGAAGTGCAGACTGGGTTCTATCTTGGGGTTGAGTGAACGCTTTCATGGAATTGATACATTAGTTTTCATATTCTTTTCATTTTT
>DNGI01000377.1:10943-11858 GCA_003486645.1 Cyanobacteria bacterium UBA11370 | reverse complement strand
GTTTTCATATTCTTTTCATTTTTTACGGTACAGTATTTTCATAATTGTTTCATTTTTTGCCTCCAGGAACGCCTTACTATGATCAGCGCTACCTTCCCCAACATCGGTTCGACTGACACAGAACCTCAATACAGAGCAAGTTCTATCGAACAAATAAGCCCTGTGACCATTAAACAACTGAGTGTGCAGTACCGCATGGTTGAAGCACTCAAGGATGTTAATTGTCACATCGAACCGGGACAACTCACGGGCATTATTGGACCCAATGGGGCGGGAAAAAGTACTCTAATCAAAGCCATGCTGGGGTTAGTTCCCACGAGTCGCGGTACGGCGATGTACCAGGGGAAAGCGTTGATGGAACAGTTGGACAGGGTAGCTTATGTGCCGCAGCGATCGCAGATTGACTGGACGTATCCGGCGACGGTGTGGGATGTGGTATTAATGGGTCGAGTACGGAAAACGGGTTGGTTTCGGCGATTTTCGACCGTATCTCGGCGTTTAGCGGTAGCAGCGTTGGAACGGGTAGGGATGAGTGAATTTTGCGATCGCCCGATTGGACAGTTATCGGGAGGACAACAACAGCGTGTTTTTTTAGCGAAAGCATTAGCTGAAGAAGCAGAAATTTTCTGTTTAGATGAACCGATGGCTGGAATTGATAAAAAAACGGAAGGGATTGTTTTTAAGATTCTTCATGAACTTGCTGAAGCGGGGAAAACGGTGTTAGTTGTTCATCATGATTTAGGAGAAGCTATTACTAATTTTGATAATTTAATTTTACTAAATCGAGAGTTAATTGCTTATGGTTCTCGGCAAGAAGTCATGAGTGCTAATAACTTACAACGTGCTTATGGCGGTCAGGTTGTATTTTTCTCAGAAGCGGCTTAATTTGTTGGTTGGTTGTTTGTTGATTGTTGT
>DNGI01000377.1:10596-10734 GCA_003486645.1 Cyanobacteria bacterium UBA11370 | reverse complement strand
GTTGTTTGTTGATTGTTGTTTGTTGTTTGTCAGCAGTCAGTGATTAGTCAGTTTTCCAAATTTTAATTGGATAACTTGGACGGTCAATATGCCGATTTCAGGCATAGTTTTAGCGGACAACCAACAACTAACAACCAA
>DNGI01000377.1:7616-10318 GCA_003486645.1 Cyanobacteria bacterium UBA11370 | reverse complement strand
ACAACCAACAACTAACAACAAAATATGCTTGAAACCTTAATTGAACCGCTGCAATATAGTTTTATGCAGCGCTCTCTTATAACTGCTATTTTAGTCGGAATTGTTTGTGCTTCAGTGGGTAGCTACTTAATGGTACAGCGGCTAGCGTTATTGGGAGATGCGATTAGTCATTCAGTATTACCAGGGTTAGCGATCGCTTATATTGTCGGTGCTGATATCTTTTTAGGAGCGTTTCTAGCAGGTGTTATTAGTACGATGGTGATTACTTGGATTAGGACGCGATCGCAAATTAAAGAAGATGCGGCAATGGGGATTGTTTTTTCTGCCTTTTTTGCTCTGGGTATTACTTTAATTACGGTTATTCAAAAAGACAATAAAATTGACCTCAATCATTTTCTGTTTGGCAACATCTTAAGTGTCACGATTGAAGAGGTGATTAATACGGCAATAATTACAGGGATTGTATTGGCAATTGTTGTGTTGCTGTATAAAGAATTAATGTTTTATACTTTTGACCCTGTAGGCGCAAAAGCGGCGGGATTACCGACTAATTTATTAAATTTTGGTTTAATGATTTTGATTGCGCTAACGATTGTTGCTAGCCTAAAGGCAGTTGGGGTTATTTTAGTTTTAGCAATGCTGATTACTCCTGGAGCAACGGCTTATTTATTAGTGAATCGGCTACATCAGATGATGATTTTGGGTTCCTTAATTGGGGTAGTTACTAGCATCAGTGGAATGTATTTGAGTTATTTTTTCAATCTACCCTCTGGGCCTGCAATTGTTTTAGTTGCCTTTAGTTTTTTTATATTGGCATTTTTATTGAGTCCGACTCAAGGGATTTTAACTCATCCAAGTGCTAAGTCGAGTCAATCAGAAATTTGGCGGGAAATTAAGGGATTGCTGCGGTGATAATTCTTGGATAGAGACGTTGCAATGCAACGTCTCTACACGTAATTTAACCTGTTTTCGTATAAAGTTGGGGCTTAATCACGCGGAAATAGAGAAATATCGTCCAATAAAATAGATTAACTCCAATCATCAATCCTTTGCCAACCCAAGAAGTAATAGCCGGAAACAGATAAATTGTAGCACCCAAAACAAGTATCTTTTCAATCACAGAAACAACCCCTCCGTAATGCTTAGTATCCCAATAAGAAAACGGACTAATAAAGCGGTAATTACTGAAGGGGAAGAAATGTCGATGAGCATCGTGGTTATGGACAGGGAGATCAAACAAAGAATGCAGTACCATACTCATAAACAGGATTTCTACAGATTGCCAGTTTAAGAAATACGCGATCGCCACTCCTATCAATGCCAAAGGGAGAGAATGAAACATCGCTACCCAATTTTGCCAAAACGGTTGTTCATAGGTTTCTAACCAAATCTGGCGTTCGGGTTGGCGAAGTACGAATTTTGCCCAAAAGTAGAGAATAAAAATGGGTGCATCGGGTAATATCGCACCGATTGCGATCGGCAAACTGGCTTGTATGGGAGACTGTTGGCTGATCAGAGCAAGATTAAGGATAGCGTGGCTGGGAGTATTCACGGTGGAATTGATGTAATCTGAATCACTATTTCTATTTTCCTTAATTATTTCTATAGTGGTAATCAAAAGAAGTCAAATTTATAGCTAAAGATTGATTCTCCTATATCTGGAAAGAGATAGGCTGGCGGATGTTAAGTAACTGCTTTTAGTCGCCGTATCAACTTCAGCAGAAAGTAAAATAAGGAGAAAGCTATGCCCAGTGAACAAGAACAACAACCCCCACAACATCAGGAGCAACAACCTGGTTTAGAATCTGAAATGACACCCCGCCCCCAATCCGATGACCCTGAGCATAAAGGGAGCGGTAAACTGGAAGGAAAAGTGGCTGTGATTACCGGGGGAGATAGTGGGATTGGTCGTGCGGTTGCGATCGCCTTTGCTAAAGAAGGTGCTGATGTAGCGATTATGTATTTGAATGAGCATGAAGATGCTAAAGAAACCCAAAATAAGGTTAAAGAATTAGGGCGCAGTTGTCTACCTATTGCTGGGGATATTGGTGATGAATCCTTCTGTCAAACCGCCGTACAACAAGTCATTGATACCTTTGGGCGTTTAGATATTCTTGTTAATAATGCCGCCGAACAACATCCTCAAAAAAGTATTGAAGATATCGGTGCTGAACAGCTAGAGCGCACGTTCCGAACAAACATTTTTTCAATGTTTTATATGACAAAGGCGGCTATATCCTATCTCAAAGAGGGCAGTTCAATTATTAATACAACCTCAATCACAGCATACAAAGGTAGTCCACAATTACTGGATTATTCCTCTACAAAAGGAGCCATCGTTGCCTTTACTCGCTCCTTATCACAGAACCTAATGGAAAAGGGAATTCGGGTTAATGGCGTGGCTCCAGGTCCAATTTGGACACCCTTGATTCCGGCTACTTTCCCTGAAGATAAGGTTGCTTCATTTGGGAAACAAGTTCCCATGCAGCGAGCAGGTCAACCGGAAGAAGTTGCATCATCTTATGTATTTTTAGCCTCAAATGATGCGTCTTATATGTCCGGTCAAGTGCTGCATCCTAACGGCGGTGAAGTGGTTAACGGTTAAGTTTTCATTTAAAAATTAGGTCTAGAAGTAGGATGGGCGCTGCCCATCCCACGTCTCTACTCCGACTAAAGATTAATGGGTGCATCCCAAAGTTGCA
>DNGI01000377.1:0-7307 GCA_003486645.1 Cyanobacteria bacterium UBA11370 | reverse complement strand
TTTGTGTAGCCGCGATTTCCAATCGCCCTTAGTAGAACTTTCTTTTTCCCCCTATCCCCCTATCCCCCCATCTCCCCATCCATAACTTAATATTCTCCCAGAAGAACTTTAAGTGTTCTGTGGACTTCCTGAAGAGTTTCAAATTCGGAGTTAAATTTCCACAAGTACGGCTTGACTCTGTTGCCTTTGATGAGTGCGGGTTCCCAAGCGGTAAGCTGCCATCCTTGTTTCGTAGCAGCGATACAGTAATCAATTCGAGGGGTGGTGAGGGAAGTGTGAGCGTTGGCTATCATCGTTCTTGGCTACTAATTTTGGTTTATAAAACTCAATTCCACTGCTGCGATTAAGGGAAGCGATCGCCTTTGGTTAATAGTAGTGATACCCCTGACTACTCTACTCATTCTGCCACCGCTACTAGAGGGATGGTTAGAGTTCCACCCAATCTTTACCAAAAAATCACAGAGTTGATTTTTGTAAATACTTATCGTTGTAAATCCTGATGGATTATAACGTTCTTTTCGCTGAACCCCGAACCGCTTTTTTCTTAAGCAAACTGTATTAAAGATGGGTCTGTTTAAGACCAGAAATTCATAATTTCTTAAGAATTGCTCTCGCTCTTTAGAGAGTAGTTGTCCACAGCGATGAACAGAGGCTCAAATGTAGTTGATTGGAACCTTTTCCCCATAAGGCTTTGCCAATTTATATTTAATTCAATTAGCCTGCTTCAAGTTTTCAAAGGATAAGTTTGAGTTATACTCTTCTCGAAGTTACTCAAGGACTGAACTTTACACAAACTTCATAAAAGAGGGGGAGAGAGGGAGAGAAGTTTTATTAGGGGTGATTAGCTGAACATCATATAACAACCAACAACCAACAACCAACAACCAACAACCTAGGACTTACGCATTGACAAATTAGCACAAATATGAATTAAAGGCTAAAATTAGGCGATTCCTCTGATGAGTAAACCTCACCTATTACCGACCTAGAGAAGATGTCCGCATTATGACTCATCCTATTCTCGATCAACCTGATGTATTGCAAGCCCTGTTCCACCCTAGACAGGAAGATAGGTTTGACCCAATCGACCCAAGGACGCGACGAGTTGCCGTGGAGGTGGAATCCACTATTTCAGTTAGAGGGCGTTTGTATCCCGCTGCTTTCGATTCGCCAGCCATTCTATTTTTCCACGGCAATGGGGAGATTGCGGCTGATTATGATTACATTGCCAAATTTTTCACCCAGTTGGGTATTACCCTGCTAGTAATTGATTATCGCGGCTACGGGGCGAGTGACGGTACTCCCACAGCGAGTACACTTTTACAGGATGCGGTGACTGTATTCAAAGCTTTAGGCGGCATCTTTACGTCCAATCAGTTAAACCCGAAGCAAGTCTACGTTATGGGACGGAGTCTTGGGAGTGCAGCAGCAATTGAAGTAGCGTTGTACGCAGGCAATAGTATAGCAGGGCTGATCATTGATAGTGGCTTTGCTCAGACGTTTGAACTCTTAGCTTGCCTAGGTGTAGAGGTGAAGGGCGTTGATGAAGAACGCGATGGAGTGGGTAACTTGCTCAAGATGGGTCGCATTACAACACCGACTTTAATTATCCACGGTCAAGACGATGTTTTGATTCCAGTCAAACACGCACAAGACCTTTATCATTGCTGTGCTGCACAAAACAAGCAACTAGTAGTAATTGCCAATGTGGGTCACAACACTGTGATGATGTTTGGGAGAGAGCAATATTTTCTGGCGATCAAGAAATTTGTCAACCCCTAGGAAAGGCGAATAACCATTTGCCCCTACAATTTTTCTTACAGATTTTAGGCTATGATAATGTTTGGTAAACCCCAACCGGAACGGTTAGAAGATAAGTGGAAACGCCAGTTAGATCGCTTTGTTAAAGAAAATCAAAAAGAATTAGCTGCACTGTCTTGGGGATTATTTTTAGAGAAGGGAGAAAGTGACGAGACGTTGGGAATTGATCTACAACCGACTCCCCATTTCGTCTATTGCCCTAGAGGTGCAATTGAAAAGCTGAATCAAAATGTCGAAAATTATCTTCAGGAAGTTTTAGGAATTATAGATGCTCATCAAGCTAATAAAGAAGTTTTGATGATTGGAATCGGTAATGATCAAATTAAGGTAATTCAGTTTGAACCCGAACCCCCACCTCCTAATTGTTTTGAACAAGTAGGGAAGGATGTGGATACCTTATTAACTCAATTAGAGGAATGCTTGAAAGAAAAATTGGAATAAAAAATTAACGATTAATCGTCTAGACTATGAGTAATTAAAAAATGCAACTTAAAAGCTGATTAGCTTACCTTCACCTAACCTCCAAACGGTTCTAGAGAAAAGCTTTGCACTAAAGTTGTCTGTAACGTTCCTTCAGACGCGGGTTGAAGAGTATCGATCAGGACAACTATGTTATTGCGATTGGGAGATAAGCGTACTTCTCTAATCGAATATTTACTGACGGCTTCCCGATAATTGTTGAGATTACCCAGGGTAAGTTGACGATAATTGTAATTAATTACCAGTCGCATCGCGGCACGGTCTACATCCGACGAACCAGAAGATAAAATGGATGGGATACGCTTTTGTTCTAGACGAATTTCTACGGGATCAGTTTGGTTATTCAAGCGGAATGTTACTGTCTCAGTCCCATCAGCCTTGTTAGTACGAGAAAGAACTGGGAGTTGAATTCCTACTTTAAGACGAGTCAGCCCTAAACTATGCCTAACAGTTACAGTTCTGTTGAGCAAGTCTTCTTCAGCCGCTTGATTGCTGAGACTATAGGCTGAGTCATCATATTCGGTTTTTAAGCAACCATTTCTGACACAAGAATTAGTCGGAATATTAATAATTTGAATTTGAGCCGTTGGGACTTCTGTAACCGGGTTGCGAGACGTTTCCAGATAAATATAGTGGCGGTTATCAGGGGAAAATCCGGAAAGCCGACGGGATGCTTTAAGAACGGTTGCCAATCCTTCAGAATTAAAAAGCAAAATAAGGGTAGCTGCGATCGCTACTGAGAATACGGGTAAGTTTTTCATCGAGATTTTAGGTTTTCAGTCAGTACTAAGAGTATCCCTATGTAGAATAGCAGTCAAAGAGAAACTGTTGTGCATTCTCATACACAACAGCTCAGGTATAGAATTGGGGAGTGAAAAGGAAGGAAGCTTAAAATAGTTATCTGTTAAGTTTGTTAAACTATTCTTGCTCCCGACTCCTTGACTAACTCGAAAATAGGCGGTTTTAAAACAGGGTAGTTAATCAATCGCATCAAAAGTATCTTCAGCTACCCGTTGAGTATTTTGCTTTACAGTCTCAACGGAACGCCCAGCCGCTTTAGCTAAGTCTCTACCTGCACGTTCAGTATTTTGCTTCGCATTTTCAGCGGAACGCTGGGTGAATCCAGCCACATCTTCAGCAGCATTTCCACTATTTTCTTTGATGTTTTCTACTCCTCTTTGAGTGCCTTTCGATACATTTTCAACCCGATTTTCAGCCGCATCGCGTACATTGTCAGCTAACCGCTGTACTCGTTTACCGAGAGGCGCACCTTCTTGATAGTTTTGTCGTAATTCTTCGGGAGTTTCAGCCCTCTTACTCAGGTTACTTTCAACCCGATCAATCAATCCTTTTGCTTTTGCTTTTGTCTGTTTGGTATCTTGTCTTGGATCGACATCGCTATAATCATTCATGCCACCTTCATAGGGAGAAGTTAGGGCACTTTCCGGAACTTCTTGCCGAATCTGATCAGCGGTTTTAGCAAGAACTTTTCCGCCACACGCTGTACTTACAAACAGTAAAATACCCGCGATCAAAACTGTTAATACTTTATCCAACCGGATACGTTTGAACCAAGCAATCATTCTATCCATTGAAAACCTCCTTAAGGTTCTTTAAAGTGAATTAGATATCAAACATCAACCACTGATTAAAAAGCTAATCTCAATCACAACAGTAATAGCATAGTAAAGAATTTGCCTATCTTTTTGCTAGCAACTGGATTGATACTTTAGCGGCTGATATTTGGGTCAGGGGACATCTTATACTGGGTATAGCTATCGCCACCATCCTTATAGGGATTATTAGCACCTCCCGCTTGAACAGGAGGATTATTAGGACGTGCACCTCGCATATCGCCAGTATTGCAAGCGGTGCTGATCACTAAGATCACTCCTGCTAAAAAGATGGTTAAGATTTGCTTCAGATGCAATTTTTTCAAGAAATCAATTAGTTGTTTCACGCCATGCTCCCAACGATTAGCACCTAACCATCGCCTAGCTTACAAAGCCTAAACTAAACCCTGCCTCTAGCAAAAGTTACATCCTAATTTCCACCCCAAGCCCAGTTTCTCTAACCCTAGATAGAGGAACCCAATTTATACCATTTTGGATTTTGGATTTTGAAAGGCGCACTCTGTCAGAGTTTCAGTAACTCATGTGCAACATTTCTTTTTTAAATTAGTATTCCCCTTGTAGGATTATTAGTCATCAGCAATTAAGAATTACTGATTTATTTTTATTTACAACCAACAACAAACAACCAACAACAAACAACCAACAACAAACAACCAACAACAAACAACAAACAACCAACAACCAACAACCAACAACCAACCCTTTTATTCACGCAGTTGAGAAAAAACGCGATAAGCATCCAGATCCAAATGAGTGCGATCGCCCGTTTTGTTATCCTCCATCTTAATCAAATTGTAGTGAACGTTATCAGCATGAATCGCAAAGGTAATTTTAAAGACTTCAAAAAAGATAATCACCCACTTACATTCTGCTTCCGGATAAGTGGAGTAATACCGAATTAATTTAGCCACGCAAGTTTCCAGATGAGCGCGAGCATTAGGACAAATTAAAATAATTTTCACCAAAACAATAACTAGAGTAAGATGATGCCCCTGAGACATTAACAAAATAAATAAGGGTGAAGGCTCTTCTTGATCTTCAGTGGTCAAATATTCTAGGACTTTGTTAGACGTTCTGAGTAATAACGCATCATCTAGAGTTTCTTCATGATAACTCTCATACAGTGTTTCTAATTTTTCCGCTAACTTTTGGTTTAACGTCTGGACTAAATCTTTATTTTCGACTGAAAATATTAAGTATTTTTGGAGAGCCATCTTAAAATCTTTGTAACAAAGACCTTTCGTTTGTTCGATAAAAATATGTGCTAAGTTTTCATGACTATAGGTTCCACTTTTAGCGACAATTCTTTTGATAAAATGCAAAACACTATCCCCAAGTGCAGTCGGATTCTGAGGGATTTTATGCCGATAACCACTCGATTGAGAACGGGCTGTGTACATTGCTAACTCAAACTTAAACTGATCTTTCAGTTTTTGGGAAAGAGTTCTCGCCGCTTCTCGTTGTTCTATCGGATTATCAAGGTTAGTATATTGAGGAACTAGCAGGTAGGACGTGTAACGATTACTCCAATGTTCTTGGTCTGAGTATTGGTATTTAGAAACAAATAATTTTAATTCTTCATATTCTTTACCTTGGATAAAATTTAACAACCACAATCTCTGGCGGCTTAGAGTTGGCGATAAGGTTTTTTTCTGAAAATCAACCTGATTAAAAATCTCAATTAATTCTTTAATCGTGCTATGATTTCTAGACGTGTACCAATTATTAATTAGAATATAGCAAGACCGCTTGAGTGTTTCCAGAAACTCTCGTGGATGATTAGTAAAAATTAGTCGAGATACAGCCTGAATAGCTTCTGGATTACCCGCCGAAGAATTATAATCAATAAACACGTATCTAAACTCTTTTAAAACATCGCTAGGAGGCTGTTTTCTAACAATCTCCAACAAAAACTGATAGATACTTTCCTGAGCTTGCTGAGTACTAAACCCTAACTTACTCTGCCTGATATGGGACTCAGTTTGATGACTCGTTGCAATAACATCCCTGACCATGAAAATCCTAGAGGACACTAACATCCTTGCTTAAGGTGTAACGATAGCAACGTTATGACCTTCTGTGTCAATGTTGTTACTCATCTACACAGTAGGCTTGACGAATTCACGGGCATTTGAACGTAGCATAAACTCATGATATATAGTTTCACAAAAATGTAAACGAGTTACAGGTTATACCCTGTTGTACCTCGTAGTATAACTTTAGGTATGGGGCATAGGGTGTACAGCGTAGACAGATCTTTACTGAGGAGTTATTTACAGCCAGGTTGCACTAGGCCCTACCTCCTATTTTGACACCAGGTTACAACTAAGGATTATTAGACTGAGATTTGATTCGATTAATTTCCTGTTGCAGTTCCTCAATTTCACGCCGCAGTCTTTCAGCCTCATTAGCTGAAGCTTCTTGAGATGGTACATCAACCGCCCCCTCCTTCGTCACCCGTTTATAATTACCCTGTCGAATTTGGCGATATTCCTCTGAATCCACCCAATCCCGGAGATAGCGCACCCGTTCCACGGGAAAGGGATGACTTAGGAATGAACCATTACCCCCGTTGTAAAGTAAAAATTTATAAATTTGATTCAAACTATCTTGGTCAAGTTCTTGATAACTATCGGATTGACGGATAAATTCATTTAGGCTGCATTCGTGAGCATACTGGTGAGAACCCCCTGATAGTTTCATCATTGTTTGCAACACGATATTCAAATCGTCCATCACTAATAACGCCGCGCGATCCGAGGATAATTCCGCTTTGCGCCGCCATTCATAAAAGGCATAAAGCAAACCGCTACTTACTAAATTGCCTAAACCAAAGGTTAATTCTCCTAACATAGAAGCCGCATTCATCGCCCAAATGCCCATCTGAATTAAGATGGTATGACCACATTTGATATGCCCTAATTCATGCGCTAAAACAGTACGAATTTCATTTTCAGTCAATAAATCCAATAATCCCGTATTTAATACAATATAGGGATGATCTTGACCCAAGGCATAACTATTAACTTGGGGATTTTGACTGACAAATAAATCGGGTTCTGGGTGTACATCTAAATCCCGAACACATTCTCGAAATAACCGATAAATTGTAGAATATTGACGTGGGCCAACTTGGATGCTATTACCCATTAGGTAAACAAACTGAGGACGTTCATAGAGAAATTCTACAAACTTGCGAGCCACTAGATTAAAGCCAGGGACGCTGCGTAAGGTATCCTCGGCTTGTTGATCGAGGGGGTGTCTGAAGGCATCACTTGAAATTCCAGGGTAAGTAGGCATTCTCAAACTCAAAGATTTGGGGTAGTTAATTTCATGATAAAACTCTTGGATGAGGGGGTGTGGGGTGTGGGG
>DNGI01000537.1:20340-21599 GCA_003486645.1 Cyanobacteria bacterium UBA11370 | reverse complement strand
AATTTGTACCTCATGAGTATGAAAACCGCTATAGGAGTGGTTACTGTAGCTGAGGATTAAGGTACTGTACTAGAAGATGCTTGAGGTTCAGGTTTGGTTTGCTCTGATTCTTGGGAGGATGTGGGATTGGTTTCTTGCGGTTTGGTTTGCTCTGATTCTTGAGAGGGTGTGGGATTGGTTTCTTGGGGTTTTATTGCATCAGAGGGTTGGGGTGTTGTCTGATTTCCCTCTGGAGGTGCTGGGGAATTAGTGACTTGACACGCTTCTTCTTTATACTCAAAGTTAACCGTAACTCGGTAAGGTTTGGGGTTGCCAGTTTGATTAGCAAGACGAAGGGATTTAATCTCTTCTTCAGCTTGGCGATCCAGAATAGGAGAACCTGCACTTTTAGTTAATTGTATGGTGAGGATTTTAGTATCCGGACTCACGACTATTCCATAGATCGTTGTGCCTTGGAGTTTATTGGTGCAGGCATCTTTGGGATAATTACCTATGATAGTAAGTCTTTCGGGTGTTCGTTTTTGTATCAAAGTGAGTAGATCGTTGCTAACTGGATCGTTCGTAGAATTTGGCTGATCAGGTTTAATATTCTCCCCTTCTACTCCCCTTGTCGTTGCAATTTCACCTCCTGGTTGTTGGTTCGGGGGAGTGGTTTGGTTTTGGTTAGGGTTGTTGTTATCTGTTGATGGAATTGAAGGGAGTTTTGTAGGATCTGGGTTTGATTCCAAAACGGGAACTGTAGTGTTAGGATTAGTCGGAGGCTGAAAATTAGACTTGCTAGGATCTACGACTTTTTCGATATCTTCCCTGGTAAATCTTCGGCGCTGCCAAATTGGAGAAGGGTAAATTTTCCGAGATACTTTTCCCCCTAATCGTCGAGCAAGTTCTCTTTTTAGTGCTTCTGGATCAAGCCGAGATTGGGAACGATTGGAGAGATTATTCGTAGGAGGATTTAGAGGAGTTAGGGGTAGTGAACCGGATTTTAGAGGGGTTTGCTGATAAATATAGGGTGGAATCGGTGCAAGTGAAAGATCAGGGATACGGCTGAGTTCTGTTGGCGATAGTGCCATGAGTTGAACCATTTGAGGATCTATTGGTTCTTCGCGGGAAAATACGGGCATATAGGGTAGTGTGAGTCCCAATATGCCATGAATACCTACGGAAGCCATCGCCGCAATACCACTGGGTTGATTGAGCTTTTCTAGGAAGTTTTGAATGACGGAAATGTAGGACATAATTGTTGGTTGTTAGTTGTTGGT
>DNGI01000537.1:19234-19985 GCA_003486645.1 Cyanobacteria bacterium UBA11370 | reverse complement strand
ACAACCAACAAACAACAAACAACTAATGACTAATTTTTACAATTAATAAGGAAAAATAAGGTAACTTTAAAGTAGGGCGATCGCGTAAATCTTCATATATTACCTGATTGGGTAAGGTTGCTCGTTCCACAACCCACGCTTTTTCCAAGAGTTGACGTTGATGTAATACGTTCCATACTTGTTCATAAACCGAACTTACTTTCATCAAGACTAAGACATCCGCCCAGTCTAAAATTGTTTCCAATTCTCTCATATTATAGAGAGCTGGAAGCACAGCGAGGCGATCGCCACGGATTGTTAATGGTAATCCTAAAATAGATGCGGCTGCCATTGGCGAAGATACTCCTGGTATCATTTGCACTACTACCTCTGGATAGAGTTGTTGCACAGTTTGTGCCAAATAGGTAAACGTGCTGTAAAAACTAACATCTCCTTCACAAACAAACGCCACATCTTGACCTAAATCGAGATAATACCAGACTTGCTCCGCCGCCTTTTGCCAAGCTTGAGTCAGAATATCAATATCCTGCACGTAAGGAAAGGTTAAGGCTAACTGCACCTGATGCTCATTTAACCATTCCTCTACAATTTCTTGAGCAAATCCAGGTTTCCCGGAAACTCCCGCCGGAAACGCTACCACTGGGGATTGTTTTAGGATACGCAATCCTTTGAGGGTAATCAATTCAGGATCACCAGGTCCAACACTAATTCCATAGAGAGTACCTGGTTTGGAAATGGGGAGTGGGGAGTG
>DNGI01000537.1:18841-18981 GCA_003486645.1 Cyanobacteria bacterium UBA11370 | reverse complement strand
TGGGGAGTGGGGAGTGGGGGAAAGATTTGCATGGGTGGTGGTATCTGCCTCATGATGACTACTTGCACAGCCACCATTGATTAAGTTTTATTAATAAATAGCAGTTTTACACTGTCCATTCCAATCCAAAATCCAAAATC
>DNGI01000537.1:7266-18631 GCA_003486645.1 Cyanobacteria bacterium UBA11370 | reverse complement strand
TCCAAAATCCAAAATCTAAAATCTAAAATCCAAAATGCCATTACCAACTGTCATTTTACCGGGCTATTTTGCTGGGGACATTGAATACCTTCTTTTAGAAGAGTCTTTACAACAGTTAGGGTTTCCCACAGTAACTGTACCTCTGCGACAACGGGATTGGATACCTACAGTAGGAGGTCGCTCAATGGTGCCAATTTTGCGGAAACTCGATCAAACAGTAAAACAAGTGCTTGATCACTATAACGTTTCTCAGGTTAACTTAATCGGTCACTCGGCGGGGGGTTGGATTGCTCGAATTTATCTGGGTGAAAAACCCTATACGATTCATGGAGATGTGACGGATTCATTTGTCGGATTATGGCACGCTCATCCTTATGTAGCAACCTTGGTAACATTAGGGACACCTCATATTAGCCAAGAACGCTGGACAAAACGCAATCTTGATTTTGTGAAAATTCACTATCCAGGAGCATTTTATCCCAAGGTTAAGTATGTTTGTGTGGCAGGTAAGGCTATTTATGGTCAACAACGATTAGGTCAATGGTTAGCGTATAGCAGTTACAAATTAACCTGTGGAGAAGGGAACTGTTGGGGAGATGGGATTACTCCTATTGAAGCCGCTCATTTAGACGGTGCTGTTAATCTTACCTTAGATGGGGTTTTACATTCACCCAGAAGACAGGGAATTTGGTATGGTTCACTTGAGGTTTTACCGTCTTGGGTATCCTATTTAGTTTAACATTTTTACAATCAATCTAATACTCAAACTAGGATTGATTTTAAATAACTATTGACATTCAAATCTACAGCAATGTAGGGAATTCTTGTAGATGTTCCTTACGGGTGAGTCTACGCTAAAATAGCATCACCCTAATGTTTTAATCTTATAAGCTATGTCTCCCGCCAACACGCAATTAGTAACGGTTGAACCTGAATCTATATCAGATGAGCCACAATTTGAGGTAAAATCTCCTAACATTGACCATCTGGTAGTAGAAGACGATACCCCTGTGGATAGTTTCATTCAAGAGAAACAGCAGCGATTTTTAGTGGAGTGCCTCTACACTTCTTTAAAGTTAGAAAGTCCTTTTCTAGCGGCTGCTAATGTAGGACTATTTTATGCGATTAAACGATCCGCCTTGGTTCCGGATGTGATGCTGTCTTTAGAGGTAGCCATGCCAGATGATTGGAGTCAAAAGAAAAATCGCTCCTATTTTGTTTGGGAGTTAGGGAAATTACCGGAAGTAGCGATTGAGATTGTATCAAATAAAAAAGGGAAAGAATTAGACACTAAATTGAAAGATTATGCTCGTGCTGGAGTGGCGTACTATGTCGTATTTGATCCTCTGAAGAAATTGGATGAGTCTGTTGTACGGGTATATGGATTACGAGAAGGGAACTACTTTCAGTTAGAAACTAACTGGATGGAAGGGGTAGAGTTAGGATTAACATTATGGGACGGTGAGTTTGAGAGTAAACATTATAATTGGTTGCGTTGGTGCGATCGCAATGGCAATTTATTGTTAACTGGAGATGAGCGAGCGACTGAAGTTGAGAGACAATTAGAGTTAGAGCGGGAACGCACTGAACAAGAACGACAACGTGCCGAACAAGCTGAACAGTTAATTGAACAAGAACGACAACGTGCCGAACAAGCTGAACAGTTAGTTGAACAAGAACGGCAACGTGCGGAACGTTTAGCGGCATTATTGCGGGAGCAAGGAATTGATCCCAATGAAGTCTTATAGGGTGAGCGATCGCGCCATCCAATTCATGATTCCTTTTCACTGAGATTTTGCACTTTTTCTTAAGTATTACTCGCCAAGATATCAAGACTAAAAAATGACGCGATTTGTTCACGATCAATTTGCAAAGGACTATCTGAAAGAATTATTATCCCCAATTGGCGATGTTGAAATCAGCCGTGATGTGTCAGGGGAAGTGCGAGAAATTGATGTTTGGTTTACGCCCAAATCTAGCCATTCTGATTACCTACAACGACTGGGATTACTCGGACAATTAGCTAGAACTTCTGCTATTTTTGAACCTTTTCGCAATGCTGTCACACCCAGTCAAATTCGGAGTTGTATGGGTAAGCTTTTCGATGTTCATGCTGAATTAGAACGGCAGGCAAAACGAGAAGATAGGCGACTTGATAGCGTAGAATTACCTCAGTTATGGATTCTCACTCCAACGGCTTCATCTGCTTTATTAGAAGGCTTTAACCTTCAATCATTTTCTGAATCTCTTGAGATGTCGGGAGTCTATGTTCTGGGACGTTCGTTGTTAACTGGACTTATTGCCATTCACCAATTGCCACGTACTTCAGAAACTCTCTGGCTGAGGATTTTAGGAAAAGGAGGGGTGCAAAAACAGGCGATTCAAGAAGTAGGGGCACTACCAGAGGATAACTCATTACGAGAGAATGCGTTAGAATTATTATATAATTTGCAAGTGAACTTGACAGCGAATCAAGAGTTAGAGACAGAAGATAGGGAGTTAATTATGGCTTTAGCACCTCTTTATCGGCAACAACTAAATGCAGCAATTCAACAAGCACGAGAGGAAGGTATTCGGCAAGGTATTGAAGAGGGGGTTCAGCAAGGGATTCAGCAAGGAGTTCAGCAAGGAGTTCAGCAAGGAGTTCAGCAAGGTATTGAACAAGGAGTTCAGCAAGGACAGCGCCTAATTCTAGAAAACTTTCTGAAAGTTAAATTTGGTGAATTGCCTTCTGAAATGGCAGCAATTATCGAGCCTTTGTTAACATTACCTCCACAAGAATTAACCGTATGGCTAGTGCAATTATCTCAATTAGAAGGTGGCACTCTAGACATTCAGCAAGGACAGCGTTTAGGGGTAGAAAAGTTGCTGCAATTTCGCTTTGGGAATTTAGATGAAGAACTTTTAGGGATTGTGGATTCGTTATTAATATTACCACCCCAGCAGTTGAAGAGATTGTTGTTGCAATTGCCAGAGTTATCGCGCTCTGAATTGTTGAAGTTGTTGAGAGAATCGCTGGGTTAAAATTGGAGGGAGGCGTGGACTGACAAAAATCTTTTTTAACCACTCCTACAAATCAACAAAGGATGGGTGAAGAAAAGGCTCATCAGTGACTTGTGAACTGTCAGTGATGAGCACTAACCTGTTACATAATGATACCAATTGAAAAAAGAAATGCGATACCTAAGTAACTCAAACTCTGACAGAGTAAATCTTCCCCAATCCAAAATCTAAAATCCAAAATCCAAAATGGTATGACTTGCTTCATGAGAGAATTAGAAATAGTGTATAGTAACCGACCCCTAGCACAGTGAGCTGATCGCTCCTACCTCTAAGGGATGAGATCAGGTGGCAATTGGTGTAAAAAAGAAGTATTGTGATCGAGATAGCGATCGCGTGTCACCTCTTTAAGCGACAATAAAAGCCCTATCTAAGTCAGCAAGAGTGGCGATATGACTGATGAAGAGTTTGGTCCGGACGTTCAAGATTTGATCCGGCAAATTATGGGGGTAAGAACCGAGGACTTTCCGAAGCTGGCGAAAATTGCAGGTTTAAGTCTGGCGAAAGATTTTGTCGGGATCAAGCTGAGTGGTGAAGACCTTGGTGGCGATAACCTCAGTGGTGCTAACCTCAGTGGAACGGATCTGAGTGTTGCGAATCTAAGTCATACTAACCTGAGTCTTGCTGACTTGAGTGATGCTAACCTGAGTGGTGCTAACCTGAGTAGTGCTAATCTCAGTCTTGCTAACCTGAGTGGGGCAGATTTGAGTGGGGCGGATTTGAGTGGGGCGGATCTAATCAGTGCTAACCTGAGTGGTGCTAACTTGAGTGGTGCTAATCTCAATGGTGCGGATCTAATTAGTGTTAACCTCAGTGGCGCTAACCTTAGCGGTGCTAACCTAAGTGAAGCAGATTTGATTAGTGTCAACCTCAGCGGTGTTAACCTCAGCGGGGCGAATCTCAGCAGTACGAACCTCAGCAATGCTAATCTTAGCAGTACGAATCTGAGAGGAACGAATCTGAATAAAGCGAACCTCAGCGGCGCTAACCTCGGCGGGACTGACCTCAGCGGTAACAATTTTCACCATGCTAACTTGAGTGGTGCTAACCTGAGCCTTGCTAACCTCAATGGTTCTAACTTCAGTTTGGCGGATCTGAGTCGTACTGACTTGAGCCTTGCTAACCTAAATGGAGCGACCTTGATCAGTGCTAACCTGAGTCGTGCAGACCTTAGCGGCGCTAATCTAATCGGTGCTGATCTTAATGGTGCTGATCTGAGTGCGGCTAACTTGATTAGTGCTAACTTGATTAGTACTAACCTGAGTGGTGCGGATTTGATCGGTGCTAACCTGGGTGGTACTAATCTCAGCCGTGCTAACCTGAGTGATGCGAATTTGAGTAATGCCCATCTAATCAGTGCTAATCTGTGCGGAGCCAACCTCAACTGCGCTAATCTCAGTCGTACTAATTTAGGCAGTGCTAATCTGGGTCGTGCTAATCTCACCCGTGCTAACCTGGGAACGGCGAATTTACAGAATACTGACCTAAAGGATGCTGATTTGAGCCGTGCAAATTTGCTCGGTGCTAACCTTAAGGATTGTGACCAGAGAGGTGCGATCGTGGAGAAGGCACTATTTGGATACAATTCAGGATTATCGAAGGAAATGAAGCTTAATCTGAGCCAGCGAGGGGCAATTGTGGAAAATTCAGGCGGGGTTCGTCTGAGGGAAGCGGAGTAATCTTAATATGCCGTATATGCCGTCTGGCACGTTGAGAGCGTTGCAACAAGTACGGTCTGATTGAAGTAAAGTAAGACTAACTCAATTTCAGGGATTTTGAAAAACTGTTCCTGAAAATACCAAATTGTTGCTCATTCTATTTGCCATTTTTAAAACTCATCGGTATCCCATTGCAAGTTAAATGTTATTATACCAATTTGCTTTAGTGTTGAAATTTTGGCTAACTCCAAAACCTAGACGACATAAGGGTTGAGATCCAAGTATGTCTATCACTTCTTTAGCAAACTGGTATGAGCAGAATCTGTCTCTTTGAAATTCAGTGCAGCTATCACAATGGATTCGATAATTTCTAAAAAAATCTGTATGTTAGGGGATTTTAGTGTTGGCAAAACGAGTTTAATTCGACGTTTTGTAGAACGCCAGTTTAGCGACAAATATCTTTCAACGGTCGGGGTTAAAATTTCGCGGAAGACGGTCGAGTTTCAAGCCGCCGATCAGCAAAAACAACTCAAATTGCAAATGCTGATCTGGGATTTAGAAGGGAATACCAAATTTAAAGCGGTCACTCCAATGTATATGCAAGGAGCGAGTGGTGCTGTGATTGTTGCTGATGTTAGCCGTCAAGTAACTCTCGATCATATTGTCGATCATGTTCAGTCTTTTTTAGGTGTTAATCCCAAGGGGTTCGCTATCATAGCCTTAAATAAGGCAGACCTGCTTGTCAAAGAGGAAGTGGTAAAACTCCTTGAGAGTATAGCCTTGACAGATCAGCAGAGAGTATTAGCCACTTATCCTACTTCAGCCAAACTTGGCTCAAATGTTGATGCAATTTTTCATAAACTAGCTTACAGAATCATGGCATCAACCTAACAAGGCTAGACGTATTACAGAGCCGTTACCCGTATTACGGTCATTGGGGTTAATATGTCCCTGTAGCTTAACCCTGTCCTCTCCCTTATGGTCTATTTTCAGATTAGGATAATACTCAGATTCGCTCAAAACGATTCACTAATTGTTGTATCGTCTCATCTCTGAGGTCTGCAAGCAGACACCCTACAACCTTACTCCGGACAGCAGCCGAAATATCCATGCTGATATGAATACTCTTTTAAACAAACTCCTCTCCCTATTAGCTCTACGACGCAGAGAATACGTGATTGTAGATCGGGATTTCAAAATTATAGAACTATCCTTGGGTATAGAGCGATTTGCAGATTGTCCCGATGAAACTCGACAAGGGAAGGATGTGCGCTTGGGGTTTCCAGAACTGATCGGAGTGGAAGATATCCTGATTGATGTTCTTGAAGAACGAGAGGCAAGTTTTGAATTAAAAGCAATTGGTCGTCATTCAGTTCAGGGAAACCCCTTGTACTTTGATTTCTATATTACCAAAAATAAGTTAGATTTTTACGAAGAGAACCCAAATTCAATTGATCAATTAATTATCTTTTTAGAAGATACAACTCAACAAATGGTTTTGGAACAAACGTTAGTACAAGCCACGAATGAAACGAGTCTTCTCGTGAGTAACTTAGAGGCTTCCAAAACTTATATTGATAAAATTATTACTTCAATGGCTGATGCGTTAATAGTCACTACATCATCAGGAATAATTAAAACCGTTAATCGTTCAGCTCAAGATTTATTTGGGTATAGTGAAGCTGAATTAATCGGCAAGCCGATTTCTCTCATTCTTAACGAGAACTATGTACTCCCTGTTGCCAGTCAAGAACATAGTTTATTGGATAAATCCTTATCTAATTTAGAAGTCGTTTGTCAGACTAAAAGTGGAGAAAAAGTAACAGTTGCGTTTTCTTGTTCAGCCATCCAAACCGAGACAGAAGGGTTGCAAAATTTTATTTACATTGGGCGGGATATTACCGAACGCCAGCGAACTCAACAGCGTTTAGCCGTTCAACACGCTACAACTCATATCATAGCGGAATCAGCGACTGTCGATGATGCCATTCCCAAAATCTTAGAGGCGATCGCTCAAACCTTGGAATGGGATGTGGGTGAATTTTGGACAGTAGACTCTTCAACTCAAAATCCGATCTTAGCCTGTGTAGAAATGTGGCTAAACCCACCCATTTTTAGACAACAGCTTGCTGAAATTAACCCGCCGATCCCTTTAATTACTAAGGATCAGTTAGTTAACCGAATTTGGCAAAGCCATTCCCCTGAATGGATGAGTGATATTACCCAAAACGAGAACATTGAGCGATCGCCAATCGAATTACATGGAGCGTTTGGATTCCCTATTCAAGATGATAATGAAATTTTGGGAGTAATGGCGTTCTATAGTTGTGATGTTCAGCGGTTTGACCCGGATTTATTGGAGGTAATGGCAGCTATTGGTAGCCAACTAGGACAATTTATTAAGCGCAAACAAGCCGAAGTTGCTCTCTCAGAAAGCGAAGAACGATATCGAGATTTGTTTGAAAATGCTAGTGATTTAATTCAGTCTGTTACGATTGAAGGACGGTTTGTCTATGTTAATCGAGCTTGGCGAGAGACTCTGGGATATAGTGATGAAGAAATTGCTAATTTGTCTCTATTTGATATTATTCATCCCGATTCTAAATCTAACTGTGAAAATGTATTTCGCTGCGTGGCAAGGGGAGAAAGAGTTAAAAAATGTAATGCAGAATTTGTAACCAAAGATGGTCGGAAGATATCGGTAGAAGGGAGTATTAACTGTAAATTTGTAGAAGGCAAACCTGTAGCAACACGCGCTATTTTTCGAGATATTACTGAACGCTTACGTACCGAAGCCGCCCTACGGTGCGAACAAGAAAAATCCGAACACTTACTTCTCAATATTTTACCAGAACCCATTGCTGAACGGTTAAAACAAGAACCCAAAATCATTGTCGATGACTTTGCTGAAGTGACGGTTCTGTTTGCTGATATTGTCGGCTTTACTGAACTCGCTTCATCCATGAAGCCCATCGATTTGCTCGATTTACTCAATAAAATATTCTCGATCTTTGATCAACTATGTGAACAACATAGTTTAGAAAAAATTAAAACGATTGGTGATGCGTATATGGTCGTAGGTGGATTACCTAATCCCCAGCCCAACCATGCGGAAGCGATCGCCCAAATGGCACTGGATATGCAAGCTAAAATTACCCAGTTTCGCAATCACACAGGACAAGTTTTTAATATGCGAATTGGCATTAATACGGGTCCGGTTGTAGCAGGTGTAATTGGCTTGAAAAAATTTAGTTATGATTTGTGGGGAGATACAGTAAATATGGCAAGTCGGATGGAATCTCACGGGTTGCCCGGTCAAATTCAGGTAACAGTTACGACCTATGAAAAATTAAAAGAAAAATTTTTATTTAAAGAACGGGGCGTTATTGAAGTGAAAGGGAAAGGGCAAATGACAACTTATTTTTTACTGGGAAAAAAGAATTAACAAAGTAAGGGATTGCAAGCTGGTGTTCAGATCCCCGACTTCTCCAAGAAGTCGGGGATCTTGACGTTGACTAATCTTTCACCCTTAACCCTTCCGTTACCAATTCTGTTACCGAAGTGCATAAGTGTCACGGGGTGAGATATACCTTCACTTAAGAGAGGTTAGACTGTCAGACATTAGATCGTATTGGTACTCGATATGGAAATAGGAAGCTTGATTGAACCCCCAACCCCCATGGCGCAAGACTTGGCGATTTCGACTCGTGGACTGACAAAGCAATTTGATCGTCATATTGCGGTTAATGATATCGATTTACAGGTTGCAGCGGGTGAAGTTTACGGACTAATTGGTCCCAATGGCGCAGGAAAAACGACCTTAATTCGGATGTTAGCGGCGGCGGAAGAACCCACGACTGGGGAAATTTATATTAATGGCGATCGCTTGGTACGCGACCAAAGTAACCCCAAACTTAAGCAGCGACTCGGTTATCTTCCCGATGACTTTCCTGTCTATGAAGATCTCACCGTTTGGGATTATTTAGATTATTTTGCGCGACTGTATCGCTTGCGACATCCCCGTCGTACTCAACGCCTCCGGGAAGTGTTGGAATTGGTGCAATTAACGAATAAACGTAATAGCTTGATTGCGACCTTATCGCGGGGAATGAAACAGCGTTTGAGTTTGGCGAGAACGATTATTCATGAACCCATTTTACTATTACTAGATGAACCCGTTTCTGGATTAGACCCGATCGCGCGGATGAAGTTTCGGGAAATTATCAAAACGTTACAAGAAGCGGGAATGACGATTTTGATTTCGTCACACGTTCTGAGTGATTTGGCGGAACTTTGTACGTCAGTAGGGATTATGGAATTGGGCTATTTGGTGGAAAGTGCGCCGTTAGCTGAATTGTACAATCGCCTCAGTCGTCAGCAAATTATTTTATCAACATTAGGTAAGATAGAGGCATTAACGGCTGAATTGAAAAATAATCCTTTGGTGCAAGAGTGGGAGGTTGTAGCTGGAAAGAATCAGGTGCGAGTTCACTTTTCAGGAAGTCAAGAAGACTGTGCTACATTATTGCGATCGCTGGTTGAAGCCAAAATTGCCCTAACTGAATTCCACTGTACTCAGGAAGACTTAGAGACTATTTTCCTAAAACTAGGACATCAGCAGGCATCTTAATAATTTGTTATTTATTGTTGGTTGTTGGTTGTTTGTTGGGGTGATGGTTAGTTCCTTAAATACTTTAGATTTTGGAATTTTTGCCAATGATACTTAATTTAGTAGACCGCATCGGTGATTGGAATCCGCAGCTATTGCGAGAGATTAAAGGGCGATTGCAGGTTCGGACTGTAGCAGTAGCGATCGCAATATCTTTACTAAGTTACTTACTCATGTTTCTGTATGGGTTGAGCCAACTTAATCGATTAACCAAATATGTGACAAAATTTGATACATCAGCTTACTACAATATAAACGCAATATTTTGCCAGATGGCAGATATTCGTCGAGGAGCTCAACAGCAATTTGACCAACTGCAAGAACAATATCGTCACCTACAAAACCAATTTTATCACTACAGCAGTCCTGCTAACTTTGATTCCGAAAAAATTCATCAACTCAAAGGACAGATAGAAGGAATAAATGAAAAAATAAGGTACTTCCAAAACATTCGGAATCCTTATTCTTGTCCTCCAGAGGCAATTAATATACCGCTTTGGTGGCACTATCTATATTCCCATATGTTCGCGTGGCTGAGTTTAATAGTGCTACTTGGTATGTTGGTGATGGGAACTTATATGCTCATCAGTGACTTGACAAGAGAAGAACGTCGTGGCACATTAAACTTCATTCGATTCAGTCCTCAATCTGCCCAAAGTATTTTGTGTGGCAAATTGTTAGGAGTCCCGATTTTACTTTATTTCACCGCTGCACTCACCCTTCCATTACATTTGTGGTTAGGGCTATCTGCTCAAATTCCGCTACTAGAAATTCTCAGTTTTTGGCTGGTTCTGATTGTTAGCTGTATTTTCTTCTACAGTGCTGCATTGTTGTTTAGTTTAAGTAGCTCTTTCTTGGGTGGATTTCAATCTTGGTTCGGTAGTGGTGCGGTTCTAATTTTCTTATGGATCGCTTATTGCAAACCAATAGATTTCAGTCCATTTGATTGGTGGAATCTATTTTCTCCGTCGGTTGTACTGCCTTATTTGGTAAATCGGACAGGTTCAAACTATACAGATTTTCCCTTTAATTTGGGAGTGATTCAAGACTGGAAATGGTTCCATCTTCCTGTTGGTGCAACTGGGGTTTGTATTATTAGTTTTGCACTGCTTAATTACGCTTTATGGACAGGCTGGATTTGGCAAGCCCTGCATCGACGTTTCTCCAATCTTCATGCTACCCTTTTTAGCAAGCGACAAAGTTATTGGTTAGTCGGTTGCATTGAAGCTGTACTGTTAGGATTTACGCTCGAATCTCCAACTAATTATCCCGATTTTACCTTCTCAACCGTAAGTAATCTCGTGTGGATGGCAGCTTGTAACATCGTGCTATTTGGGGGACTAATTGCCGTGCTTTCACCGCACCGCCAAACCTTACAAGATTGGGCACGTTACCCTAATACAAAAGCAACAAGGCGTGAACAATTTAGCAGGATGCAAGATTTAATTTGGGGAGAACAAAGCCCAAATACCGTCGCAATTGCGATAAATTTAGCGATCGCAACCACTCCATTTTTGGTTCTAGCTTTTCTATGTCCTAGCGATTATTTAGACAAAACCAAAGCGCTTCTGGCGATAGGGTTTTTCATTAGTCTAACAATGATTTTTGCAACCCTTGCCCAACTCATGCTAATGATGAAAACACCGAAGCGATCGCTTTGGACAACTGGCACTCTAGTTGCACTATTCGCCTTACCTCCCATTATCTTACTAGTAATGGGCATTGAGCCTCAATCTCATCCTAACATTTGGTTATTTTCTACCTTTCCTTGGGCAGGGATGGAACACGCCACAACAACAACTATTTTTCTACCAATACTTAGTCAGTTCATCATTCTAGGATTGTTGAACTTAAAACTAATGCGGCAGTTGCGGCGTGCTGGTGAATCTGGAACAAAAGCATTATTAACTTAGTTATTAGTTGCTGGTAGTTGTTGGTCATTAGTGAAAACTGGCTAAAAAACAACAAACAACAAACA